>NZ_JBSGCR010000027.1:0-102083 GCF_053601935.1 Streptosporangium sp. NPDC004631 | reverse complement strand
ACCCACCACCACATCCGTGCCACGCCCCAACCGCCGACGCCCCTCATCCAACATCGCGTAGGTCTTCCCAACACCAGGCGCCGCACCCAGATAGACACGGAGCCGTCCCCGGCCCCTGCTCGCCGCCTTTGTCACCTTCGCCGTGTTCATCTCGATCGTTTCTCGTCCGGAGAGCGGGCCGCCGGAGGTCTCCGGCGGCCCGCTCTCAGCGTCTGTCATCCCTTGTCGAGGGCCAGGTTGAGTTCCAGGACGTTGACGGCCGGCTCACCCATGAAGCCCAGAGCGCGTCCGAGGGTGTTCTCCCGGATCAGCCGCCTGACCCCGGTCACGTCCAGACCGCGCTCCCTGGCCACCCGAGGCGCCTGGAGCTCGGCGTAGGCGACCGAGATGTGCGGGTCGAGCCCGGAGGCGCTGGCGGTGACCGCGTCGGCGGGCACCGCCGGCGGGGCCGCGTCCCCCCGGATCGGGACGGTACGGCCCGTCGCGTAGTCCTCGCCGGGCTTGCCGCACTCGACCTTCACCCCACGGTAGGTGGCCGGGAAGGGGACGGCCGGGCACGCCTGGTTGACGCTGACCGCCCGGGTCGGGGTGCCTGAGGCCGGGAAGACCTTCAGCACCGCCCCCACCCCGTCGGGGGTGCAGTACGGCCGGGCGCCGCTGACCCCCTCCAGTTTCCCGATCGCCAGGCTCCGGGCGCAGACCTGGGTCAGCAGCGACTGCTTACCGGTGTCCGGCTTGCCCTCGTCGTCCTTGGCCCCCGGCACCGGCAGCACGTCGACGACGTCCTCGGGACCGAGGTTGCTGGCGGAGGTCGACAGCATGTCGTAGCCGTCCCCGGCCGCCGACGGGCGGCTCTGAAAGTACTTCTTCACCGGCTGCCCCTCGGCGTCGGTGAAGTTCTGACCGACCAGCGAGCTTCCGATCTCCTTGCCGGCGCCGCCACGGATGATGGAGCCGTTGGCCTTGTCCGCGAAGACCGTCTGAGCCACCGCGATCACCGCCAGCGGATAGACCGCGCCGAGGATCAGGGTGAGGACGAGCAGCGCGCGCAGCGCGGCGAGATGCTGGCGGACCCAGCTGGGCAGGCGTTCCATTACGACATCCCCGGAAGGAACTGAACGAACAGGTCGATGAGCTTGATACCGATGAACGGGACGATGATCCCGCCCAGGCCGTAGAGGTAGAGGTTCCGGCTGAGCAGCTTGGAGGCGCTCGACGGCCGGTAGCGCACCCCGCGCAGCGCCAGCGGGATCAGCGCCACGATGACGATCGCGTTGAAGATCACCGCTGAGAGGATGGCCGACTGCGGACTGGCCAGCCGCATCACGTTCAGCGTCTCCAGCCCCGGGTAGACCGCGGCGAACATCGCCGGAATGATGGCGAAGTACTTGGCGATGTCGTTGGCGATGGAGAACGTGGTCAGCGCTCCCCGGGTGATCAGCAGCTGCTTGCCGATCTCCACGATCTCGATCAGCTTGGTGGGGTTGGAGTCCAGGTCCACCATGTTGCCGGCCTCCTTGGCGGCGGAGGTGCCGGTGTTCATCGCCACCCCGACGTCGGCCTGGGCCAGCGCGGGCGCGTCGTTGGTGCCGTCGCCGGTCATCGCCACCAGCCGCCCGCCCTCCTGCTCCTTGCGGATCAGGGCCAGCTTGTCCTCGGGCGTGGCCTCGGCCAGGAAGTCGTCCACCCCGGCCTCGTCGGCGATGGCCCGCGCGGTCAGCGGATTGTCGCCGGTGATCATGACGGTGCGGATGCCCATCCGGCGCATCTCGTCGAACCGTTCCCGCATGCCCTGCTTGACCACGTCCTTGAGGTGGATCACCCCCAGCACGCGGGCCGTGTCGCCGGAGATCTCCCCCACCACCAGCGGCGTGCCGCCGCTGCCGGAGATGGCGTCCACGATCGCGCCGACCTCGTCGGTGGGGTGGCCTCCGTTGTCCCTGACCCACTTCATCACCGCGGTGGCGGCCCCCTTGCGGACCTGGCGGTCGTCCACGGCGACGCCGGACATCCGGGTCTGGGCGGTGAAGGGCACCCACTCGGCGTGGGCCAGCTCGCCAGGCTGCCGTTCCCGCAGGCCGTACGCCTGCTTGGCGTAGACCACGATCGAACGTCCCTCCGGTGTCTCGTCGGCCAGGCTCGACAGCTGCGCCGCGGCGGCCAGATCCTCCGCCGACACCCCGGGCGCCGGCACGAACTCCGACGCCTGCCGGTTGCCCAGCGTGATGGTGCCGGTCTTGTCCAGCAGCAGGGTGCTGACGTCTCCCGCGGCCTCCACCGCCCGGCCGCTCATCGCGAGCACGTTCCGCTGCACCAGCCGGTCCATCCCCGCGATCCCGATCGCGCTCAGCAGCGCGCCGATCGTGGTCGGGATCAGGCAGACCAGCAGCGACACCAGCACGATCCCGGTGACGCCCTCGGCCGTCAGCGCCAGGGAGTCGGGCACCCCGGGGTTCTCGGCCTTGGCGTAGATCGCCATCGGCTGCATGGTCGCGGTCGCGACCAGGAAGATGAGCGTCAGCGCGGCCAGCAGGATGTTGAGCGCGATCTCGTTGGGCGTCTTCTGCCGGTTGGCGCCCTCGACCAGGGCGATCATCCGGTCGATGAAGCTCTCCCCCGGCTTCTGGGTGATCTGCACGATGACCCGGTCGGAGAGCACCCTGGTGCCGCCGGTCACCGCCGAGCGGTCACCGCCGGACTCCCGGATCACCGGCGCCGACTCGCCGGTGATCGCCGACTCGTCGACGCTGGCGATGCCCTCGACCACGTCGCCGTCGCCGGGGACGATCTCCCCTGCCTCGACGATCACGAAGTCACCCTGGCAGAGTTCGGGAGCGCCCACGACGTCCCACTCGGAGACGGTGATCCCGGGCTTCCAGTTCTTGACCCTGCGAGCGACGGTGTCGCGCTTGGCGGCGCGCAACGTGGCGGCCTGCGCCTTGCCCCGGCCCTCGGCGACCGCCTCGGCCAGGTTGGCGAAGAGCACCGTCAGCCAGAGCCAGAGCACGACGGCCCAGGCGAAGAACGACGGCTCGACGACCGCGAGCACCGTGGTGAGCAGCGCGCCGATCTCGACGA
This sequence comes from Streptosporangium sp. NPDC004631, assembly GCF_053601935.1. Lineage (NCBI taxonomy): Bacteria > Bacillati > Actinomycetota > Actinomycetes > Streptosporangiales > Streptosporangiaceae > Streptosporangium > Streptosporangium sp. NPDC004631. The sequence continues at coordinate 99,005 of NZ_JBSGCR010000027.1, read as the reverse complement.
TGAACATCACCGGGTTACGCCAGAGCGTCACCGGGTTGAGCTTCCTGAAGGCGTCCGGCAGCGACAGGATCAGCTGCTTGGGGTCGAGCAGCCCGCCGCCGACCTTGCCGTCCTTCTTACCCGGGCTGTCGGGGGTACGGCCCTGCACCTTGAGCGTCTGGGTTGGCATATCAGTTGATTCCTTCTGCGAGCGGCCCCAGCGCCAGGGCGGGGAGGAAGGTCAGCCCGACGAGGATGAGTGTCACGCCGACGACCATGCCGACGAACTGCGGCCGGTGCGTGGGCAGCGTGCCCGCCGACGCGGGCACCGGCGACTGCCTGGCCAGGGACCCGGCCAGGGCCAGCACGAAGACGATCGGCAGGAACCGGCCCAGCGCCATGCACAGTCCAAGCGCCGTGTCGTACCACAGGGTGTTGACCGTCAGGCCGCCGAACGCCGACCCGTTGTTGTTGGAGGCGCTGGTGAAGGCGTACAGCACCTCGGAGAAACCGTGGGGGCCGCTGTTGAGCATGCTCGCCCGCTGCTCCGACGAGCCCATGGCGAACGCCGTACCCGTCAGCACCAGAACCGGGGTGACCAGGAAGTACATCGAGGCGAGCTTGATCTCCCTGGCACCGATCTTCTTGCCCAGATACTCGGGGGTGCGGCCCACCATCAGGCCCGCGACGAACACCGTGATCACCGCGAGCACCAGCATGCCGTACAGCCCCGCGCCCACACCGCCCGGCGCGACCTCGCCCAGCATCATGTTGAACATCGTGATCATTCCGCCCAGCGCGGTGTACGAGTCGTGGAAGGAGTCGACCGCGCCGGTCGAGGTCAGCGTGGTGGCCGCGGCGAAGGTGGCGGAGTTGGCCACCCCGAACCGCACGTCCTTGCCCTCCATCGCCGCGCCGACCGCCTGCGGCACCGTGCCGCCGTGCGCGAGCTCAAGGCCGGTCAGCACCGCGACGCTGATCAGGGCCAGCGTCGCCATCACCGCGGCGATCGCGTACCCCTGACGCCGGTCGCCCACCATCCGGCCGAAGGTGCGCGGGAGCGCGAACGGCAGCATCAGGATCGCGAAGATCTCCACCCAGTTGGTCCAGCCGGTGGCGTTCTCGAACGGGTGGGCGGAGTTGACGTTGTAGAAACCGCCGCCGTTGTTGCCCAGCTCCTTGATGATCTCCTGGCTGGCCACGGGGCCGCCGGTGATCGCCTGGGTTCCGCCGGTCAGCGTGGCCACGTCGTGCGGTGCCGAGAAGTTCTGGATCAGTCCGCCGGCCACCAGGACCACCGCGCCGACGAAGGCGATCGGCAGCAGGATCCGCACCGAGCCGCGCACCAGGTCGACCCAGAAGTTGCCCAGCTCGTCGGTCGTCCTGCGGGCGAATCCGCGCACCAGCGCGATCGCCACCGCCATGCCCACCGCGGCCGAGACGAAGTTCTGCACCGCCAGCCCGGCCATCTGCACCAGGTGCCCCATGGTGGACTCACCCGAGTAGGACTGCCAGTTGGTGTTGGTCACGAAGCTGACCGCGGTGTTCCAGGCCACGTGGTCGGTGACCGGGGGCATGCCCAGGGAGAGGAACAGCTTGTCCTGCAGCCGCTGCATGCCGTACAGGAAGAGGATGGAGACGGCGGAGAACGCCAGCACGCTGCGAGCGTAGACGCTCCAGCGCTGCTCGGTGTCCGGCCGCACCCCGATCAGCCGGTAGATCACCCGCTCCACCGCGAGATGCCGGGTGGCCGTGTAAACCCGGTACATGTAGTCGCCCAGTGGCCGGTGCGTCAGGATCAGGGCGACGACAAGGGATCCGATGAACAGGATCCCGGTCATGGTCGGTGACATCAGAAGCGCTCCGGAAACAGCAGGGCGGCGACCATGAAGACCACCAGGCCGACGACCACGACCAGACCTATGGCGTTGACGGCGCTCACAGCCGGTCCACCGCCTTGACGACAAGCCCGAGAACCGCAAAGACCGCGATCGTCAGGGCGACGAAGATGACGTCGGCCATCCCCACTCCTTGATAGGAAAAAATGTTCTCACCGCTGCGAGGTGCGCGGCACAGAGTTAGCAAATCGCAAGTTTTTCCCCATAAGGCGGTTCTTGACGAGTTCCATACGGCCAGGCATCAAGGCTTGACGCCGTCTCTACGAAAACCGCCGGCACGCCGAATGTTTCGCCTCCCGGCGTACCGAAAAACGGCGGCCGGACCGGTCCACGGCCGAGGCCGGTGACCGAAGTGGTCCGGCCGGGGTCCGGTGAGGACGGCGGGCGGGCCGTCCCCACCGGCGGGCCCTCTCGGGCCTCGATCGACGCCGACCGACGTCAGCGGCCCTGACGGCCTGTGGTCGGGCCGATGACGGGACGGCGCATCACGCCGCCCTCAGGCGCGGGTTCCGGCCCTTCACGGCACACGCGGGGTCGATCACGATACCGGCGACATCGAGGTTCTCGATCATTCCGCGCAGCGCGCGCTCGCTCAGCCACGTCCACTCGTGGCCGCCGCCGAGTACTCCGACGAGCCGGTCCCGCGAGGTGAACGCGACCGCCGTCCGCCTGCCCCCCGGGGTCCGGAACAGGCTCAGGGCCAGAACCCTGCCTCCCGAACGGACCGGGACCAGCAACGGGGGTTCACTTCTGCGCGAGGTGTCCATGCGCTCCTCCTGCTTCGGTAACAAGGCCAGCTAGCCACACAAAAGGGACGCTATGAGCGCCAACGCTGGGAAAAAGCGATCCCGATGCGATCCTGACGCGCCTCCGACCGTCTCTGACAACCCCTTGACGGCCGCCCGGCGTGAACGCCCGGGCCCTCTCGGAGATCACCGTCCGGATGCGGCCCGCTCCTGCCGCCGGCTCCCTGATGACCGGTCTCCTGATGACCGGTCTCCTGATGACCGGTCTCCGGCGGAGCGGGGCTCCCCGGCTCCTCGCCGGGCGGCGCGCCGATCGCCCGGCCACCGGCAGGTGACGGTGACGGCCACGGAAAAGCGGGCCACTGTATCCCCGAGAGCATGGCATGACGAGATTGTGAGCTCTATTTGGCTACAAATCAATATATTTCTTACTTACTTGATGAACCACAATAATGTCGTGCTCCGGCGCCATGGGCCGGCCCGAACGTCCTATCCGCCGGGACGGGCACGGCTGCGGTCGCCGCGAACGCCGCCGCCCCCTCGGAGCTTCCCCGGGGTTCGGGCAGGGCCTGCTCCCCTAATTCCGGCCGTACATCCCGCCTCATTAAGTCGCCCCGAAAACATATTCCTCATTTACGGGATATAAAGCAACTTATCCGACAATTAACCTGAGGGGGAATTCGGGGAACCTCCCGATCTCCCGCCGCGTTGCGATATATAAAGAACGGACATTCTCCTCATTTACCGGAGCTGATCTATCCGTGTCCGAACTGCGGCTTCAGCTGGACGGGCTCTCCTGGTACCACGGCAGGGATCGACGGGCACTGAAACCCGATCGGCTGACGGTGGGCGTGGAAAGGCCGGCGGTCGTGCTGGCGGATGACGCCGCCGACGCCGAGATCTTCAGCGACGTCCTGCTGGGGCAGACCTGGCCCGTCGGCGGCCGGATCCGGATCTCCGGCCGCGAGGTCACCACGCTGCCCTCCGAGGAACGCGGCATCGCCCTGGTGCCCGCCGGCGGCGGCCTGCTCCCCCACATGACGATCGAGCAGAACATCGGGTTCGGGACGCTCAGGCGCCATGGGGAGGACTTCAGAAGAGGGCAGGTGAACTACGTCGCCGAGCGGCTGAAGATCCGCGGCCTCCTCACCCTGCGGCCACACGAGCTCCCTCCCGACGACAGGCTCCGGGTGGCGCTCGCCCGCGCCATGTGCCACTGGCAGGGGGCGAGGGCCGTGGTGATCGAGGACCACACCGGACACCCCTCCTGTCACGCGGCGGTGAGCGAGAGCCGGAAGGCCTACCCCGACCTGCCGATCCTGATCGTGAGCGACGCCCCGCACCGGGTCGAAACCCTCCGGACCCCCGCGACCTCCTGGGAGATAGTCGATGCGGTTGAATCGTAGGGAGGCCCTCGCCGCACTGTCGGGCCTGGCCCTGGCGGGGGTCACCGGATGCGCCGGCCCCCCGCTGCGGATCGGGGTGGTGTGGAGCGGCCGGGAGCTGAGCAGCTTCCGGAACGTGGTGCGGGGCTACCCCGACGTCGCCGTGTACTCGGCCGGAGACGACATCGCCACCCTGCTCAAGAGCCCGGCGGCCCCCGACGTGGCGATCGTGCCCCAGCCCTGGCTGGTGCACGACCCCGGAATCCGCGACCGGCTGGAGGACATCTCCTCCGACGACCCTGCCTACTGGCAGGATCTGCTCCGCGTTAAACCCGGCAACTCCACCGGTCAACCGGCGGACCCCTCCATCAAGGGCGTCTGGTTCAAGGTCACGCACAAGTCGCTGGTGTGGCACAGGCCGGGAACCCCTGCTCCCCCTGAAGACTGGGACACGTGGCTGACGGATCTCAGGCTCAGAGCGGAGATGACGAAGAGAGAGGGGAAGGGAAGAGGGCCGCTCTCCATCGGCGCGGCCGACGGCTGGACGCTCACCGACTGGTTCGAGAACGTCCTGCTCGGGGTCGACGAGGCGGCGTATCGGAGACTGCTCCAGGATCCGGCGGGGTGGGGCGACGACAACGTCCGGCTGGCGCTCGACCGGCTGGCGGATCTGTGGTCCATCGACGGCCTGCTGCCCGGCGGGGGCGCTCGGGCGCTGACCACGCAGTTTCACGAGTCGATCCTCAACGTCTTCCGCTACGGCAGCGCGGACATGCTGGCCGCGCCCGACTTCGCCCAGTCCGTCATCGGGCAGTACTGCCCCGGCGCACAGACCGAGGTCTCCAGGCTGCCGTGGTCCTCCGAATCGGTACCGCCCATGGTGGTCGGAGGAGACGTCCTGGTGGCGCTCAAGTCGAACGAAGGTCGCGGCAAGGAGTTCGTGGAGAGGCTCGACCGCGAGACGAAGACCCCGGGCCACCCGGCGAACACCGCGATGAAGGCGTGGGCCGGGAAAGGGGGGATGCTGTCGCTCGACCAGAAGATCAACGCTTCGTCCCCGATAAACGGCTACCTGACCTCGTATCTGCGGGACGGCCGGAAAGCGGCCTTCGACCTCTCCGACGGGCTCCTGCCCGGCAGAGCCGGCGGAGACGGCAAGGATCTGTGGCGCATCATGACCCGGCTGTTCGTCGACGTCGCCGTCGACGGAGTCCAGGGCTCCCAGGCCGTGAGCACGGCCTGGGATTCCATGCGGGCGCTGAGCCGGAGGAAAGGACGGCCGTGAGGGACCGAGACGCCCTTCTTTTCGACGTGACACCGCATCACGACATGCGCGCACCCGCCAGGTGGAGCGGCCGGAGCCGGACCGCGTGGGGATACCTGGTGCCCGCGACCTTGATCGCCACCGTTTTCCTGCTCGTCCCGCTGGCCTGGACGGTGAGCGACAGCCTGATCCCACGAGATGACCGGGTCCCCGCCGGGGAGAGCCTCAACCTCTGGCCCGCCCTGCTGCACAACGCCGTCTGGCTGGTGCTCGCGCTGGTGGTCTGCGCGCTCGGTCTTGGACTCGCCTGGCTGGCCGGGGACATGGGACCCCGCAGGCGGGCGGTGCTGCTGGTCGCCCTGGCCCTGCCCACGGTCACCTCCCCGCTGACGGCGGGGGTGACCTTCCGCCTGATCTTCGACGCGGCCCCCCGGGGTGCGGTGGCCTCTCTGCTGCCCGACCCCGTCCTCGTCGACTTCCTCGGCCCCCGCTGGATCTGGCTGGTTCTCGGCCTGGCGTTCGCCTGGCAGTGGACGGGGCTGGCGTTCCTGGTCTTCCACGTGGGCCTGGCCAACGTGCCGAAGAGCCTGCTGCGGGTAGGGCGGATCTTCGGAGCCGGAAGGCTCCGCCGTCTCCGCACGGTGGTGGCTCCGGCGCTGTTTCCCACGGCGGCCCTGGTGATGCTGATCGTGCTCACCGCCGCGGTCCACGTGTTCGACCTGGTTCTGGTGGGAGCACCGGGTTCGATCCAGGACGAGGTGGACGTGGTGGGACTCTTCTGGTGGCGCCACTACGACGAGCTCGGGAGGAGACAGGCCGCGGCGCTCGCGGTTCTGCTGTTCGCGATGGCCGGCACGGTGGTGCTTCTCGTGCTGTGGCGGCTGCGCCGGGACTGGCCGGAGGCGGGACACCGGCGGCGGGAGCGGCACACCCCCGCGCCGGCACGCACCCACCGGCCCCTTCGCCTTCTGTCCTCGACGGTGACCGCGCTGTGGGCGTTCCCCTTCGTCGTCCTCGTGCTCACCTCGTTACGGTCTCCGGAGGAGGCCGCCACCTCCGGGTGGTGGACCGGGGGCTACGTTCTGGGAGGGTCGTACGGCGAGGCGTTCGACGACGGCTCCTTCTCCAGTGCGCTGTGGGCCACGGCACAGCGCGGGCTGCTGGTCTCCGCCGTCACCACACTGGTGGCCGTACCGGCCGCCTATGCCCTGACGCACGAGCGGCTGCCCCGCCGTACGCGGCGGATCGTCACGGCGGTGACGGTCCTGCTCGCGGTGCTGCCTCCCCAGGTACTGGCCAAGCCGCTCGGGGAGATGCTGGCCGGGCGGCTGGGCGGCACCGTGATCCTGAGCTTCGTCCACGTCGCGCTGGCCCTGCCCCTGGGGGTGCTGCTGCTGCGTAACGCGTTCATGTCCGTGCCCCGGCCGGTGGTGCTGCGGCCACTGGCCGAAGGACGCTCGGCGATGTTCCAGATGATGGCCGAGAGCGGTCCCGCGGTGGCCACGGTGGCGGTGCTGGCGTTCGTGCTCGCGTGGAACGACCTGGTGATCGGTCTGCTGCTGAACTGGCCGGCGGCGAACCAGGCACCGTTGATCATGCTTCAGCAGTCCCGCCAGTTCGTGACCTCGGCCGGTGCGCTGGCGGCCCAGGGGGTCGTGATGACCGCCGTACCCGCGCTGCTGCTGCTGGCGACCGGCAGGTCGCTGATCCAAGGTCTGACACAGGGAGTCCGCCGTTGAGTTCCGATTCCCCGGGCCCGTCCGGAAGACTCCGGCCTCGACCGGCCGGACTGCGAGTGTCCGGGAGACGACTGGCCGGACTGCGTTCGGCGCTGCCGAGGAACCGCAGGGAGTTCCTGGCCGCCATGGCCACCATTGGCCTGTCGCTGGCGGCGAGCGTCATCTCCGACCAGGTGGTGAACGCCTTGGAGGTGGTGATTCCGCTCGGGCTCATCATCACCGTGAGCCTGTTCCTGCTCTCCATCAAATGGCTGCGCAGGGGCGAGCGGCCCCTCCCCCTCAACGACGCCGCCGCGGCACGCCCGCGGCTGCCCCCTCGGGTCGACACCACGGTCGGCAGGGAGCGGGAGGTCGGGGAGGTGGTCGACCGAGCCCTGGCACGGGGCCTGGTCCTGGTGCGGGGGCCGGCCGGAAGCGGCACCTCCACCATGGCCGTCAACGCCGGATGGAGACTGGCACCGGAGACCGAGCGGCAGCGCTACACGGATCTGCGCGGGCAGGACCGGGACGAACCCGAGGACGCGGCGAGCGTGACGGAGCGGGTGCTGCGGACGCTCGGCCGCCCGCTGGGGCCCGTCGGGAGCGCGGAGGAGGCCGCGCAGGAGGTTCTCGGCGCGCTCCGGAACACCGGGCACGTCCTGGTTCTGGACAACGTGGAACGGTGGAGCCAGGTGGCGTGGCTCCCCCGCCACGTGCCCGGGGGCTGGGTGATCGTCGCGGGGGAGCTCAAGGCGGACACGGACTGCGCGGTCCCCGCGGAGGTGGCGGTCGTACAGGCCGGTCTGCTGAGCCCCGGCGAGGGTGTGGCGTTGCTGCGCTCCCAGATCGCGGCGGATCGGATCGAGGCCGACCCCGCGTCGACGGAGAGACTGGCGAACCTGTTCCTGCGCAGGCCCGCGATCGCGGTCGGAATCGGCCGCTGGCTGGCCGAGAATCCGCGGGTGCCGATCGCGGCACTGGTGGCCGACCTGGAGCAGGGGCCCCACGACCACACGCTTCAACTGCTGCTCGCCATGCAACTGCGGCGAGTACGGCCGGCGGCCAGGCGACTGCTGGCGCTGCTCGCCCGCGCGCCGATCGCCGAACTCGGAATCGACGGGGCCACCGCCCTCACGGGCGGGACGGAGCACGACACCGAGCGGGCTATGGAGGAGTTGAGTCAGCACGGCCTGGTGGAGCGGGTGCGAGAGTCCCGGGTCCGGGTGGTGGACGCCGCGCGCGCGATCGTGACGCCGCCGGAGGACTGGGAGGCGGCCTGGCGGCGCCTGGTGGAGCACTTCGCGAACCGGGCCGACCTCTTCGCCGAACGGCTCCCGCAGGAGGAGGCGCGGGCCTGGTTCGGTGTCGAGGACAAGGCGCTGCTGCACATACTGAGAACACGCCGACCGGCACCGTGGGCGTCCGGTCCGTTCTGGCGGATCGCGGACGCCCTTGAGGTGTGGTTCTTTCTTGAGCAGCGCCACAAGGAGAGGCGGGAGACCGCCCGCGCCCTGGCCCAGGCGGCCAAGGCCCTTGACGACACGGAGGTCCAGGCCACCGCCGAACTGCGACTGTGCCTGATCGCCCTGGTGCTGGGCGAGCCCGGCATGGCCAAGGAGCATCTCGACGCCGCGTCGCACCTGCGTACCGGCGTCGAGTCCTGGCCCGCCCAGCTCCACCTGGCGCGTGCGGCGACGCTGCTGGCGACCGGCGACGAGTTCACCGCGGTGGAGTCGTCACTGGTGCAGTACGGCCAGGCCCTGCCGAGTGGAGACGCCACCGGACAGGCCACCCGGTGGATCAACATGGCCGTCCTGCGGATACGCCGGGGGCAGGTCCTCGGCTTCGAGGGCGGCACGGACGAGGCCGACCGCCTGTACACCGACGCCGTGGGCATCCTGGTCCAGGCTCTGGAGGTCGCGCGGCAGGCGGGCGACGGGCACGCCGAGGCCCACGCCCGGGAGCTCCTGGCGCTCGTCCACTGGCTCCTGGGCAGGACGCGTGACGCGTCGGCCGACTGGGAGGAGGCGATCCGGATGTACGGGCTGCTGGGGGACACGGTCGGCCAGGCCCGCTGCCAGATACATCGGGCGGCGACGCTTCCGGAGGCGGAGCGCAGGGAGGCCGCCAAGCTCCTCAGGTCGGCCCTGCGGCGGCTGCCCGCGACGGGCGTGAGCACCGCGCTGGCATGGCTGCACCTCGCTCGGGCGGAGCCGCGAGGCGCTCGGTCCCACCGGGAGAAGGGGCTGACCGCGCTCGCCCCGTGGGACGGGATCGCCGAACCGCTCCAGGTCACCGAGGTACGGCGCCGGCTACAGAAATCCCGTCCGGACTTATAGACGTATTTGATATTTTCTGACTATCTTGCGGCGCATGAGATTTAGATCCGCGTTTGCCGCTATTTCCGGCTTAGGTGTGCTCATCAGCGCCCTTCCCGCGCCCGCGGAGGCCACGACGCCCTCCGCGCCACCTCTCACCTGGGAGCTCAAGCCCACCGGGGTCACGGCCCGCCTCCGCGGCCTGGCCCCGGTGACCCGCGACGTGGCATGGGCGTCCGGCACCCTCGGCACCGTGCTGCGCACCCACGACGGCGGCCGGAGCTGGCAGAACGTCTCGCCGCCGAACGCCGCCGATCTCCAGTTCCGCGACATCGAGGCGTTCGACGCCCGCAACGCCCTGATCCTCTCGATCGGCGAGGGCGACGCCTCCCGTATATACCGCACCGAGGACGGCGGCCGGACCTGGTCGGAGACGTTCCGCAGCGACGAGCCGAAGTCGTTCTACGACTGCATGGGCTTCTTCGACCGCAAGCACGGGCTGGCGATGAGCGATCCCGTCGACGGGAGGTTCCGCGTCGCCTCCACCGACGACGGGGGGCGTAGCTGGCGGGTTCTCCCCGCCGACGGAATGCCCGACGCCCTCCCCGGCGAGGCGGCGTTCGCCGCCAGCGGCCAGTGCCTCGTCACCTCGGGAGGACGTGACGTCTGGCTGTCCAGCGGCGGGGGCGCGCGCTCGCGGATCTTCCACTCCCGCGACCGGGGCCACACCTGGACCGTGGCCGACACCTCGATACCGGCCGTCGAGCCGACCCGGGGCGTCTTCGCCATGGCGTTCCGCGACCCGCGGCACGGCATCGCCGTGGGCGGTGACTACCGGGTGGATCAGCCCTCGCCCGACGCCGCCGCCCTGACCCGGGACGGCGGTGCGACCTGGCAGCCCGCGTCCACCACCTCGAAGGAGTTCCGCTCGGGCGTGGCGTGGCTGCCCGGCCTGCCGTCCGCCGCGATCGCGGTGGGCCCCACCGGCAGTGACGTGACGTTCTCGGCGGGGCGGAGCTGGCAGAAGTTCGACGCCGGCTCCTTCGACACGGTGGCCTGCACCACCGACCTCAGCTGCTGGGCCTCGGGCGACCAGGGCCGGGTCGCCCGCCTCACACTCACCCGCCCCTCGTAACGTCCGGACCGGCTCAGCCTCTGACCGCCGCCGGCTCCGCGTCGGGCTTGACCGCCTCCGGCGTCCCCCCGCCGCGGAGCGGGACCTGGCGGATGAACAGGGCGATGACGACACCGGCGGCGGCCACCACCGCGCCCCAGGCGAAGAGCATGGTGATGCCGTCGGTGACGGCCTGCTTGAAGAGGTCCTGGGCCGCTTCCGGCAGGGCTCGCAGCGCCTGCGGGGTCATGGACGTGGCGGAGGCCGCGATATCCCGCGCGCCGGCCCCGGCCTCGGCGAGGGAGTCGGTCAGGCGGTTGACGTAGACGGCACCGAGGAGGGAGACGCCGAGCGAGCTGCCCATGTTGCGCAGGAAGGTGGAGGCGCCGGTGCCCGCGCCCATGTCGCGCAGCTCGATGCTGTTCTGGGCGATGAGGGTGCTGGTCTGCATCAGCGCGCCCATGCCGGCGCCCAGGACCACCATGTAGAGGCCGGAGAGCGTCGTGGAGGTGCCGACGTCCACGGTGGCGAACAGTGCCAGGCCGGCGGCGACGAGGATGGAGCCGATGATCGGCAGGGACTTGTAGTGCCCGGTCCTGCTGATCAGCACACCGCCCCCCAGGCTGACGATCATCGCGGAGATCATCATGGGTGTCAGCAGCAGGCCGCTGTTGGTGGCCGAGGAGCCCTGGACGAACTGCTGGAACTGCGGCAGGAACCCCATGGCGCCGAACATCGCGAAGCCCGAGATGAAGGCGAGCGCTCCGGCCAGGGAGAAGTTACGGCTGCCGAAGACCCGGAGGGGCATGATCGGCTCGACCGCCCGCCGCTGGACGATCATGAAGGCGACGAACGAGACCACCGTCAGCGCCGCGAGCCCGAGGATCTGCGCCGAGTCCCAGTCGTACTGGGAGCCGCCCCAGCTGGTGATCAGCACCAGTGCGGTGATCCACACGGTGAGCAGCCCGGCGCCCAGCCAGTCGATACGGGCCTTGCCGGTACCCCTCGGCAGTTTGCCGAGGGTGATCCAGCAGACCACCAGGGTGACCACGCCGAGCGGCAGGTTGACGTAGAAGGCCCAGCGCCAGTCGAGGTTGTCGGTGATGAAGCCGCCGATGAGCGGGCCACCGATCATCGAAACCGGCATGACGGCCATCATCAGGCCCTGATACTTACTGCGGTCCCGCGGCGGGATCATCTCACCGATGATCGACATCACGCCGACCATCAGACCGCCCGCGCCCAGGCCCTGGACCGCGCGAAAACCGATCAGTTGCGCCATGTCCTGGGACATGCCGCAGAGCGCCGAGCCGATCAGGAAGATCGCCACGGCGGAGACGAAGATGATCCGGCGGCCGTAGAGGTCGCCGAGCTTGCCCCAGATCGGCGTGGACACCGTGGAGGCCAGAATGTATCCCGTGGCCACCCAGGCCAGGTGGTTCAGGCCGCCCAGTTCGCCGACGATCGTCGGCAACGCCGGGGCGACGATCATGTTGTCCAGCATCGCCAGCAGCATGGCGATGACCAGGCCGCTCATCGTGACCAGGATCTGGCGGTGACTGAACCCCAGCCCTGCTCCTTCCCCCGGAACCGTCTCACCCGTCACCGAGGCCGACGGGGCCTCCGCGTCTTGCGTACCGTCCTGCGACGCCACTGTGTTCCCTTCCCCATCCGAACCGACTTACCGGCCGGCCAGTTACCGTACTTGCCGACCGACCGGTAAGCAAACACATAAAAATCAGCGGCAAAGGGACAACATCCAGGGGCCGCGGCTCACCTGCCGGAGACGACCTCAACGACTCCGGTGGTCGTGCCAGGACGCCTGGACCAGTGCCCGCTCGGTGACCGTGAGGTGGAGGGCGGTGGCCAGCCACGACCAGGCGTACCGGTCCCCGTCGGCGTCCACCAGACGGCCGAACACGTCACGGGAGCGGCGGTCGGCCTCCACGGTCAGCACACCGACCAGCTCGGCGGCGGTCTCGAACCCCGCACGGCGGAGCGAGGCCCGCTGGGTAAGGGAGTCACCGCCGCGCGCCGACTCGGCGACCGCTCGCCGCCCACCGGAGACGGCCAGCTCGACCAGGCGGCGCACCCGCCAGAGGGGCGAGCCCGTCACCGGGTCAACGGCCGCCGTGGTCTCCTCCGCCCACGGCGGACACACGTCACGGGGCGGCAGGTGGGAGCCCTGCAGGTGGTCGTAACCGAAGTCGGCGTGGCCCAGCCACTCGGCGGGCAGGCGGAGCGTCGGCCCGTCCCCCGGCACCGGCCCGACCGCGAGCGGGCGCAGAGTGGCGGCCCGGCCGGGGTCCAGCCGACCGAGCACCCGCACCCGCAGCCCCGGAAGGGAGGCGAGCTGCCGCAGGTTGGCGACGTGAGCCAGGTCGGGGTGGGAGCTGGCAGGCACGAGCCGGACCAGTGGCCCCTCCGCCGTCCCCTCCGCCCGCCCGGCCGAGGCTCCTCCCGGTCTCTCCTCCCACGCCTGCGCCCACCCGGCCGAGGCTCCCCCCGGCTCCTTTCGCGACACCTCCCCCCCGGACGGCGCTTCTCCCGGCTCCTTTCGCGCCGCCTTCACCGGCTCGCCACACGCTCCCCCCGCCCCGGAACCGCCGGCGGGCAACCGGCGCGCGAGCAGCCGGTCTCCCTCGGCACCGACGATCACCAGATCGCACCCGACCGGCCGCTCCGTCTCCTCCGCGGTCTGCGGATCGCTCCAGGCGCCGCCGGACAGCAGCGCGTCGGCCACCTCGTCGAGCGGGCGGGCGAACAGCGCGGCCAGCGGCCCCTCCGACCAGGACATCCCGGGGACGGGCGTGGCCCGCACCCCTCGTCCAGCCCCGAGACGACCTCCGGGGGAGACCGTCGCCCCGGAGATCAGCAGCCCCCTCCGGGCGAGCTGGGCGTGGTTCATGCCGGCCGTACCGAGCGCGACCGCCGCGGTGGCGGCGCCACGGGCGCGGGCCGACCCTCCGGGCTTGACGTCGGCGACGGAGAACCAGCGCCCGTCCTCGGCGAGGAGATGGGTGACCACCCCGGCATAGCCGGTGGCGCTGATCACCGGTTCCCGGCAGACCCCGTAAACCCGTAGCGCGCCGCCCGGCCGGTAGGCGCGGCGCGCGGTTCCCACCAGGGTCGGGTCGGGGTCGGCCGCCGCCAGCCTGCCCGAGGTCAGCAACAGTTCCCGAAGCGCGGAGACCAGGTCGGCGAGGCGGTGGTCGTCGTGACGTGCCCGGGCGGCGCGCAGGCCGCGCACGACGCCCAGGGCCGCGGCCTCGGCTCTGGGCAGACCGGCCAGCCGGGCGGTGTGGGCCGCGCGGAGCAGTTCGGCCTGGAGCACCGCCCCCGCCCCCGGCACCCCTGCCACGAGCACCGCCACGGCCGCGTTCCACACCCCGGCCGCGGCGGCCACCTGTCCGGTGGTGGGGGCCGGAGGATCGAAATCCCGCAGAGCCTCCGCGGCCACAGCCGTATGTCCAGCGGACCCCACATCCGAGGCGGCGACCGCATCCCCGGCAGCGGAACCCGCGTCCGTGGAGACCCCCGAAGCCGTGACCAGCCGCCCGGCAGGTCCGGTACCCGACACGACGGCCGTACCCCCACCGGTGAAGTCGGTGTTCGGAACGTGGCGACTTTTCGTGTTTTCCGGATTTTCCGGATTTTCCCCGCCGGAAGACCGCCCCCTGGAGGCCCCCTCGTGGCGGGATGCCTCCCGGCCGGCCGTCAGGTCCGGGTCCGCTCCCACACCCGCGACCGGACAGGCGTTGAGAACGGCCGCGCGATGCAGGCAGCGTGGCGCCAGCAGGCAGCTGCACCGTGCCTCGCCGGGGTCGGTGACCGATCCCGGCGATCCCGGCGTGAGGGTGACCACCGCGTCCTCCCCCCAGCTGACGGAGACGGTCTGTCCGTCGACGGTGACGGGCAACCCGGCACAGCGTTCGATCGCCGCGTCCAGCTTCTTGCGCAGGCGAGGTGTGAGGTCCTCCACGGCCATGGCGGCCAGATGAGGTTCCACCGGCGGCAGCTGTGCGGGCGACGAAACCACGGAGCCGGAGGCCGGGGCGGGGCCGGGGACCGGGAGGGGGAGATTCAACGGGCTTCTCCTCGGAGGCGGTCGCCCACCCAGCGGGCGAGAGCGAGCGGGCTGAGTGCGGCGACGGGCATTCCCGCAGCGACGAGTTGCTGGGCGACGGGCACTGAGTAGCGCGGCGCACCGGTGTCGTCCAGGGCCGCGCAGCCCAGCAGATGCACACCGGAGGAGACGAGGGAGCGAACCTCTCCGAGCAACCCCCCCATCGGATAGCCCTCCTCGAAGTCGCTGACCACCACGGCGAGCGTACGGCTCGGCACGGTGACCAGGGAGCGGGCGTGAGCGAGTCCGGCGGCGATATGGGTGCCGCCGCCGACCTGCACCTCAAGCAGCAGGGACAGCGGGTCGGCGACCTGGTCCGTCAGGTCGAGCACCTGGGTGGAGAAGGCGAGAAAGTGGGTCGAGAGTGTGGGGACACCCCCCAGGACGGCCGCGGTGAGCGCGGACCAGATCACCGAGGCCTCCATCGAGCCGGACACGTCGACCACGAAGATCAGCCGCCAGTCGGCCTCGTTCCGTACCCGGGTGTCGAAGACCGGCCGCTCCGGGACGACGAGAAACCTGCCGTCGTCGGTCCGGCGTGTGTGCGCCAGGTTGGCCCTGAGGGTGGCGGACAGGTTGAGGCGACCGCCGGGGCGGCGGGTCGGGCGTGGCGTCGCAAGCCCGGTCAGTGCCGGACGCAGCCGGGTGGCGAGCTCGCGGGCGAGTTCGGCGACCAGGCGGCGGACGAGCGGTCGCAGCCGGGAGAGCTGCTGCTCCGGCAGTCCACCCGCCAGGGAGAGAACCGAGGTCAGCAGGTCGATCGACGGGCGCACCGCCTCGGGGTCGAGTACGGCGAGCACATCGGTCCGCCCGGTGTGGGCCGCCCTGGCCAGCACCTCCTCGCGTACCTCGGCGCCGAACAGGGCGTCGAGCTCCACCGCCCACTCTCGGGCGGTGGGGAAGGAGGCCCCTTGACCACCACCGCCGCCCCCCTGCCGGGCGCCCCGCCCGGATCCGACATCGGCCGCCCCCTCTCCTCGGCCCGCGCCGTACAGCTCGTCCAGGGCGTGCGCGTAACGCCGGGCGTCGGCGGGAAGGTACTCGGTCTCCCTGCCGAGCAGCAACCGCCACCGATCGGCGGGAGCCAGCCGCCGCCCGGCACCCCCCGCCCCCACCGCCGTCTCGGCCTGCTCCGACTTCCCGGCCTCCCCAGACTTCCCGGCCTTCCCGGCCTTCCCGGCCCCCTCCGACTTCACGGCCTGCCGGCCGAGCCCAGCCGTCTCGGATGCCGCGGGCACCGCGCAAGGTCCCGCGTCACGTGTCCCGTGCGCCCCTGATGAGAGAGCGGAGAGTCCGGGCGTGAAACGTCCCAGGGCGTTCAGGGCGGCCAGTCCGGCGGCGTCGGCACCGGCCCAGAGGGCCAGGAGTTCCGGCGGAGCGCCCAACGCCAGATCGATCCGATCGCCGAGGCGGTCGGTCACGACCCGTAGCAACCGGTCGCGCCCCGCCGGGGCGAGCGTGTCAAAACCACCGCGCAGAGCCGGCAGCCGGTCCAGAAAACTCTGGTCGGTCAGCCCGTCGATGCGGTCCAGCACCGGATCGAGCGCCGCCGTGGCCGACTGCAGGAGCGGGCCCGCGGCGGTGAGCAGACCGGTGAGCAGGCGAGACAGGCGGTGACGCCCGTCCGGGCCGGTGGCGGTGTCGATCCACCCTGCGGCGCGAGCACCGAGAGTGCGTGGAACGTCCAGGTCGAGCAGGACACGGGCCGCCAGCGCGGCTCCCTGCATGAGCGCGGAGCCGGCGCGCACGAGGGCGCCGAGCGCGTCGTCCATGCGGATGCCCAGCCGCTGTTCGCCCACCCGGATGACGAGCGCGACCAGGGCGGAGGCGTCCTCCTGCCGGTCACTGCCGACCAGGCCGGGCAGCGCGCGGACCGCGGCCTCCAGCAGTGTGCCGGCCAGTTCCGCGGCCTGCCGCCGGGTTTCCGGCGTGGTGCCGGGAAGGTGCTCCCGGCGCAGCGCCTCCAGCAGGTCGAGGGCCTGGAGAAGGTCGGGGAGACCCGCGGTGGCCGGAAGTACGGCGGTGGCGTCCGCGAGGCGGTCGGCGACCAGGTCCGGCAGATCACAGACCGCCGCGGCACGCAGGCCCGCGAGGATGAACTCGCAGGTGGCGCCCCCTTCGGCGGACTCGCGACGGAAGGTCTCGCGCAGCGTCCCGGCGGCCGCCAGGGCTGCGGTGACCCCACGCACGCCCGCCAGATCGAGCAGGGCGGCGACGGAGGGGGTCCATGAGAGCCGCCACCGGGTGGTGAGCGCGGTCGCGTCCCCCGTCGCGACCACCTCGATCGGCTGGCCGTACCCGACACCGCACGCCAGCAGGCGCTGCAGCAGGATCTCGCGGCGGCGGTCCAGGGCGGAGCGGAGCGGATCAAGGCGGATCTCGCGAGAGCCGGGGTTCTCCGGACAGGGCAGCCGCAAGGCCGCCAGCTCGGCCTCGACCGCGGGGCCGAGCCCGGAACGGGGTGTACCGGGCGCGGTCCTGCCACGGTCGGTACCGACGAGAACGGCTTCGAGGGCACGGGCGAGCGCCCGGCCACGCCCGAGGGACTCCCCCTGGCCGAGCACGGTCGTCACGGCCTCCAGCAACTCGCCCCGGCCCGGCGCGGGTAACCCTCGCAACCGGGCCAGATCGCAGGCGAGCCGCAGGGTTTCCACGGCCTCCCCGGTGCCCGCGGTGTGCCCGGCCGCGCGCAACTCCCGGCACAGGTCGGTGATCGCACGGGCGGCGGCGTCCCTGACCCTTCCAGGATCACCTGCGGCGGCGAAGACCGCCTGCTGCCAGCGTGGATCCCGGATGCCCGCCGGATAGCCGGACCGGGAGTCGAGCAGGTCGAAGGCGTACGGGACGAGCGACGTGGCGGACAAGGGACCACCGCCACCGCCACCGCCACCGCCACCGCCACCGCCACCGCCACCGCCACCGCCACCGCCACCGCCACCGCCACCGCCACCGCCACCGGGTGAGGTTGCCACAGCCATCTCGGCCGCGCGCCCTCCGGCGGGGCCGGCCGGGATCGACGGCGCCGCCCCCCCGGCGGCCTCGTCCACCGATATGACCAGTGCGGGGGCGTGGAAGGCTCCGACCACGGCGGCGACCCTACGGCCACCGGCGGCGGCGCCGGCGATCACCTCACGCATGTGCGCCTCACGGGCCAGGTCTCTGGACAGCACACCACCCGAGATCTCCGCGTCCTGGCGCAACGCCCAGCCCACGCCAAGCGCGGCCCGGCGCACCGCCTCGGGCGGGCACCCTGGAGCGAGCACCTCCACGGCGCGATCCCACATGTCGTCCCCGTCCCGCCCGGTGCAGGAGGCGGCGAGACCGTCGGCGAAGACGTTCCCCACCGGGATCACCGCGTCCACTGAAACGACCGGGGCCGCCGAGACCTCCGTGTCCACCGGAGCCTGCTCTGTCAGGACCGCTTCGGCGGGAAGCCGTTCGATGCGAGCCAACTCCACCTGAGACGAGTCGTCGGAGACCTGCCCACCCTTGACCGGCTCCGCGCGGTACGGCTCACCGGAGGCCACCACCGGCCGGGCCTGTCCCGTGCGGAGGTGTCCCGTGCGAGGGTGTCCCGTGCGAGGGGATTCGGTGCGGGAGAAGTGTTCCGCCGGTGACGGCTCCGCCTGAGGCGACCCCGGCTGAGGGTGTTCGGCCGCCGACGGATCCGGCCGGTCGGGGGGAGTCCGCGCCGGGTTCTCCTCGGACCAGGCCGGGGCGGACAGCGGCAGGTCGCAGCAGATCACCTCGGCCCCGCGTTCCCTGGCCCAGCGGACGGCGGCGAGTTCCGGGGAGAAGTCGGCGAAGGGATAGAACCCGAGCCGCCCCTCCTCGTCCGTCCCGGCAAGGGCGATCGGGGTGACCGTGGCCGGATCCGCCAAGTGCGCCAGCCACGGCTGGAAGTCGGCGGGCAGTTCGACGCAGACCACCTCGGCACCGGCGGCGTCCAGCAGTGCCGGAACGGCGACCGCCAGCGCCGGGCTGTGGTGACGCACCCCAAGCAGGTACGGCCGACCGGCTCCGGCGAGGGCGTCCACGATCTCGCGGGGATCGGAGGTACCCCAGGCGACCGCCTCCCGTGAACGCGCACCACGGGAGGATGTTTCCCGATCGCCTGTCAACGGAGGTTCTCCCGCAGGTCCCAGAGCCGACGCCACATCGCGGAGCCGTCTTCGGCGCGGCGGCGCACCGGGCCGTCCCAGTAGCCGAGCAGCCGCGAGTGGTCGGCCGGGTCGTCCTTGCGCACCACGCCCAGCAGGTGACCGGGCATCAGGTCGAGGACGTCCCCGGCGGGCAGGTAGGCCGCCGCCACGCCGAGGGAGGCGGCGACCTGTACCGCCTCGGCGGTGGACATCACCGTTCCGGGACGCTCCACGTCCCAGCCCTCGGCCGACCGTCCGGAGCGCAGGTCACGGAAGACGGTGACCAGCGCGTCGAGCACGGCGTCGTCCACGCCGAAGGCGGCGCCTGCGCGCTGCACCACGGCGGTGGCCTGATCGCGCACCAGGGCGGCCTCGGCCGCGGGGTCGGCGATGGGGTGAACGGTCTCGAAGTTGAACCGGCGTTTGAGCGCGGCCGACATCTCCGAGACACCCCGGTCACGCAGGTTGGCCGTGGCGATCACGGTGAAGCCGGGGGCTGCGGCCACCAGGGCGTCGACGGTGCCCGCGAGTTCGGGCACGTTGACGCGCCGATCGGACAGGATCGACACCAGGGCGTCCTGCACCTCCGGCAGGCAACGGGTGATCTCCTCGATCCGGGCGACGAGACCGGCGCGCATGGCGGCCAGCACCGGGGAGTCGACCAGCGCCTGGCGGCTCGGCCCCTGGGCGAGCAGCAGGGCGTAGTTCCAGCCGTAGCGGAAGGCGTCCTCGGTGGTGCCCGCGGTGCCCTGCACGGTGAGCGCGCTCGTTCCGGAGACGGCCGCTGCGAGCAGTTCGGAGAGCATCGACTTGGCGGTGCCGGGTTCGCCGACCAGCAGCAGACCGCGCTCTCCGGCGAGGGTGACCACGCAGCGTTCCACCAGGGCGCGCTCGCCGACGAACTTGGGGGCCACCACGAGCCTGGCCGGGAGTTCGGGGTCGCCGCCGGCCGTCACGGACCGGGTTCCGGGCAGTTCCAGGGCCTCGCCGCCGCTGCCGCAGATGAACGTGACCACCGCGCGCGGGGTCAGCGTCCAGCCGGGTGGGCGGGGACCGTCGTCGTGGGCGGCGAGGAAGGCGAGTTCGACGGTGTGCCGTTCCTCCGCCGGCAGGGCCTGCCGGTTGGGTGGGATCGAGGGAACCGCCTGTTCCATCGTGGTCATCGCACACCTCCGGCGTGGAGCCCCCGGGGGCCGGCCCCGGAAGGGAGACGCGACGGGACTCCGGACGGTTCGGTGCTGTGTCCGGCGGTCACGACCGGATCGCCGGGCGTATGAGCCCCGGCGTGCGCGCTTCCGAATGCGCGTGACCCGGCGCGCTCACCACCGGACGGGTGCGCCCCGGCGCGCTCGCCGCCGGATCGGCGGAGGGGCGAGGCGGCTGTGGAGCCGGGGTGAGAGCCCGGCGGCGTGAGCCGGGAGGGCCGCCGGAGACGAAGCGGGCGCCCCACCCCGTGAGGGGTGGGGTCTCCCGGCTTCGGCCGTGGAGGGAATGTCAAGGGAGAAGTCCTTCTGTCTCTGGGGCCGCTGCCCGGGTCCGCGACGGGCTCGGCGTGACCGCCGAGCCGTACCCACTGGAGTCGTGCCTGCCGGGTCGTGCCTATCGAAGATCGGGAAAAGTTGCTGGGACCATTAGAAGACCACTGGAGTAAAAGACCGCTGAAACCGGGAGAACTGTTCGGTCGGGAGTCTGCCCGGGCGGCGGCGGACCTGCCGGGGGAAGACGGGGCGGGGAAAGTCCGCCGGAGGACCGACCCAGGCGGGTGCGGCGGCGGACGGGACGGCGCCGCACCCGTGTCCCGGAGGCGTCCGGATCAGCGACGTCTGCCGCGCCGCACCCGGAGCTCTTCGAGCCGGGGAATGTCACCGTCGCGGACCCGCCGCCATGCCCTGGTGTAAAGAGCGGCGACCGGCTCGGTGGGCACGATCACCCCCAGCTGCGCGGTCCTCTCACTGATCAGGTCGAACAGGGGGACCTTCCACTCCTCCAGCGGGATACGCGGAGCCTTGAGGTCCAGCCAGGCCCCCGGGAGGAAGAGCGAGCGGCCCGCCCGGATCCGGCTGGCCTCGACCACCAGATCGGTGGTGGCCAGTTCGGCGCGGGCCGTCTTGAACCGGGCGGTCTTCCAGCCCGTCCACCGGGTGACGTTCTTGTCGGTGGGATCCGGCATCGCGAGCAGCACCAGGTAGAGTGCGGCGGCGTCCTGGCCGAGACCGTGCTCCTGAGCGACCTGGGCGACCAGCGCGGGCACGGAGCGGCCGGGATCCTGTGGCCACCAGGTGCCGTCGGCCGCCCGCTCCCCCGCCACCGGATCACCGGGGTCGGCGAGGAGTGCCGCGAAACACGGGGCACGGACCGTGCGCAGGGCCAACTCCACCGGGAACGGCTCTCCCGCGTCCCCTGCCAGGGCGCGCAGGGCGGGCAGGTAGGGGTCGTCCCCGAAGTCGCCCAGCAGAGCCATGCGGATGCCCGGCGCCGGCTGGTCGTCGTGGGTGGCCATGATCACGGCACCGTAGCGCTCCCAGCCCTCGGCGACCTCGGTGGGGGCCCCGGCCACCTGACGGAAGCCGGGAAGGTTGACGTAGCGGCCCAGGCTGAGCATCAGGTCAGGGTTGGCCAGCCGGTCCCGGACCGCGGCCAGCGCCGCGGGCAGCACGGCCCGCACAGGGTCTCCGGCCGGGAGCCGGTGAGCCAACCAGGACGTCAGGGCGGCGACCCCGACCAGCGTGGACTCGGTGAACCCGGTGGCGCCGTCCTCGGCCGGGGAGACGCGGTCGCGGTGCACCCTCCAGCGCAGATCCCGGCTCAGTTCCGGCGCCGAGGCGGGGTCGATCAGGGCGGGCAGGGCCCGGCCCGGCTCCCACGACGTCCGTACCGCACGGGCCGCCTCCGCGACGATCCATTCGGGAACGGCAGCCCGCCGGCCGACCCGGGTGTTCCACACCCGTGCGGCGGCCGCGATGTCCGGGCCGTCCGTCCAGAGCGCGGCCGGGCGCACGGGCAGCAGCGCCGCGACGACCTCCCGCCGGATGTCGGCGTCCACATCGCGCAGTTCGTCCCTGGCGACGGCGGCGTCGGCCGCCTTCAACCCGAGCGCGGTCCGCGATCCGGCGGGCAGGAAGGCCCGTTCATGACTGTCCACGTACGGCAGGCCCGCCACGATCAGCCGGGCGGCCGTCGGGGTCACCCCGGTGAGCCGGGCGAACTCCTCGGCCGCCTCCGGGCGCCAGGGAGCCGGGCCGTGTTCGGCGCGGAGGGTCAGGAACTCCGCGAGCCACCCCGTTCCCCGCCCCTCGCCGACCGGGCCCGAGGAGCGCACGGTGTAGGGGTGGGGAACGTCGAACCGGCGGGCGGGGTCGTGGAAGAGGGCGGCGAACCGGCAGCCGCCGCTCTCCGTCTTGGCGTCCTGGAAGACGACGAACGCGCCGCCGGGCAGTGGAAGCACCCCGCACCAGCTGCCGTCCCGCCGGTCTCCCCCGGCGTCGACGAGCAGGCTCTCGTCGAGGTGCAGCGACAGTCGGCGCCACCGGGCGGGCTCGGCGGCCGAGGTCAGCCCGAGCGCGTCGAGCTCGTGCAGCAGCTCGCGCAGCGCGTCCGCGTGCTCCGGCTCGAACGCCGCCGACGCCACCCGGTAGGCGACCGCCGCGCACCGGTCGAGCAGCGGCTCCCACTCCAGCGAGGTGTTCGGCAGCCGCGGTCCGTCGAAGTGGAGACGGGCCACGGGGCCGGAGGCCGCGTGCGCCGCGTGCTGTGAGGCGGCCCGCAGCGCCTGGGCGATCACACGTATCTGCTGAAAGGCGTTGTGGCACGCCTGGCCGTACCACCATGGGCCGGAGACGCCGAGACCGCTGAGCGCGCGGGTGAGCAACTGGTCGGAGGGACCGGCCGCCCACTGTTCCTCCTGCCCTCCGGCGAGGGCGTGGGTAAGCCGGGCCGCCACGGTGTCCAGGGTGATCCGCTGGGCGGCGGCGAACCGCGCCACCCCGGCGATCCCGGCGATCAACGCGTCATCGCGGACCTGGGGCAGCAGAGCCCGGACGAGCCCCCGCAACTCCTCCCGCGCGGACCGGCCGGGGTGCGCGGGCGATATGGCCTGGGCCCGGGGGGTGGACCGCCGGGGGTCCGGAGAGTGGGCCGACCGCCCGGAGTGCTCGGACTCCACCCAGACGGCGGCCTTCAGCAGAGCGGCCGCCGTCTCCCCGTCGATCCCGCGCAGGGCCGCGGAACCCGCCGGGTCGCGGGGTCGCAGGCACCACCAGTAACGCAGCGGCGGCAGCATCGTGGTGCCCGCCGCGAACGCCCCGGGGGCGCTCTCCATGGTGGCCGTCCCGACGACGACCCCCGACGGGTCGATCAGCTTGACCTGGCGGTGGTTCCGAACGAGGGTGCGTGGCCGGTCGTCACCGGGGAGGGTCACGGCGCACGCCGGCAGGCCGGGCCCATCCGGGCCACCGTCCAGGGTGACGGTGCGCCCGGCGAGATCGTCACCGCGCAGCGATCCGTCGGGCAGCCGGACCACCCGCCAGCCGAGCAGGCCGTTCACCGGGACGCCCACCGGGGTGGCCTCCTCGGTCCCGGCGGGCAGCAGCCACCCGCTGTGGAAGGCGCTGCCCGCCGGAGCCGAGAGTGGCGCGTCGGCGAGGAAACCGGGCATGCTCAGCCGGCCGTACGCCATGCTGGACGGGTCGTACTCCCGCCAGCCCTCACGCTGCTGGTCCCACACCCAGAACGAGGTCCCGTCGCCGATCAGCCGGGCCCGGGTGGGCACGGTGGCGTCCCCCGGATGCAGCACCCCGGCGCCCGTGGTCCGGCCGCCGCCGGGCAGCGGCAGGGTGACCGTGTCGGTACGGAGCATCCACGTGCTGTCCGGCGCCTCCATCGGCCGGAAGGTCCCGGCGGAGGAGTGCCAGTAGCCGCGGAGCGAGTCACCCGCGCCGGAGGAGCGCCAGTAGACGAGCAGTTCGCCGTCCACGTGGTGAAAGCCGGGGGCGCCGTAGACGTCGTCCGGTGGCCTGCGCAGGTCGTGGGTGAGCACGGTGCCCTCGACGCCGATGACCCTCACCTGGGCGGGACCCGAGACGATCAGGTTCGGCCACGCGTCGGCGACCTCGATCTCTCCGAGGTCCTTCGGCCTGACGAGCGTGGCGACCGCCTCCTCCCAGGCCGGCCAGCCCAGCTCGTCGAGGAGCCCGCCGCGCAGTGTCCTGGCGAGCTCGGAGGCGAGGTCGGCCCGGGCGGCCTCGGCGACCTCCTCCGCGGCGAGGACCAGCGCCTCGGCGGGCAGCCAGGTCAGCCGTCTGAGAGCGTCGGGCAGCCCCGGCAGACCCGTGGCGGACGAACGCCGGACGACCGTCCTCATCCACTCCGCCAGCATCGACCTGCCACCGGGAGACGCGGCCAGGCGGCGTACGGCCCGCCGGCCGTCCTCGTCGTCGGCGAACCGGTCGGCGGCGCGGTGGAAGGCGGGCCGGAACCTGGGGGTGGCGGCCAGGGCGAGCAGGTCGCGGCCGCCCTGGCTCCGCGCCCACGACTCCAGCAGCAGCCACGCGTCCGCGTCGGGGTCGGCCACCGGCACGTCAAGCGCCAGCAGCAGGTCAAGCAGTTCGACCTCGGTGGGGGCCGTCACGGCCCGGCCCGACTCGGCGAGTTCGGTGCGCAGCCGTCCGGCCACCCGCTCCACCAGCGCGTACAGACCGGGCAGCCGTGACTCGCCCCGCCAGCTGGGACTCCAGATCTGCAGGAAGCGCTCAAGCCAGCCGGCCGTGCCGTCGGCGGATCGCTCCGGCTCGGGCACCTCCCCTTCGCCCAGCCCCGCGGCGGCCCCCGACTCCTCCAGCAGTTCCAGCCAGAAGGCGGGCATCTCGTCGTCGCCGCCGCGGGGCATCAGGTTCAGCAGCGTCCCGCGGACCGCCGGATCCCGGCGGCCCAGCGCGACCAGGGCCACTCGGTGCGCCTTCCACCAGCCGAGCGGCGCGCCGAGAGTGGCGGGCAGGCCGAGCAGCTCGACCAGGTAGGACTGTTCCTCGGCATTCGCGTCCCGGCCCGCGGCCCTGGCCAGGCGGCGCAGGTCGTCGGCCATCCGTGCCGACGGCGACAGGCCGCCCGCCGTACGGCGCGCGCACAGCCCACGGAACCTGCGCAGGGCCTCGTCCGCGGGCACCCGGGCGGCCAGCTCCCTGGCGTACCCGGACAGCGCCTTCACCGGCAGCGCCCCGGCGAGCGCGAACTCCAGGAACACCGCGTCGAGCCGCTCCTCGTCGACGGGCAGGCCGTGCTCCGCCTCCGCCCTGCGCGCCTGGGTGAACATCTGGGCCGCGTAGGTGGGGTTGTCCACCGTGAGGAACAGCCGGCCCGCCTGCTCGAAGAACGTGGGCAGGAAGTGCGGGACGGACGCGGCGAGCTGCGCGGCGAGCCGCTGGTAGGCGTCCAGGGCGGCCTTCGGCCGGGCCTTCGCCTGCCTGGCCGTGCGCTCCAGCTCCGGAACCACGGCGAGCGCGTGATGGCCGTCGTGGGGGTGGTGCACCAGCACCCACTCCGGGAAGCCGAGCGAGCGCCGCAGCCCCAGCCCGACCACGACCGGCTCCCCGGCCGGCTCCAGGCCGAGGAAGCCCGCCGCCGCGTCCTCGGCCGCGCCCAGTTCCCCGGCGACGAGGCGCACCACTGTCCGGCCGTCCAGCCCCGGGTGCCGGTAGGCCCGCGCGGTCAGCGGCACCGCCCGCTCACCGCCGCCCTCCGTGCCCGGGGCGAGCACCGCCCCCGCTTCGAGCAGTTCCCGTGCTCCGGCCTCCGCCGACGGCATGGCGCCGTTCATACGTCCCTTCCTTCTTCTACCGTCCGTCCGGCGTACAGCGCCGAGGCCATCCGCATCCCCTCGGACCAGGAGACCGGGCCGACCTGCCGCAGCGGCAGCCGCTCGCCGCCCAGACCGTTCCAGGTCAGGTTTCCGGTCTCGGTGTCGCCGTCCCAGTAGGGTTCGCCGATCCACACCAGGGCCTCGGTGGCGCCTCCCGCGTCACGCGCCGCGCAGGTGGCGTAGCCTCCCGACACCCGGTAGCCGAGGGAGGTGGCCCGGGCCGCGAGACCGAACCGGGAGTCGAACCTTCCTCCGGCGAACTCCGCCACCTCGTCCGCGCTCTCCGCGAGCCCGGCCGGTCTGATCCAGGTCGCCCGGTGGATCTGCTCGACCCGCTGGACCACACCCAGCTCCGCGGCGAACTCCCGCAGCTCCCGCAGGTCGGGCAGGAGCACGGGGTGCGGCAGCGTCACGGCCACCGGGGAGAGCCGGACGGTCTCACCGTCCAGGTTCACCACCCGTAGCTCGCCGGAGGCGGTGACGTCCCGCAGGAAGCCCGCCTCCTCCGGATCGTCACCGACCACCACGAGGTCACGCAGCACCGACCGCCACGCCTCGTCCGCCCAGACCTCGGCTATCAGCCCGGTGGGAACGGGCAGGGAGGACACCATCCAGGTGTCGACCTGTGCCACACAGGCCGCGGCGTGCCGGTCAAGCCACTCGGCGAAACGGCGCAGCCGCTCCACCTCGGGATGCTCCCGCACCTGTTTCGGCAGCGACTTCAGCCGTCGTCCCGCCGCCCGGCCCGCGGTGGCCCTCGCCACCACCCGGCCCTCCACCAGGGCGACCTCATACCCGTCACCCGCCGACAGCCAACCCAACGGTCCCATCCTCTCGTCACGCGCGGATCGCCGACGTCGCAGGGGTTTGACGCCTGCGACCATGATGCGCGGAACGTTAACGCCCGTCACCGACAATCAGGGGCGGCGTCCCGCCCGGGACCGCGTCGACTCCGTGACACGTCCCTCACACCTTCGCCGCGGCCCTCGGCCGACTTGATCGTCTAACGGGAAAACCCTTTCGGCGAGCCCTCAGCCTCGCGCGGTCACGGAACAACCGTTTCCTCCACGGAACAGCCGACGCGACCGGGGTCAGGCGTGCTCGGGCGCCGTCCCGCGCCTGCGGCTTCCGCTGTTCGGAGACCGTCTCACGGGTGCCGCACCGCGTGGGATCCGCCCCTTGGGGTTTCGGGCGCTCGATCGCGTCGCCTCGACCCGTGATCTCCCGAATCCCAACAGACGCGATCATACCGCTCGAAACCAGCCAATCACAGATGGTTTGAATAAACGAAATATCCAATGAACGTCCGAATCCTGCCACAATTTCAGGATTCCAGTCCTTATCCGGCAGAACTTGACATCCGACCGCCGATTTCCCCGGGCCCACCGGGTGCGCCGGTGACTCCGGCCACGCCGGAACCATTCGCATTTCCCGCCGCCGAAGCCACCGAACGGTACCGCCCTGTCCGGGTCTCCCCGGGCGACGCCGTTCCAGGGCCGGCCCGCCCGCCGACGCTCCGCCACCCCCTGAAGCGACTGCCATACCACGTCGTAGCGGAAACCCCGCCCCAGCAGGCCCCCGTCCAGGCCGTCACCGGAATCGGCCGGGGATCCGTCACCGATTTCCTTTTTCGGCGAACATCGAATGAGGTTTCCGGGGGCGGCGAAAGTGGGCACGATCACTCGGGAATACAGAACCAGCGCGTATGGTGGCACAACAGGACAGGTGCGGTTAATCGGGCACGACAGGCCGGACACGGAATGCGGCGGGCCGCCGGGACGCACGCCGGATCCGGCGCACGAGAATGTACGGGAACGCAGCAGAGAACACGCGGAAGTCAGCAGGCGGAAACTCACCCGATGCCCCGAGGAGGGAAACAATGAGCGCTTCGACGGAGTCCGACACGACCGGCGCCCTCGCCCCGGTGAACCTCATGGACCCCGGTCTGCTGGAGGACCCCTTCGGGGAGTACTCCACGATGCGTGAGAGGGCCCCCCTGGTCCGGAGCGTTCTCTTCGACCCCGAGGCGCCGATCTGGCTGGTGACCCGGTACGACGACGTCAAGCGGGTGCTGAGCGACCCCCGGTTCGTCAACGACCCGGCGAACGTGCCGGGGCTGGACGTGCGGAACACCCGCGACAGGCAGCTTCGGGCTCGCGGGGTCCCTGAGGAGTACATGCCGTACGTGACGAAGAGCGTCCTCGCCGCCGACGGCGCCGACCACATCCGGCTCCGCAAACTCGTGTCCCGCACGTTCACCGCGCGCCGGGTCATGGAGCTTCGGCCACGGGTCGAGGAGATCACCGAGAATCTCCTCGACCGGCTCGAAGGCATGGCCCAGGACGGCGTCGTCGACCTGATCGAGCACTTCGCCTATCCCCTGCCGATCACCGTCATCTGCGAACTGGTCGGCATCCCCGAAGAGGACCGCCCGCAGTGGCGGGAGTGGGGCAAATCCCTGATGACCATGGAGCCGGAGGACTTCGCGGCCACGCTGCGGAGCCTCGTCGAGGGCATAAACGCGCTGATCGAACGGCGACGCGTCACCCCCACCGACGATCTGCTCACCGGGCTGATCCGCACCCACGACGAGGACGGCGACCGGCTCAGCGACGCTGAGATGATCACCATGGTCCTGACCCTGATCCTGGCGGGGCACGAGACCACCGCCCACCTGATCGGCAACGGTGTCGCCGCCCTGCTCACGCACCCCGATCAGCTCGCCCTGCTCCGGAGCGATCCGGCGTTGACCCCCCGCGCCGTCCACGAGCTCATGCGCTGGTGCGGCCCCGTCCAGGGGACGCAGCTCCGTTACGCGTCCGAGGACGTCGAGATCGGCGGCATGCGGGTGCGGCAGGGTGAGCCCGTGATGGCGGTACTGGTGAGCGCCAACTACGACCCGCGCGAGTTCGACGCCCCGGAGCGGCTCGACATCACCCGGGAGCCGGACGGTCGCCGGGAGAACCACCTCGGGTTCGGGTACGGCCTGCACTACTGCCTGGGCGCGGCGCTGGCCCGCCAGGAGGGTGAGGTCGCGCTGGGGGCACTGCTGCGCCGCTTCCCCGATCTCGCCCTCGCCGTCGCCCCCGCGGATCTACGGCGCCAGCCGATACCCGCCTCGTGGCGGCTGGAACGGCTACCGGTGAAGCTCTGACCGGCCGTCCGACCGGCCCGTCGTGAGGGTCTCCGGCAGGCCCCGCTCGCCCCGGCTCGGGATGCACGTGCGGAGGGCCGGGCAGTAACGCGCCCAGGAGTGGCGGGGCTGCCGGAGACGGGAGGGCCGTCCCGCCGAGACCTCTCGACGCGCGCAGGGTTGCCCGGACTCCACGCCTCAGCGCATCATCGACTCGACAGGCCGAAGGTCACATTCCATGCGTTCTGGACAGATCAGGTGAACGGGAGCCTCTCTGGAAATGAGGCCCCCGAGCCCGGTGAGAGCAGCAAGGCGCGGATAGACCGGGAGCTGGGCGAGCTCCTTCAGGGGTTACGCGTCTCCGTCACCGGGGTCCAGGTGCTGTTCGCCTTCCTGCTCACCCTTCCCTTCCAGGCCGGTTTTCCGAAGGTCACCCCGACCGGCCGGTGGCTGTTCTTCGTCGCGCTGCTCAGCAGCGCCCTGACCTCGGTGTGCTTCATCACCCCCGCGGCCCAGCATCTACTGCTCTTCCGAACCCCGCTGAAGGAGAAGATGCTCCGCCGGGCCAACCGGATCGGCACCGTCGGCATGGCCGCCCTGGTGGTCTCGATGACCAGTGCGATCTCGCTGGTCATCGAGATCGCCGTCGGCAACCTGCCCGCCGTGCTCTTCGGCGGCGCGGTGGCTCTGACCGCCGGCTGCCTCTGGTTCCTGCAGCCGATCCTCGACCTTCACCGCCTCCACACCACCGGCGGCAACCGGCGATCCCGGTAAGAAGGCGGAGCCGCCACGGTCCACGCCGCCCGCCTCACCGGCCGAACCGCATGACCCTTGTGATCCGGGTCACGGGCGTGGACGGGGCCGGGGTCTCATCGGACCGGGAGCCGGCCTCTACCCACGCGGGCCGGAAAGGCAATAGCGTGCGGAACATGATTCGCGTTTTCCTGGTAGACGATCACGAGGTGGTACGGCGAGGCGTGGCCGCGCTGCTGGAGTCGGAGAACGACATCGAGGTCATCGGTGAGGCCGGGACCGTGGAGTCGGCGGTGGCCCGCATTCCGGCGCTCCGGCCGGACGTGGCGGTCCTGGACGTGCGGCTGCCCGACGGCAGCGGTGTGGACGTGTGCCGCGAGGTCCGGTCCAAGATGCCGGAGCTGGCCTGCCTGATGCTGACCTCGTTCGCCGACGACGAGGCCCTGTTCAACGCGGTGATGGCGGGCGCCGCGGGATACGTGCTCAAGCAGATCCACGGCTCGGACCTGGTCGGGGCGGTGCGGACGGTGGCCACCGGCCAGTCGCTGCTGGACCCGCAGACCACCTCCAGCATGCTTCGGCGCCTGCGCGACCAGGCGAGCGTGAAGGATCCGCTCGCGGCCCTGTCGGACCAGGAGCGTCTCATCCTGGAGCTGATCGGCGAGGGCATGACCAACCGGCAGATCGGCGAGCGGATGTTCCTGGCCGAGAAGACCGTCAAGAACTACGTCTCGAACCTGCTGGCCAAGCTCAGCATGCAGCGCCGTACCCAGGTGGCGGCGCTGGCAGCCCGGATGAAGGCAGATCGTCACGAATGACGGGACCTTCGGCCCTGAACAGCCCTCCCCACCTCGGGCAGGCTGGAAATATGAAGCTCGACTCCACCGGTTCGCAGGCACTCTCCCGCCAGGAGTGCGGAGAGCTCCTCTCCTCCGTCCCGATCGGACGAATCGTCTTCACCGATCGCGCTCTGCCCGCGGTCCAGCCCGTGGCCTTCTGCCTGGACGGTACGGAGATCGTGATCCGCACGACGGCGGGCTCGAAGCTGGCCACGGCGGCGATCGACGCCGTGGTGGCCTTCGAGGCCGACGACTTCGACACCGCGATGCGTACCGGCTGGTCGGTCACCGTGGTCGGGCACGCGCGGGCGGTCCACGCCCCCAAGGAGATCGCGCGGCTGTCGGGACTTCCGCTGATTCCGTGGATGCCCGACGGCCGCGACCACTTCATCACCGTCCGCACCGACCAGATGGCCGGCATCCGGGTCCGCTGCTAGAACCCGTCTTCCCCGATCGCGGAACCGGGCCGGGAGCCGGATCCCGATCAGGGAGGACGCCGGAGACGGAGATCGCCCACCCCGCACCACCCGCCGGGTCCGGTACCGGCGGAGGGCGCCGGAGACACGACGGCACCCTCCGCGGACCGGCTACGGCCTGCTCCGGGTGAGCCGACGGCGGAAGATCCAGTAGGTCCAGCCCTGGTAGGCCAGCACGAGGGGGGTGAAGATGACCGCGACCCAGGTCATCACCTCCAGCGTGTACGGGGTGGAGGAGGCGTTGTCGACGGTCAGGCTGTTGGCCGGATCCAGCGCGGGCATCACGTTGGGCCAGAGGTTGCCGAAGAGGGTGACGGTGACCGCGACGATCGCCACCGCGCTGGCGGTGAACGCCCAGCCGTCCCGGCCGCGCAGGGTGGCGGGCAGCGACGCCCCGATCCCCGCCGCGGCGATCCCGGCCACGACCCAGGTGGCCGGCCTGCCCACGGTGAGCTGAGTGATCACCAGGAAGGCGCCGCCCACGG
Source organism: Streptosporangium sp. NPDC004631 (assembly GCF_053601935.1). Taxonomy (NCBI): domain Bacteria; kingdom Bacillati; phylum Actinomycetota; class Actinomycetes; order Streptosporangiales; family Streptosporangiaceae; genus Streptosporangium; species Streptosporangium sp. NPDC004631. The sequence continues at coordinate 67,776 of NZ_JBSGCR010000027.1, read as the reverse complement.
CCAGCGCGGCCAGGGTCAGCAGTTTGCTCAGGGTGGCGGCGCGCGCCCGCAGGTCGCCCTCGGTGCGCAGCGTCAGGAAAAGCGCGCCGTGCAGGGTGAACAGCGTGAGCGTGGCCAGGCCGCCCAGCAGCGCGTACGGGTTGAGCAGGGTGAGTAGCGAACCGGTGTACTCGTGGTCGGCGTCCAGCGGAACGCCCCGGACGATGTTGGCGAACGCCACGCCCCACAGGAAGGCCGGCAGCAGCGAGCCGAAGAACATGGAGCGGTCCCAGCCGCGCGGGTTGTCGCTCTTACCTCGATACTCGATGGCGACCCCGCGCAGGATGAGGGCGACCAGGATCGCGAAGAGCGGCAGGTAGAAGCCGGAGAACAGGGTGGCGTACCACTCGGGGAAGGCGGCGAAGGTGGCGCCTCCGGCGACTATCAGCCAGACCTCGTTGCCGTCCCAGACGGGTCCGATGGTGGCCAGGATCGTCCGCCGGTCGGTCTCGTCCCTGCCGAGGAAGGGCAGCAGGACGCCGACGCCGAAGTCGAAGCCCTCCAGGACGAAGTAGCCGGTCCACAGTACGGCGATGAGCAGGAACCAGACGGTGGTGAGTTCCATGAACGGTCCTTGGTAGAAATCCTTAACACGATTAAGGGAGGTTTAGTAGGAAAGGGCGGGGGCGACGTCCGCGGACTCCTGACCGGGCTCGTCCTCGGGACCGATCCGGATGAACTTCAGCAGCAGCCGGACCTCGATCGCCGCGAGCACGCCGTAGAGCAGGGTGAAGCCGACCAGGGTTATCGCGACCTCGGGGATGTCGACACCCGGCGAGACCGCGGCCGCGGTGCGCATGACACCGAAGACGGTCCACGGCTGGCGGCCCATCTCGGTGAAGATCCACCCCAGGGAGTTGGCCAGGAACGGCAGGCCGATGCCCCAGATCGCGATCCGGTGGAACCACGGATTCTCCGGGAGCCTGCCACGCCGGGTGACCCAGAGACCCGCCGCCGCGAGCAGCGCGGCCAGCACACCGAACCCGATCATCAGCCGGAAGGACCAGTAGGCCACGCCGATGATCGGCCGGTAGTCGCCGGGGCCGTACAGGGCCTCGTAACGGGCCTGGACGTCGTTGATGCCCTCGACCCGGCCGTCCAGGGTGTTGGTGGACAGCAGGCTGAGACCGTAGGGGATCTGAAGGTTGATGTGGTTGCGGCCGCGGGCGACGTCGCCGACGGCGAAGATCGAGAAGCCCGCGGAGGACTCGTCCTCCCAGAGCGCCTCGGCCGCGGCCATCTTCATCGGCTGCTGCTCGGTCATGATCTGCGCCTGCCAGTGGCCGCTGAAGGCGACGCCCACCGAGGCGACCAGGGTGACGGTCATCGCCATCCGCGCCGAGGTGCGGAACAGCTCGATGTGCCGCTTCTTCAGGAGCTGCCAGGCGCTGACACCGGTGATGAACGCCCCGGCGGTGATGAACGCGCCGAAGATGACGTGCGGAAGGGTGACCAGGGCGGTGGAGTTGGTGAGCACCGCCCAGATGTCGGTGAGCTCGGCCCGGCCGGTCTCGGGGTTGAACCGGTAGCCGACCGGGTGCTGCATCCACGAGTTGGCCGCCAGGATGAAGTAGGCCGACAGGTTGGTGCCGATCGCCACCGCCCAGATCGTCGCCAGGTGCAGCCTGGGCGACAGCCTGTCCCAGCCGAAGATCCACAGGCCGAGGAAGGTGGACTCCAGGAAGAAGGCCATCAGGCCCTCCATCGCCAGGGGAGCACCGAACACATCACCAACGAAACGGGAGTAGTCACTCCAGTTCATCCCAAATTGGAACTCCTGCACGATGCCGGTGACCACGCCCATCGCGAAGTTGATCAGAAAGAGCTTTCCCCAGAACTTCGTCAGCCGCAGGTAGGCGGGCTTGCCGGTGCGGTACCAGGCGGTCTGCAATCCGGCCACGATGACCGACAGGCCGATCGTCAACGGGACGAAAAGAAAATGGTAGACCGTCGTTATCCCGAACTGCCAGCGTGACAGGTCCAAGACGTCCATGGGCGCTCCGTCTCACAAGTGATGTCCTCGTAAGAATCTCGGACCGCCGGAGGCCCGCCGTAGGGCCGGCGGGCCTCGCTGAAGAGGACTTTCGTCCTAATTGTCCAGGGCGGTGATCACCTATCCGAAAGCAACCATCCTGCATATGAACGTCCGGTCACGTCCCCTGCGGCACACCTCCGTCACGTCCCCCGCGAAGCACCTCCCCGGCCACACCTTCTTCCGGGCTTGCGGACTTGCGGGGCTTGCGGACTTGCGGGCCCCCTACGGACGTCCGATCACTCGTCCTTCCCGGCGCGCACCACGGCGACGGGACAGCCGGCGTGGTGCAGCACCCCGTGACTCACCGAACCCAGTACGGCCGAGCCGAACCCGCCCAGCCCGCGTGACCCGACCACGACGAGGTCCGCAGCGGCCGAGGCCTCGCAGATGTCGCGGACCGGGTGCCCGTAGAGCACCGTCTCCTCCACCTCGACCTGCGGATACCTCTCCCGCCACGGAACGAGGGTGTCCGCGGCCAGACGTCGCTCGGCCTCGAAGACATCCTCGACCAGCGGCGTGTAGGCGGTGGCACCCGCCGCCAGGACGGGCAACTCCCAGGAGTGGATCGCACGCAGCCGCGCACCACGGCGGACGGCCTCCTGGAAGGCGTACCGCAGTGCGGCCTCCGACTCCGGGGACTGGTCGAACCCCACGACGACCTCTCCGTACACCTGCTTGGGCTCTCCTCTGACGACCACGACCGGCGTGGCCACGTGCCCGGCCAGCGCGAGGGATACGGAGCCGAGCAGCAGCCCGGCGAACCCGCCTCGCCCACGGCTGCCCACCACGACCAGCTCGGCGCCCTCGGCCTCGCGCCGCATGACCTCGGCCACCCGGCCGGTCTCCATCGACGTGTCCACCGCGAGGCCCGGGACCCGCTCACCCGCCAGACGCGCCGCGGCGTCCAGCACGGCCCGGGACTGCTCCGTCAGGGAGTCGCGGAAGCCGGACGCGGTCCGGTGCGAGGAGTCGTAGACCCACGGCTCGCACACATGAACGATTCTCAGCGCGCACCCGCGCCGGGCCGCCTCGTCGGCCGCCCACTCGACCGCCGCGTCCGCCGGGGACGAGCCGTCGGTACCCACCACTACATGTGCCGTCATATCGACCTCCGTGATTGTCATCTCTCATACGATCATTCCCCGCCAGGCGGCGCAGCCGCCGAAAGTCCCCGCCACAGGGGACTTCCGCCTCCCGCGCCCCCCAAACGGATCCGTCCGCCGACGTTCTCGTCGACAGACCGCAGGGGCTTGCCGTAGAGTGGGCTATGAACATAAAAATAATTTGTTCATAGCTTTAGCGAGGAGAGCATGGCCGTCGCCTTCGACGCGGAAGAACGCGAGCGCATCACCGCGTGCCTGCTGGAGACCGCCGAGCGGCTCTTCGCCGCGCACGGGGTGAAGAAGACCTCACTGGAGGAGCTGGTGGCTCCGGCGGGCATCGCCAAGAGCAGCTTTTATGCGTTCTTCGACTCCAAGGAGGCGCTCTACCTGGAGGTGATGGTCCGCCGAGCCCCCCTCATCGGAGCCTCCCTGGCCAGGGCGGTCGACCGGCGCCCCGGCACCGAGGCCTTGGTGGAGGTGATGCGGGCACTGACCGACCTGCTGTCGAACGACCCCTTCTACCGGCGCCTGCTCAGCCACCCCGACGAGCTGCGCGCGGTCAGCAGGCGGGTGGGTGAGGCCGAGGTCGCCAGAGTGAACCCGTACGTCGTCGCACCGCTGGTCGAGTTCCTCCGCTCCGGCCAACGTCAGGGTCTCATCGTGGACGACCTCGCACCCGAGATCCTCATCAGCGTGCTCCGGACGGTGGGGCTCGTGGTCGCGCATCGCGAGGACTACGGCGCCACCTACGGAGAGGTGCTGGAGGCCACCATCCGTACCCTCGCCGTGGGCCTCACCAGGCCCACGGCCCCTCACTCCCCTGGAGGCCGACATGAAACCACTGACCGTGGTGGCCGACACCTTCCGTATGACCGATGAGGCGTGGAAGCGGCACGCCAACCCGTGGAGCGTCTACACACGCTTCGCCGCGATCCCCGCGATGATCCTCGCCATCTGGAGCCGGACCTGGATCGGCTGGTGGTCGCTGCTCCCGGTCGCCGCCGTGATCGTCTGGCTCTGGCTGAACCCGCACGTATTCCCGCCGATCGAGACCCCGCGAGGCTGGGCCGCCAGGGGGATCTACGGTGAGAAACTGTGGTTGCTCAAGCCCGATCAGGTGCCGCAGGGGCATCGGGGGATCTTGCGGCTGCTGATCCCCCTGGGCGTCGCCGGGTTCGCGCTGCTGGTCTGGGGCCTGATCGCCCTCCTCGTCTGGCCGACCGTCTTCGGCATGACGCTCGTCGTGCTCGCCCAGCTCTGGCGGATCGACCGGCTCGGCCTGCTGTACGAGGAACGGCGGCGCGCCGTGCCCGGCGGCTGATCACCGGGCACGGAACCGATCACGGAACGCGGGCCGGTGACAGGGGACGTGGGACGGTAACGGAGCGCGGGGCGGGTCACCGGAGACGGCGGACGGCGGCGGTTGGTCATGGCATCGGCGGGAATATCCACCTGGTCACCGCCTCGGAGGCGGGTCCGAGGGGCGGCGGGGATCGTTCGGGGGGAACACGCATGTCATGCGGACGGAATGTGGTGGCCGGGGTCGTCGCGGCCGCGGCGGGCACCACCGCGCTGAACGTCGTCACCTACCTGGACATGACCGTGCGCGGCCGTCCGGCCAGCGAACTGCCCGGCGAGGCCGCCGACGACCTCGCCGGGCGCCTCGGCGTCGACCTCGGCTCCGGTGGCGTCGGTGAGAATCGCCGTGACGGCCTGGGCGCGCTGCTCGGATACGCCACGGGTCTGGGGGTCGGGGCGCTGTACGGCCTGCTCTCCCGTGACCGGCGCCCGTCCCTGCCGGTGGCCGCCCTCGGGCTGTCCGTGGCCGCGATGTCCGCCTCCGACACCCCGCTCACCGCGCTCGGGCTGACCGACCCGCGCGACTGGGAGGCGTCCTCCTGGGTCGCCGACGCCGTCCCGCACCTGGTCTACGGACTGACCACCGCGGCCGTCTACCAGTGGCTCACCCACCCTCGTCCTTCCCGCCGGAGGTGACATCGGTGTTCCGGCAGGGGCGGATGCCGTCCCTCCGGCGAGGTCACCGGGCACACCCCGGACGGTGACACACGTCGCGGCCTGAGGCGCCGTCACGGACGGCCCCTCAGGCCGCGGCCCGGGCGCGGCCCTTGAAGACCTCCCTGCCGTGCCGGGCGACGTGGTCTCCACACACGACCGGATGCCCCCACTGCGGCTCCGCGACGGCCCGGCCCTCCAGCTCGTGGACGACCGCCCTCGAGGATTGACGGTCACCGATGAAAGACCGGACAGTTCGCCCCCTCACGGGCACCGGACCTGACGGCGGATGCGAACGGGGGACGGACGGGAGGCGGGAATAGGGTTGATCTTCGCAATACCAGGAACGGCTGAACGCTTAACAGTTTTTGGCAGTGAGGAGGACGAGCACGATGCAGTTCGGGATCTTCACGGTGGGCGACGTCACCGTCGACCCCACCACTGGCCGGGCGCCGACCGAGCACGAGCGGATCAAGGCGATGGTCGCCATCGCCCTCAAGACCGAGGAGGTCGATCTCGACGTCTTCGCGACCGGCGAGCATCACAATCCGCCCTTTGTGCCGTCGTCGCCGACGACCATGCTCGGCTACCTCGCCGCGCGGACCGAGCGGCTCATCCTCTCCACATCCACGACCCTGATCACCACGAACGACCCGGTCAAGATCGCCGAGGACTTCGCGATGCTGCAGCATCTGGCCGGCGGACGCGTCGACCTGATGCTGGGCCGCGGCAACACCGCGCCGGTCTACCCGTGGTTCGGGCAGGACATCCGTCAGGGCATCCCGCTGGCCATCGAGAACTACGCGCTGCTGCATGAGTTGTGGCACAAGGACGTGGTGGACTGGGAGGGGCGTTTCCGCACACCGCTTCAGGCGTTCACCTCGACGCCCCGGCCGCTGGACGGGGTTCCGCCGTTCGTCTGGCACGGCTCGATCCGCAGCCCGGAGATCGCCGAACAGGCCGCCCGCTACGGCGACGGGTTCTTCGCCAACAACATCTTCTGGCCGAGAGAGCACTTCATGCGCCTGATCGAGCTGTACCGGGAGCGCTTCGCGCACCACGGGCACGGCACCCCCGAACAGGCCGTCGTCGGACTCGGCGGTCACGTCTTCATCCGGCGCAACTCTCAGGACGCGGTACGCGAGTTCCGCCCCTACTTCGACAACGCGCCCGTCTACGGCCACGGTCCGTCACTGGAGGAGTTCACCGAGAAGACCCCCCTCACCGTGGGCAGCCCCCAGGAGGTCATCGACAAGACCCTCACCTTCCGGGACTCCTTCGGCGACTACCAGCGCCAGCTGTTCCTGGTGGACCACGCCGGGCTGCCACTGAAGACCGTACTTGAGCAGATCGACTTCCTCGGCGAGGAGGTGGTGCCGGTCCTGCGTAAGGAGTTCGCCTCCAACCGCCTCTTCCATGCGCCGGACGGCCCCACCCACGCGGCCCTCGTCGCCAGGCACCACGCCGAGACGACGAGCGGGATACCGTCCGCTCCCTTGACATCCTCCCCCGCCTGACCCTCCTGACGTCCGCCCGAGACGTCTCAGTCCGAGCGGTGCGACACCGCGCCCCTGTGCTCGCGGACGAACATCGGGCCGGAGGCAGCGGGATTGACGAGCCCGGGGAGATCACCGCTGTGCGGCGCCGCCGCCTCCCGGCGGCTCCTCCCGGGGATGCCCGTGGATTCGGTGGATCAGACGGGCCGCTCCGGCCGGGTCGCCGACCGCGTGGTAGCGCCACCTGCACCTCTCACCGATCCACCGGAACCACTCGGCACCCACCCAGACGACCAGGCCCGGCGCGAGACTGAGCATCGGATCCCCGGAGCGCATCCAGAAAACGTCCCGCTCCTCGGTCGGCACCCCGAGAACGTGCAGTTCACGGCGGAGCTCGCCGAGCGCCCTCTCCACGGTCACCGGGATCCCCGGGGCGTACGGCCCGGCGGTGGACTCCCGGCTCCCGGTGGCCCGCCCCGCGCCTCCCTTCCGAAAGGGGCTGCCTCCCCGGCGGACGGCTCGCCGTACGGCGGCGCTCCCCGCCGGGCGACGACATGCTCGATGTGCCTGGCCGCGCGCTCCAGCTCCTGCGGGGTCGCCGCCTCGATGTGCGGTACGGCCGACAGGTGCCCGGCCCGGGGAACCGCCCAGAAACTCCCGGTGTGCTCGCCGTACCAGACCGTCCACCACGGCAACCGCCGGGCCAGCTCCCATCCCGCCACCACGTTTCCCGCCGTTCGCTCGTCCACCGCGCGCCCACCTCCGGTCACCGAATCCATCGACGCCAGTAGAAGACGGGGGAGGCTGATCACGGAGGGTGGCAACGGGCGACGGCGCCGATCACATCGGCTGTCCCCGCGTGTTCTTCGGCCTCGACCGGCGGAACACGGCAGGACCGGAGAACCGCGGGGCCGCCGGAGGACGCCGGGAGCCGGACTTACCCGGCAGGTCTAATTGTTTCCTTGACGACCGAGATCCTAAAACACCCCAAAACATCTCATATCAACCCAATAACACTCGACAGGCAGTCGGCGTGGCGCACCCCCGAGTGCACCGCCCCTGAACGCCCCCACTCAGAGCCGATCGATTAACAACCACGGACGGATCCCGTCTCCGCCGATGCGACCACGCGCCGTGTCCTCTTTCGGCCACCGGCCACACCGGTGTCTCCGATATCGCGCACGGTCGATTTCGGAGAGTGACAATGGGTGTGGCGGGTGTTCCCGACGGGGTCAATTCAAGAGGTGATGGCGGTGGCCGGAGACGGCGTGTTTCCCGCGTGGGCGGTGCGGGTGCGTGCCGAGCGCAAGACGCTGGGCTGGGATGTGCACACCACGGCGCGGCGGCTGCGGGCGGCGGCCGGGGATGCCGGTCGTGACCTGCCCGATCACGAGTCGCTGGTGCGCACGATCCGCCGGTGGGAGTCCGGTGTGATCGCGATGCTGTCGGAGCGCTACCGGTTGCTGTTCAGCCGGGCGATGGGCATCCCCGAGGCCATCCTGTTCGCACCCGAGCGCACCTTGAGCCCATACGACGGCACAACGGACAATGGGGGCCGATCCCCCGAGCAGCATGAGGGAGCAGGTGATCCCACGAACCGCCGTGATGCACTCAAGGTCGGCCTGGCCACCGCCATGGGCCGGGTGCTGGGCGACGCCGCCGAAGAGGCCATGGAGTTCACCCGCCGCGCCGGCCAAACCGCCGTCGGCCGCGCGACTCTCGATCATCTTGAGGTCGCGGTGACCGACATCGTCGGAGGCTTCCACCGACGGTCACCGGCCGACGTGTTCACTGTTGCCCGCGCCTACCGTCAGCGGGTGGACCAGCTCATCCGCAGCCCGCACACACTCAAGGAGGGTCGTGAGCTGTTCGTCTATGCCGGGTGGCTGTCGGAGACCCTCGCCTGGCTGGCTTATGAGCTAAGCAACCCTGTTGCCGCCCGCGCCTATGCCATCGACTCCTTCGAGTATGCAGACCAGGCCGGACACGACGAGCTGTATGCCTGGGCGGCCAACGTCACGGCCTCCATCTCGATGAATGCCAGGCGACCGGATCTCGCCATTTCAGCCGCACGAAGAGGCATGACCAAAACGCCCGCCGATCATGTACTGACCCTACGGCTGAGCGTCCAAGCAGCCCGGGCGCACGCCCACCTTGGACAGCGAGCAGAGTGTGAGTCGCTACTTCACTCGGCCGAGGAAATATACGGGCGGCTACCCGCACGTGCGGCAGGACGCTTCGGAATCGACATGGGCGCTCTGGCTGCAGGGCACACGATGACCGACTATCCGGCGGCGGCCTACATCTCGCTGGGTGACTTCGAGAAGGCACGTCAGCGTGCGGAGGCAGCGGTCGCCACACACGAGTCGAAGCCGATCGAGATCCGATCCCCCAGCCGCGAAGCGATCGCTCGAATCGATCTCGGCATCGCCCTCGCCGGGCTTGGCTCCCCCGACGAGGCCATCGCAATGGCCTCCCAAGCCCTGGAGTCACCCCGGATAGTCGAACGTGTCCACTCCCGTGCCGCCTACCTCGACGAGGTCCTTACCGCGCGCTATCCCGGCATGAAAGACGTAGAGGAGTTTCACCAGCGTCGTCTGACCCTCGCGACATGAGCACGAGGGCACCGCACTTGCTCCACCGCGTCCGCCCGGAGATCTCCTGGTTCATCGCGACCCCGCTCTGCGCCGGCAGGTCCCGCCTCCTGCCGAACGGGACATTGCCCAGAGCGGAGTCATAGCCGCTCAGCGTCAGGTCGCCAAGGGTGCGAACGGGCTGTCTGTGCGGCAGCTCGACCTCCTTGCCGCCGGCTGCCCCAGCCACTCCAGAGTGGAGGTCTCCGGAAGCACATGCTCGATCGTGATCTTCTTGTTGGCCGGGTCCACGCGCTCAGTGGGCGGAGACCAGGGTCTTGAGCACGATGATGGCCAGCCCGAGGATCAGGTTGGCGATCCCGGAGACCACCACGACGCCCGTGGTCCAGCGGGTCTTCAGCGCGGCGACGACCGCCCAGGTGACCTGGCCGGCGACCGCCACGCACAGCGCCACCCAGGCCGCCACCGCGTCCGACGCCCCCAACGCCGAGGCGAAGGCGGCGGCGATGGCCGGAGGGAAGGACGCCTGGGCCAGCGGCCATTCCTGCCTGGCGATCCCGTGGACGTTCGCCCAGGTGAAGGCCCGTGTCGGGTATCCCCGGCTGACGAGCTGGGCGTACACGTGGGTGATCCAGAACACGACCCCCGTACAGATCAGCAGGATCACCAGGTCCGCCGCCGAAGGCGGCCCGCCCTCGACGGTGCTGCCCGCGACCACGGAGGCGGCCAGCAGCGAGCCGTACACGGCGCCCGCGTACTCGGCCCGCGCCGCTGCCACGCCCGTGTCACGCTCGCTCATGACCACAGTCTGGTTCGCGGGTGCGCGAACCATCTGAGCGACGTGCGGGACAATGCACAGTTTTGGCAACGCCGGTGGTCAGGCCGCGCCGATGCCGGCCTCGATGTGGGTGACACCGGCTCCGCGCGAGCCTCGGTCACGGTGTCCCGGCCCTATCGGGACACGTACCTGAGAAGACGGCGGGAGGCGTGAAGCGGGCGAAGTTTGCCGCGATCACGGTGTGCGTGATCAACTAGGCTGACCATATCCGGTGCGAATACCGCATGAACGGAAGCGCCCATGAGCACCCCCCGTGACCCAGGCCAACCCATCGACCTCGGTTTCGACCGGCCACACTCGGCCCGCATCTGGAACTACTGGCTGGGCGGCAAGGACAACTACCCGGCCGACCGCGACGCAGGGACCATGGTCGAGCAGCTCATCCCCGGCATAGCCGACTCGGCACGTGCCGACCGGGCGTTCCTGGGCCGCTGCGTCACCCACCTGGTCGCCGACGCCGGGATCCGTCAGTTCCTGGACATCGGCACTGGCCTGCCCACCGCCGACAACACCCACGAGGTCGCCCAGCGGATCGCGCCGGAGTGCCGGATCGTCTACGTCGACAACGACCCGCTGGTCCTCACCCACGCCCGCGCCCTGCTCGTCAGCACTCCCGAGGGTTTGACCAACTACATCGACGCCGACCTGCGAAACCCCCGTCACATTCTGGAGGTCGCCGCGGAGACCCTCGACTTCACCAAGCCGGTGGGGCTGATGCTGCTGGGGATCCTGCACCACCTCGTGGACGACGACGAGGCCCTGGGGGTCGTACGGGGCCTGATCGACGCCATCCCCTCCGGCAGCTATCTGGCGATCGCGCACGCCACCGCCGAGGTTCACGGCGACGCCATGCACGAGGCGATGCGGCGGTTCATGGAACGCGGCGGCACCCCGATCGTGGCCCGTGACCGCGCCCAGCTCGCCGGTTTCTTCGACGGCCTGGAACTGCTTGAGCCCGGCGTGGTGTCCTGTTCCCGCTGGCGTCACGAACCCACCCCGTGGGGCGAGCCCAACGAGGTGTCCCAGTTCTGCGGCGTCGCCCGCAAGCCGTAGTAGGTCACCCGCAGCCGTGACGAACGGCACCCTCCTACCCGGCCCGCACTTCAAGCCGGTCATGAGAGTGCCGTTCCGGTCCGGGGCACACCGGTCCTGGGATACCCGCAGGAGGTCTCGCGGCCCCGCGTTTTCGGGTGAACGGTACGACTCAACGCTTCCGCCCGTGATTATGGACCCCGGCACCGCGGAGCTGTGGAGGATGACGGGCAGGTGCGGAACCGGCCCACGGTCCCGCCGTTACCGCATCCTCGATCCTCGCTAATGCCGCTCTCTCGTCGCCGCGCTGAGTCGCTGCGCCGCGCCTTTGGCAATCTCTCCGTACCAATATCAGCAAGTATCATGACCCTTAAGCACATATATCGCTATTGCACCTCTTTCGCAGTGAAGTTAGGTTTGTAGGGTATTTGTCCGTCTCCGCCGGAGCGGCCCTATGAGTTCACCCGCCGCCATCTCGGGCTCCGCGCGCAGGCGCCCCCTCTCCGGTGGGGAGTGGAGCCGCATCGCGGGGATGGCCCTCGTCATCGCGGCACTGCACATCGCGGGCTGGCTCTCCCTGATCGTCCTGGTCGCCCCGCACAACTACCGGCTGGGCCAGGCGGGGGCCTTCACTGTCGGGCTGGGCGTCACCGCCTACGTCCTGGGCATGCGGCACGCCTTCGACGCCGACCACATCGCGGCCATCGACAACACCACCCGCAAGCTCATGGCCGACGGCCAGCGCCCGGTCTCGGTGGGCTTCTGGTTCTCTCTGGGCCACTCCACCATCGTCTTCGCGCTGTGCCTCCTGCTCGGCGTCGGCGTCCGCACCCTGGCCGGCCAGGTCGAGAACCGGGCATCCCCGCTGCAGACCGTCACCGGCCTGATCGGCACCCTGGTCTCCGGCGTCTTCCTCATGGTCATCGCGGCGATCAACGCCGTGATCCTGTGGCAGATCGTCAAGGTCTTCCGGCAGATGCGCCGCGGCGCCTACGACGAGGCCGCACTGGAGGAGCAGCTCAACAGGCGGGGCCTCATGAACCGCGTCCTCGGCGGAGCGACCAAGGCCGTGCGCAAGCCCTGGCACATGTATCCGGTCGGCGTGCTGTTCGGCCTCGGCTTCGACACCGCCACCGAGATCTCCCTGCTCGTGCTGGCGGGCGGGGCCGCCGCGTTCGCCCTGCCGTGGTACGCGATCCTGACCCTGCCCGTGCTGTTCGCCGCCGGGATGAGCCTGCTGGACACCATGGACGGCTGCTTCATGAACTTCGCCTACGGCTGGGCCTTCTCCAAACCCGTGCGCAAGGTCTACTACAACATCACCATCACCGCGCTGTCCGTCGCCGTCGCGATGATCATCGGAGCGATCGAGCTGATCGGCCTGCTCTCCGAGAAACTCGGCATCCGGTCCGGCCCCCTGGGGGCCATCGCCGCCCTTGACCTCAACTACGTCGGCTACGGCGTCGCCGCCCTGTTCGTGGCCACCTGGATCATCGCGCTCACGGTGTGGCATCTGGGCCGCATCGAGCAACGCTGGTCGGTCGGCGTTCGCCCGGCCGACGTCGATCGCTGACTCCGGCGTGGCCGGCGCCGGAGTCGGAGGGCCTCAGTGGGCGAACATCATGAACGTGCCGATCGTGACGGCGGCGACCGCCGCGAAGGTCAGCTGCCACCGTGACAGGCCGCCCTCCTGGTTGCGGGCCGCGAGTCTCATGCCGACCAGCGCCGTGCGCAGCATGATTCCGGTCACCACACCGAGCAGCAGAGGCACAGCACCCTTCGGCAGGGGGCCGGCGGTGGCGATCAGGACCCCGATCCCAGGACTCGCGCACGACACCACCAGCCACGGGGTCAAGGACTGCTTGGCCATGTCGAGCAGGGCGGTGAGTGCCAGCCCCTCGCTGGCGGAGTGCACGGCCAGCGCTATCACGACGACGGCGGAGGTGCTCAGCGCCAGCGTCGCCCCCTCGATCGCCCGGTGAACGGTCAGCGCGGCCGCGGTTCCCATCCCGCCGTACAGGGCGGCCCCGACCATCTCGTTGACCCGGCGGTGACGGCCGGGAGCGTGGTTTCCGGCGGCCCGCCTCTCCTCGTGGCCGTGCCCGCACGCCCTGCGGGTGAAATAGGTGACCACCAGGAAGCCGATCGCCACCGCGCCCCCGAGGCCCCACAGGGGCACTCCGACCTCGACCGCGTCGTGCCACGCGTCCGGAAGCATGTCCGTCACGGCGGTGATCAGCATCACCACGGAGGCGACCGCCAGCCAGCCCGCCACATGCCGGGCGTTGGACCGTGCCAGCCACGCCCCCGCGAGGGTGGCCAGGCAGACCAGCGCCACCGCGATCCAGGTGCCGGAGCCGGGGGGCCGCCCGTCCTCCAGCACCGGAACCGCCCGTGCCCAATGCGCCAGCGGCATTGTCACCACCCCTTGTCGATGAGACCTCGGAGGTCAGGGACCACGACATACCACGGAGACGCCCCCCAGCCGGAGATCACGACATACCTCGGGGGCGCATGTCGCCGCCGTGGCGCCCGATGTCCGCGTGACGCGCCGGGGAGGCCGGGGAGTCGGCCGCAGGAGTGGCCGACGGGACCACGGGGCTGGTCGTGGAGCCGGCCGTCGAGACCGTGACACCGGCCGTGGCCCTGGAGTTCGCCGTGGAGACCGTGGCGTCCGCCGCGCGGGAGGCGGAGGCCACCGGAACGGGAACCGGTGCCGTCCGGGAAACGGAACCGGCCGGTGACAGACCGCTCTGCCGCTCGGGATCGGCCTGCCCCTCCAGCTCATGGAGCAGGTTCCGCACCTGACGGACCTGCTCCTCCAGGCTCCCCACGAGGCGGCTGCCGTACTCTCGCACGACGGCGGACAGGTCCTCGCGGGCCGTCTGAAGGCTCTCCACGGACTCCAGGGCCGCGCGGTGCCTGTCCCGCACGTCACGCTCAAGGGCCTCGGCCCTGCCCACGGCCTGCCGTTCCACCGCCTCGGCCCTGCCCAGGGCATCCCTTTCGAGGGCCTCGGCCCTGCCAAGGGCCTCCCGTTCCACCGCCTCGGCCTGGACGTAGGCTCCGGCGACCACCCTCCTGGCCTCCTCCTGCGCCCTGGAGATCTCCCGGTCGGCGGCCTCCCTGGCAAGTGCCACGATCCGCGCCGCGCTGTCGCCCGCCGAGTGGGGCGCCGGTTGGCCGGCACGGGCGTCGGTGCCGGCCAGCCGGGCGTTGAGGTCGGCGTTCTCCTGGAGAACCCCGCGCAGGGCGATCTCGACCTGGCCGAGAAAGGTGTCGACCTCGGCCAGGTCGTAACCCTCGCGGAGGCGAACGGTGGTGAACACCTTGTTGCGCACGTCGGCGGGGGTCAGCACCCCGCCTCCCGGGGCATGGAAGCCCGGGCCACGCCCCATCGCGGACATGTCCGCGACCACGACCAGGGGGGCGTGCTCCGGGTCGTGCCTCCTGTGTCCTTCGCTCACGGTCTGTTCACCGAGCCCTTCGCGGTGCTTTCGGATTCGCGGTGCTTTCGGATCTGTGGGAGGAAACCGGGGTACGCGGAGCCGGCCGGGCCGGCCTCCCGCGTCTTTCCGGAGCGGGCGATCGTTCTCCCGCCGCCGGACATGCCGCTCCGCGCGTGTCCGGCGGCCGAGTGGCGGAGATCCGAGGGCGGGAACGGTCGGTCACCCAGGCCATGACCACCTCTTTGCCTTGAAAGTAACCTGCCGTTACCTTTAATGACCGTCGGTAGCCGTCCTGAAACCTCATGGAAGGAAAAGTTGAGCAACCATTCATACGTCGCCCTCGATCCTCCGGCCACCCGCGGCGGACCCACCGCCCCACACCACGCGAGGCGAGTGGACCTCCGGCCCGTCCGGCGCCCCTGCGGGCGATCAAGGGGGATGTCTTGACGTCCAACCCGGCCGCCCTACACTTGAATATATGAATAATCATTCAAATGTTGTCGCCACGGTGCCCGACGTCTGTGTGACACCGGTCGTCGACGCCGACCGGGTGGCCTCCGTGAGCGAGGCGCTGCCCCCCGAGGAGGCGATGCGGGAGCTCGCGGAGGTCTTCGGGCTGCTGGCCGACCCCGGGCGGTTGCGCCTGATGGCGGCGCTGCTCGAAGGGGGCGAGATGTGCGTGTGCGACCTGGCCGCGGCGACCGGGCAGAGCATGTCGGCCGCCTCACACGCCCTGCGACTTCTGCGCATGCACCGGGTGGTGAAGGTCCGCAGGTCGGGGCGGATGGCCTATTACAGCCTGGCGGACTCGCACGTGCGGATGCTCTTCGATCTGGCCATCGCCCATATCGGGCACGGCGCGAACGGGCGCGACGATGGCTGACCGCGCCGTCCGAGATCGGGGCGGAGACCGGGACCGGAACCACGGACGGGGACAGGAGCAGGGGCGCGAACACGGACGGGGACAGGGCCGCGGGCATGGGCACGGGCATGGGCACGGCGTCAGCGCCGAGGCCGACCGCCGCTATCTGACCGGCGCGCTCGCCCTGATCATCGGGTTCATGGCGGTCGAGGTGGTCATCGGCATCACCGCCCGGTCGCTCGCGCTCATCTCCGACGCCGGGCACATGCTGACCGACGCCATCGCGATCGTCTTCGCCCTGATCGCGATGCGGATCGCGGCGCGGCCTCCGCAGGGCGGGTTCACCTACGGCCTCAAACGGGCGGAGATCATCTCGGCGCAGATCAACGGCATCACGCTGCTGCTGCTCAGCGTCTACTTCGTCTACGAAGGCGTCCGGCGGCTGATCGAGCCGCCGGAGGTCGAGGGCCTGTACGTCGTGGTGACCGGCCTGGCCGGAATCGTGGTCAACCTCGCCGCGACCTGGCTGCTCAGCAGGGCCAACCGGTCGAGCCTCAACATCGAGGGCGCCTTCCAGCACATCCTGAACGACCTCTACGCCTTCATCGCCACCACCGTCGCCGGACTCGTCATCTGGCTGACGGGGTGGAGCAGGGCCGACGCCATCGCCGCCCTCGTGGTCGCGGCGCTGATGCTCAAGGCCGGCTGGGGCCTGGTCCGCGACGCCGGCAGGGTCTTCATGGAAGCGGCACCCGCCGGGATGAACCCCGCCGACATCGGCAGGAAGACCGCCTCGCTGGAGCAGGTCGTCGAGGTCCACGACCTGCACATCTGGGAGGTCACCTCGGGTTACCCCGCCCTGTCGGCGCACATCCTGGTCGAGCCGGGGGCCGACTGTCACGCCGTACGCCTGGCGGCCGAGCGGATGGTCCACGACGAGTACGGCATCGAGCACACCACGATGCAGGTCGACCACGCGCCTTCCGGGCTGCTCACCATCGAGGGCGCCGACGCGCACTGCGCCGATCCGCACGGCCCCACCCACCTCGGCAGCGCCGCCCCCCGCCCCGGTCCCGGCCAGGGCTGATCAAGGCGCGAGCCGCAACCGAGGCCACGGCTTATCGCGGCGGCTGGGGCGGTGGGCGGCTCTCGGCGCGGGGGCTCCCTCCGGTGACGGTGACCATGGGAGGGCGTTCGGCCACGGCCACGTCGCGGACGGTCACCTGGTGGCCGCCCGGCCCCCGCCGGAACTGGGCCAGGCGGGGAGACGGCGTGTGCAGCGAGACCATCTTGTTCTGGCGCTCCAGCCTCGACCAGGCGGCCTGCAGGATCTGGGCGGCCATGCCGCCCAGGGCCTCGGCGGACTGGTGGGAGTGGAGGCGGCGGCCCAAGTCGACCTGGGCGAGGGCGTCGAGTCCGACGAGGTCGAGCAGGTCGATCAGCAGGGCCAGTTCCACACCGTACCCGGTGACGAACGGGACCCGCTCCAGCACCGACCGGCGCCCGGCGTACTCACCGGCGAGGGGTTGCACGAATCCGGCGAGCAGCGGCCAGTGCAGGTTGAGCAGGGGGCGGGCGACAAGCTCGGTGACCCGGCCGCCACCGCTCTGCATCTTCTGCAGGGGCCGGTCGTAACAGCCCTTGACGTAGACCACGCCGGGGTCGCCGAACAGCGGGCCGAGCAGCCCGGTCACGAACGACGTGTGGAACTCGCGCAGATCGGCGTCGACGAAGACCAGCAGGTCACCGGAGGTCGCGGCGAGAGACTTCCACAGCGCCTCCCCCTTGCCGTCCAGCGGTTTCAGATCAGGCAGGATCTCGTCCTGCGCTATCACCGTGGCCCCGGCCTGCGCGGCGCGCACGGCGGTGTCGTCGACGGAGCGGGAGTCGATGACCACGATCTCGTCGACGAGCGGCACCTCCTCCATCAGGTCACGCCGGATCGCCGTGACGATCTCCCCGACCGTCTCCCCCTCGTCACGCGCGGGCAGCACGACGCTGACCGTGGTGTCGCCCTTGGCCCGCAACAGCCACGGCAACGACCAGTCGTCCGACGTTGAGGTGCGCTCACGCAGCCATGCCTCCACTTCAGGCAGCACAGCCCACCCTTTCCCGCACCTAGGAGTTCACGAATATCACCTTATGCGGCTCTGATTCTCGCCGGGTACCGGCTCTCGTACCCGCCGCGTAGTGGGAAGATCGGCTCAGACCGGAGCGAGGAGGGGCGGATATGGACCCGGGGGCCGTGATGAGGGCGGCACACACCGTCCGCGACGAACTCGATCACCTGCTGGGCGGAGCCTCCGGGGAACTGCGGGACCGGCTCGATCCGCTGCTGGCCGAGGAGGGCAGGCAGGCTCCGGGACCGCTGGCCGACGCCGTCATGTCGCTGGTCGTCCAGTACGGCCCGGCCTGGGAACGGCTCTGCCTGCTGCTCGGCCCGGACGACCGGGCCACCGTCCAGGAATCCGGCCGGGCGCACAGCGGAGAGCACGACGGCGGACACGGCAGACAGAACAGGAGACCGGCCGGGGAGCCCGGCGGGGAACGCGCCACATCCATGATCGGCCGGCTGACCGGAGCCTTCCGCAGGCGGCGCCAGGAGCGGGAACCGGTGCCGACCGGGCCGGTCCCGGAGACGTTCCCGCTGATCGAGGCGCCCGGCGAGGTGGTGGCCGGCTGGGGTGCGGAGGTGGAGGTCGGCCTGTCGCCCGGGGAGGTCCCGGCCGGTACTGCGGCGGCGCCGTCCGGGCACGAGCCGGTCGATCTGGACGTCCAGCTCATCGCCGAGGGGTTCGAGGCGCCCGGCGGGTGGCGGGTGCGGCTCC
The DNA here is from genome assembly GCF_053601935.1 of Streptosporangium sp. NPDC004631. NCBI lineage: Bacteria > Bacillati > Actinomycetota > Actinomycetes > Streptosporangiales > Streptosporangiaceae > Streptosporangium > Streptosporangium sp. NPDC004631. The sequence continues at coordinate 49,487 of NZ_JBSGCR010000027.1, read as the reverse complement.
ACCTCGACGCGGCCACGCCGTACCCCAGGGCGAGGATCGGGCTGGTGGCCCTCGCGCAGGACCAGCCGGTGACCGCCCGGCAGATCCAGGCGGTCTACACCGTGCGGGGGCAGGTGACCGGCTTCGGGGTGCGCGCGCTCGCCGTCCTCGACTCCCCCGGCCTGCTCGGCCAGGAGAACGCCCCGCACCCGGTCGCGGGCACCCGGGTGCGGCCGGCCGACGACGGGGAGGCACCGGATGTGACCGCGGTCATCGTCCACGGCGACCGGCCGGGGAGGCTGTGGTGGACCTACGGGTCACCGCACTTCGTCACGCCCGACCAGGCGGAGGTCTGTGAGCTGGGCATGCGGGCCTCGGAGTTCGGGCGGCGGCTGGCCGGGCAGGCCATCTCGCTGGAGAACGTGGGGCGGCAGGTCGCCGCGCGGGTTCCGCGGGGCTTCTGGGAGCTGCTGAACGCGGTGGCCATCCGGGTGGCGCCGCGCCACCCAAGCGTGCTGATCCTCTCCCAGGAGCCGCACGTCCCCTGGGAGCTGGCCGTGCTGGAGCACCCGTTCGACCAGTCCGCCCCCGGCTTCCTGAACTGCCAGGCGGTGACCGGCCGCTGGCCCCTGGGCGGCAGGCGCCCCGAGCTGCCGCCGCCGGTGCGGACGGGGGGCGACGGCATGGCGGTCGTGTACGGCGGGCCGCAGGCCCACCCGCTGGTCTCCGCCTACGGCGCCGTCCAGGTGAATCCCGTGCTCGGCGATGTGCTGGCGCTGCTCGGCGATCCGCCGGACGTGGTGCACTTCGCGACCGGCGGGGCGGCGTTCGAGACGCTGGGCCGGGGCATGGGCGGCGGCTCGTTCGTCTTCCTGGACGAGCCCGGGGACTGCCAGCCGTTCCTGCTCGCCGGGGCGAGCGGGGCCGTCGCCCCGTTCAGGGCGGTCGGGGACGGCCTGGTGGAGGAGTTCTACCGCCGCGCCCTCGACGGCGAGCCCCCCGCCGAGGTGCTGCGTTCGCTGCGCTGCGTGGCCCCCGCCACGGCACCCGCCTACCGGTTCTTCGGCCACCCCGCGCTCACGCTGTCGCGGGGTCACTCCCGGGCGTGACGCTCCAGGAAGGTGTAGACGTCGGCCTCGTCCACCCCGGGGAACGATCCGGGCGGCAGGGCGGCCAGGACGTGGGAGTTGCCGCGCGCCGAGGGCCAGGCGTAGCCCTCCCAGCGCTGGGTGAGCTCGGCGGGCGGGCGGCGGCAGCAGTCGCCGGTGGGACAGCCGGACTTGGTGCGATTGGTGGTCTCCCTGCCGCGGAACCAGCGTGACTCGCGGTACGGCACGCCCAGGGTGATGGCGAAGTCCCTCTCCCGGGAGGGGTCGACGTGGGCGACACAGAAGTAGGTGCCGGTGGGCGAGTCGGAGTACTGGTAGAAGACGGAGAAGCGGTCCGGGGAGCGGAAGACCTGCCGCCCCGACCACTGCAGGCACATCCGCTGGCCCTCGATGGCCCCCTGCTCGTCGGCGGGGAAGACGATGCCGTCGTTCTCGTACGCCTTGTAGATGATCCCGCCGGCGTTGTTGCGGACGAAGTGGCAGACCAGGTCCAGGAAGTGGGTGGCCAGGTTGGTGAAGCGGTGCGCGGCCATCTCGTAGGAGACGGCGAACACGTCCCGCAGATCCTCCACGCTGAGCGCCCGGTCCTGCTTGGCCTCCCTGAGGTACGGCACGGCGGTGGCCTCGGGCACCAGGACGGCGGCGGCGAAGTAGTTGGCCTCGGTCCGCTGCCGCAGGAAGTCGGCGAAGTCGCGGGGTTTGTGGTGGCCGAGGGCAAGGTGGCCGAGGGTCTGCAGCAGGATCGTGCGCGGGGTGTGCATACCGAGTTGCTCGTGCTTGACGTAGATGCGCCGATTGCGAAGGTCGGTGATGGAGCGCACCGTACGGGGCAGGTCCTGAACCGTCCGCACGGTGTAGCCGAAGTGGGTGACCAGGGCCTGCACGGTGCTCTGTGACAACGCTCCGGCGCGGTAGCCGACCGCGGAGAGCGCCTCGGCCGCGGCCTTCTCGATCTCCTCGAAGTAGTTGCCCCGCTCGCGCTGCATGCGGCGGAGCTCGGCGTTGGCGACGCGCGCCTCCTCGGGGGTGGCCGTGCCCTTGGCCTGACGGGACCGTAACTCACCGTAGAGGCCGAGGATGTGTTCGAGCACGTCGTTGGGGACGCGGGCGGAGACCTTGAGTCTGGCCAGGCCAAGCCCCGCGTACAGCGGGTCGCGCTGGGCCTCCTCCAGCGCCATCTCCAGCTGTGCCCGCCGGCTGGGGGCCTGGCGGCGGAGCAGTTCCTCGACCGGCACGTTCAGCGCGGTGGCGAGGGACTTCAGCAGGGACAGCTTGGGCTCGCGCTTGCCGTTCTCCAGCAGGGAGAGCTGGCTGGGCGCACGGCCGACGCGTTCACCCAGGTCAGAGAGGGTGAGCCCACGCTGTTTACGCAGGTGTCTCAGGCGCTGACCAAACGCGATGAGGTCAAGCTCCTGCGTCAAGGACAGCGGTTCTTCACCGACCAGGGATGCCATAGCACGATGCTAAACGAAATTTCCGGGGATATTTCGGCGCCACCGAGAGGCAGTGACCCAGACCACCCGGATTGGTCTAGTCCATAGAGAAAACTATTAACTTCTTTCCTGTCAAATACTTGCAAGTATTGACCTAAAGAGAAAAAGTGAAGTTTTTTCGCAAAGTTCGACCTTGTTTGCCTATTCGGTTGGGGCACAGACTCGGATCAAGGCACCCAGGGGACGACAAGGAGTGAAAAAATGAACGATCGCCTCAAGGGAGCCGCAGACGAGCTGCGGCGAGATTGGGAGACCAACCCCCGCTGGACGGGCATCGAGCGGACATACACGGCCGAGGACGTGATCCGGCTCCGGGGGTCCGTCCAGGAGGAGCACACCCTCGCCCGGCTCGGCGCCGAACGACTCTGGCACCTGCTCAACACCGAGGACTACGTGCACGCCCTCGGCGCGCTGACCGGCAACCAGGCCGTGCAGCAGGTCAGGGCGGGCCTGAAGGCGATCTATCTGTCCGGCTGGCAGGTCGCGGCCGACGCCAACCTGGGCGGCCAGACCTACCCGGACCAGAGCCTCTACCCGGCCAACTCGGTCCCCGCCGTCGTGCGCCGCATCAACAACGCGCTGCTCCGCGCCGACCAGATCACCTGGTCGGAGGGCGACCGGGAAGCGCCGCACTGGCTCGCACCGATCGTGGCCGACGCCGAGGCCGGCTTCGGCGGCGTGCTCAACGCCTTCGAGCTGATGAAGGGCATGATCGCCGCGGGTGCGGCGGGCGTGCACTGGGAGGACCAGCTCGCCTCCGAGAAGAAGTGCGGCCACCTGGGGGGCAAGGTCCTCATCCCGACCGGCCAGCACATCAAGACCCTCAACGCGGCCCGCCTCGCGGCCGACGTGGCGGGGGTCCCGTCTGTGGTCATCGCGCGGACCGACGCCCAGGCCGCGACCCTCCTGACCACCGACGTCGACCCGCGCGACCGCGTCTTCACCACCGGCGACCGCACGGCGGAGGGCTTCTACCGCGTCCGCAACGGCGTCGAGTCCTGTATCGCGCGGGGCCTGGCCTACGCTCCCCACTCCGACCTGCTCTGGATGGAGACCTCCACCCCCGACCTGGACGTGGCCCGCGCGTTCGCCGAGGCCGTCAAGGCGAAGTACCCCGACCAGATGCTGTCCTACAACTGCTCGCCCTCCTTCAACTGGAAGAAGCACCTGGACGACTCCACCATCGCCAAGTTCCAGCGCGAGCTCGGCCACATGGGCTACCGGTTCCAGTTCATCACGCTGGCCGGCTTCCACTCGCTCAACCACTCCATGTTCGACCTGGCCCACGGCTACGCCGAGGAGGGCATGACCGCCTACGTCGAGCTCCAGGAGGCCGAGTTCGCCGCCGAGTCGCGCGGCTACACCGCCACCCGCCACCAGCGCGAGGTCGGCACCGGATACTTCGACCTGGTCAGTACGGCCATCGCGCCGGACTCCTCCACCACGGCGCTCAAGGGCTCCACGGAGGCGGAGCAGTTCGAAAAGGCTCACTAACCCCTTCGACCCGGGCTCGCCTGGACGCTTCCAGGGCATGGGACCGCTTCTCCAGGCGAGCCCGCCGACCAGGTCGGGGAGCGAGGCCCCGCCGTACGGATCTCCCCCGAGTCCGTCCGGCGGGGCCTCCGCCTTTCACGGCCTTCCGCCGGAGCCCCGGCACCCCTCAGACGGTACGGCGCCCGGCGCCTCAGCCCGTGACGACCTCGATCAGCTTGCGCCGCTGCTGCACGCCCAGGCCGCCGAGCCGCCGGGCCTCGTCCACGTCGGCCCGCGCCATCAGCTGGGCGGCCTTCACACTGCCGACCCCGGGCAGGGCGCGCAGCGCCTGCGCCACCTTGATCCGCCGGGCGATCTCGTCGTCCCGGCCGAGCAGTTGCTCAAAGCTGACCGATCCGGCCTTGACCTCGGCCAGAAGCTTGGCGCGGGCGGTGCGAGCCTCGGCGGCCTTGGCGAGGGCGGCCTGACGCTGTTCGGGGGTTAGCTTGGGCAGAGCCATGTTGTTTTCTCCCTGACTACTTGGATTACGACGGTCTGTTACCCACAGCGAACCGGCTAATCGTTGCCGGAGCATGGGAAAACCGTGCAGCTTGCGGGGACCATCACGATATGCCCGGTTGGTTACCCCGGCCTTACTCGACTCTTCGTAGCCTCGACCTCATGGGTATCTGGCAGGGGCCGGACGGCATCGAGGTCGAGGCGATCGTGCTCCACGACCTTCCGTGCCTGCGGGTGACCCGACGTGTCGGGGACCGCCGGGTACTCCTGGCGTACTGCATGGACGTACGGGAGGTCGGTGAGCACGTCGACCTGGCCGAACTCGTCGCGACATAGGCGCGGCGCAGGGCCGCGAGGGCGCGGGGGGCGCGGTGACCGCGCGAGCGCGGGGGCGGCCTCGCCCCCTGGGAAGTGACCGGACTTAAAGCACTGTCACGTCCGATTCGGGATCGGTGTGAACTTTCGCGGCTTCTGAGACGTCCTGAGTAACCAGGAGGCCCGAATGGAAGTTTTGGCCGGCCTCGTCGACGAAGATCTCCGGCTGGAGCTCATCCTCGTCGAGGCCCTGTACGGGGAAGCGGAACGGCTGGTGGCCCAGTCCGACCGCTGAACGGCGAGGAGTGCCCGCCACCGTGTGTGCGGCGGCGGGTACTCCTACCTTCCCCCTGCCGCGGGGGAGGTGGAGGCCTCCCGGCGGATGCGTGTCCCCGGCGGGCTCGGAGCACGATCCCCGGGCTGTACGGCGGCCGGGGACTCGATGAATCCGGCAGGAATGGCGTTAACTATGCCCATGAACAAGCGCGAGCTGATCGAGAAGGCCGCGGCTGAGGCGGGGCTCAGCCGGCGGCAGACCGCCGCCGCTCTGGAGGCCATCCTGGGAACCATCCAGACGGCGGTGGCAGCCGAGGACAAGGTTGCGATCCCCGGCTTCGGATCCTTCGAGATCGTCCACAAACCGGCCAGAACCGGCCGCAACCCGCAGACCGGCGAACCTCTGGAGATCGCCGAGACCTGGACGGCGAGGTTCAAGCCGAGCCCCGGATTCATGGGCCTCATCCGCCAGCGCAAAAAGGACTGAGACCCCTCACCGGCCCGCACGGCCGAGCAGGGTCCGGGGCGCTGGATCCGTTGATGTGGTGACGCGACGACGCGACTCAGCGGCGTACGGCGCGGGCGGACCAGCGTCCGTCGTGATCCTCGATCAGCAACGGCCGGCCGAAGCAGTCCGACAGGTTCTCACCGGTCAGGATCTCCGCGACCGGTCCCGCCACCTGGATCCGGGAGTCACGCATCAGCAGGGCGTGGGTGGTGGTGGCCGGGACCTCCTCCAGATGATGGGTGACGGTGATCGTGGTCAGCACCGGGCGGGTCGCCGCGAGGTCCTCAACGGCGGTTATCAGGTCCTCGCGGGCGGGCAGGTCGAGCCCGGCGAACGGCTCGTCCAGCAGCAGGACCACCGGATCGACCATCAGCGCCCTGGCGATCCGGATCCTGGCCCGCTCCCCCTGGGAGCAGACCCGGAAGAGCCGGTCCGCGAGGTCCTTGCACCCCATGTCCGCCAGGAGCCGGTGAGCCCGCTCGTGCTCGGCGGGGCCGTACCGATCCCAGAGCGGGGCGCTCGTCCCGGTGTGACCGGTCAGCACGACCGTGTGCGCGGTGGCGCCCTCCTCCTCCAGCAACTCCTCGTCGACGAGCCGCTGGCTGGCGGCGACCAGGCCGATGTGACGGCGGAGCTCACGCAGATCCATCCGGCCGAGCCGCTGGCCCAGCACGGTGACGGCGCCCTCGGTGGGATGCCGTACGGCCGCCGCCAGCGAGAGCAGCGTGGTCTTGCCCGCCCCGTTCGGTCCGAGCACCACCCAGTGCTCGCCGTACCCGACCCGCCAATCGACATCGGCCAGCAGGGTCCGGCCGACCACCCGGACGCCGACACCGCTCAACTCCACCACACCGGGCACGGACTCGCCCATGGGTTCCCCTCCCACTCGACACGCGCCGATCACCCTAACGGATGTGCCGACCCGGCCTCCTCGCCCGGGAATCAGGACCCCGGAGTCCGGGGAGGGAACCGCTCTCCCCCCATTCGACCTCCACTTCCGAGATGGGACGAGGCCCCTCAATCCCGGCGGAACCGGGTGATCAGTCGTCCGGCTGCGAGGGAGGATCCACGCCCGGCGGAAGCTGCGGGCCGGTCACCGCCGAGGACGGGGCGGACGACAGTGCCGGGCTCTCCCCCTCTCCGTTCTGCGGGACCCGGGGAAAGGACGGCCTGGGGTCACCCGGCACCGGCGGGCAGCCCTTTCCCCCGTTCCCCTTCGTCATTGCGTCCGCGCAGGTCCGCGGGTCGTCCTCGCGGGACCGGCCGCCAGGCCCCTGCGGATGGGCGGGCTGGGGCTCCTCGTGCTCGCCGTTCACCGGAGGCAGCGGAACGGTTCGGGGTGGGGGGTTGCGCACCGCGCCGGGCGTGATCGACGGTGCCACGACCGGGGACGCCGTACGCCGGCCGCCGACCGGCGGAAGGGGGCCGCGGAGGGGGGAACCGCCGGGGGTCTCAGGGGTCGGGGCCACCGTCGGCGCCCGGTTGGGAGTGCCGGGCCCGGTGTCCCCCCCGACCCCGCCGTTCGCGGCGGCGACCACCGTGACGGCCGCCATGGAGACCGTGGCGAGGGCCGCGAAGCTCGCCTGTGACAGATGAACGCCCCTGCGCGGCGTCCTGCGGGAGACCTTGGCGGGGGTGGAACCCGGAAGGGGGGCGGGGAAGGGTGCGGGATACCGGCCGCCTGCCGGGACCGAGGGCACCGCGAGCCCTGCCTCACCGGTCTCCGGAGGGTGGGGCACCGGCGTCCAGATCTTCGCCAGCACGTCGGCGACCGCCTGGCGAAGGTCTCGCGGGTTACCCACGCCACCGGCGGCGAGAAGGGCGCGGAGCAGGTCGGCGGCCTCCGGCCGCAGGGTGGGGTCCTTGGCCAGGGAGGCTTCGACCGCCGGGCGGAGCAGCGGGGGCACCGAGGCGACGTGTGGCGGCTCCAGCAGGATGCGCCGGGTCAGCACGTCCAGCTCGCCCGTGCCGAAGGGGTGGTGGCCGGTGGCCGCGTAGGCGACCAGGCAGCCCCAGGAGAAGATGTCGGAGGAGGGCAGCGCGGGATCGCCGGTGAGCCGCTCCGGGGCGACCCAGCCAGGGCTGCCCATGACGTGCCCGGCCCGGGTGTGCGCGACGAGGGTGTCCACGTCCCTGGCGATACCGAAGTCGATCAGCCGGGGTCCGGCGTCGGACAGCAGCACGTTGGCGGGCTTGAGATCGCGGTGAACCAGCCCGGCCTCGTGCACCGCCATCATCGCGGCGGCCACGCCGAGGGCGACGCCGTAGGCGAGGGCGGGGGGGAGCGGACCCCGTGCGGCCATGACCTGCGACAGCTCGGGGCCGGGAATGTATTCGGAGACAAGGTAGGGCTGGTCCCTGTCGACGCCGTCCTCGATCACCGCAGCGGTACAGAAAGGAATCACTCGCCGGGAAAATTCCACTTCTTCCGCGAAACGGGTGCGAAGCGTGGCATCGTGAAGATGTAACGGATGCGGGGTTTTGAGGGCTACCAGGCCTCCCCGGGGATGTTCGGCCAGGTACACCACACCCATCCCGCCGACGCCGAGCCGGCCGAGCAGCGGGTAACGGCCGATGCTAACCGGGTCCCCGGTGCTCAGTGGCCGCACCCCGGGCGGCAGGCCGTTCACGGGACCGGTTCCGCCACGCGCCATTCTGGTTGAGCCTCTCGTGTACACACTACGGGAAGCACACTGTGGCGGGATTCGGCAGGCTTTCGCACCCCACCTGTCAGAAGGGGTATGGCAGGTAAGGCGAATGATTCCGTAGAGTAAGCAATCTCTGGTCGCGGGCCTTTCGGTAAGAAATATAGGGATCCGATGATGAAAACCCTTTTGGTCAGGCGGCGGCAGACCCGGGTCCGGTGAGTGGTTCCCCCGCCGCCCGTTCGGAGCGCTCGGGACGGCCCTGCCCGGCGGCCAGGGCACGGGTGGCCGTGAGGAACCGGGCGATGTGCCAGAAGACCTGACGCGCCTCGGGAACCAGGTCGGCGAGGAGGGCGAAGACGTGGGGCATGCGGCGCCACTCCTCGTACCTGACCGGAACCCCGCCGGCACGGGCCCGCTCGGCGACACGGCGCCCCTCGTCGCGCAGGACCTCGGTCGAGCCCGTGACGACCATCAGCGGCGGCAGGCCGGTGTAGTCACCGAAAACCGGGGAGACCAGCGGGTCGCGGGTGTCAAGGCCGATGGTCCAGCGGCGGGCCAGCCAGCCGACGCGACCCGCCGGGATCAGCGGGTCGAGCAGGCGGTTGACCCTGCGCGGCCCGTCGGTGAGGTCGGCCCACGGTGACAGGCAGACGGCGGCCGAGGGGCTGGGCAGGTTCCGGTCGCGCAGCGCCAGGAGCGTGGCCAAGGTGAGGTGACCACCGGCGGAGTCGCCCGCGAACACGATCCTGGCGGGGTCGTAACCACGCTCCAACAGGCACAGGTAGGCCGCGATCGCGTCCTGAAGAGACTCGACCGGCGTGTGAACCGGGCCCTGCCGGTAGTCGAGGGCCAGTACCGGGCACCCGGCGGCGGCCGACAGACGCCAGGTGATCGGCCGGTGGGTCACCGGCGAGCAGATGAAGTAACCGCCGCCGTGGAAGTAGAGCACCACCCGGCTCTCGTCGAACTCCTCCGCCCCGCGCTCCGCCCCGCCCCCGGCGGTCTCGCGCCCGGCGACCCCGCTCCCGGCGACCCCGTGCCCGACCGCCTCGTATCCGGCGGTCCCGTATCCGGCGGTCCCCCGCTCAACCGCCCCGTGCCCGACGACCCCGTGCCCGGCGACTTCCTGCTCGACCACCCCACGCCCGCTGCCCCCGCGCCCGGCGGTCCCCCGCCCGCTGCCCCCGTACCCGGCCGCGCCGGCGAACCCCGAGGCGTCCTCTCCGTCGAGTCCCTGACCGGCGCGGATCCACTCGCCGGAGCACTCCCCCACCCGATCCTGCGCCAGGCTGACGTGATCGGGCAGCCGGAACGGCACCCTGGTGGCCAGCGCGACGAGCTGGGAGACCGCCAGGACACCGGTGTCGGTTCTCAGCAGCAGGCCGGAGACCGGTTTCAGGGTGCCGCGCATCACCGTGTTCAGCGCCGCGGCCTGCCAGCTCACCGGGTAGCCGGGGCAAACGTCCACATCGATCTCATCGTGCATGCGGGCCTCCAAATAGGAGGATTCCCACAGAATATCCTTCCATTCATGGGATGGCCCTCCGATGGGAATCGTGGGACCATGCCGCCCCCTCCCCCACGCCACCTGCGGTATCACCGGATGCCCGGAACCCCGCCACCGGCGGGACACCGGCCGGCCGATCACCGAAAAACCGTTGCCGTGACCCGGCCCGGCGACCACGATGAGAAGATCTCCCCAACACCTCCAGGAGGCCGTCTTCCTGCTCTACGCGCGCATCGCCGGGTACGGCTTCCGCCGCCACTCCGCCTACCGTGCCGCCGCCCTCGCCGGCGCCTTCACCAACACCGTCTTCGGCATCCTCCGGGCCTACATACTGATCGCCCTCTGGGAGGCCCGCCCCGGGCTCGGCGGCTACGACATCACCGACGCCGTGACCTTCTGCTTCCTCAGCCAGGCCTTCATCGGACCCATGCAGGTCTTCGGCGGTGGCCTGGAACTGTCCGGGCGGGTACGGACCGGAAACATCGCTGTGGACCTCCTCCGCCCGGCGTCACTGCAACTGTGGAGTCTGGCCGACGATCTCGGCCGGGCCACCTACCTGTTCCTGCTGCGCAGCCTGCCGCCGACGGCCATCGGCGCGGCGCTGTTCGGCATCATCGTCCCCGCCGACCCGATGACCTGGATCTCCTTCACCGCCGGCTTCGCGCTCGGGGTGATCGTCAGCTTCGGCTGGCGCTACCTGGTGGCGCTGTCCGCCTGCTGGGTCGTGGACGACAGGGGCACTCAGTCACTCTCCCTGGTGATGACGTTCTTCTTCAGCGGCATGGTCCTGCCCCTGCACCTGTTCCCCGGCTGGCTCGGCGCCCTGGCCGAGGCGCTCCCCTGGTCGGCGATGGTCCAGGTCCCCGCCGACCTCTACCTCGGCAAGCGGGACGTGCTCGACGCGCTGGGCTTCCAGGCCGCGTGGGCGGCGGCGCTGCTGGCCCTGGGCGTCCTCGTCACCCTCGCCGCCCGCCGCAAGGTCGTGATCCAGGGTGGCTGACGGCACGGACGTCCCGGCCGGGGACAGGGCGGACCTCCAGCGATGATCAGAACATATCTCCTGCTCGCCTGGACCTGGCTGAGGGCCTCGGCACAGTATCCCGGACCAATGATCACGATGGCGATCGGGTCGTTCACCGTCAACGCGCTGGACGTGGCGGCGATCTGGGTCATCTTCGAGCACACCCGGTCACTGGCCGGGTTCGGCCTGGCCGAGGTGATGTTCCTCTACGGCACCGCGGGCCTGTCGTTCGCGCTGAGCGACATGCTCTTCGGGAACGTGGACCGGCTCAGCCAGCACATCAAGGCGGGCACCTTCGACACCATGCTCATCCGCCCGGTCGGCGCGTTCGTCCAGATGGCCGTGGACCGGTTCGGCGTGCACCGCCTCGGCCGGGCCGCCCAGGCCACGGTCGTGCTCGCCATCGCCCTGTCCCGGCTCGACCTGCCCTGGAGCAGAGTGTGGATGATCCCGCTGATGGTCCTGTGCGGGATCATCATCTTCGCCGCGATCTTCACCCTCGGCGGCGCGCTGCAGTTTCTGCTGACCGACGCACCCGAGGTGGCCAACGCCTTCACCTACGGCGGCGGCACGCTCACCCAGTATCCGCTGAGCGTCTACGGCGACGAACTCGTCCGGGGCGTCACGTTCGTCGTGCCACTGGCGTTCGTCAACTGGCAGCCCGGCCTGTTCGTGCTGGATCGGCCGGACCCCATCGGCCTGCCGTACTGGTTCCGTTTCGCCGGGCCGCTCGCGGCTCTGGGCCTCACCGCCGTCGCCGTGCTCGCCTGGCGGGCGGGGATCCGCCGCTACCGCTCAACGGGGAGTTGACGACATGATCGAAGTCGACCGGGTAGGCCGTTCGTTCACCGTGGGGCGCCGGCGCGCACGCACGACGGTGCATGCCGTACGGGATCTGTCGTTCACCGTCGAGGCCGGGGAGTTCGTCGGGTATCTCGGCCCCAACGGCGCGGGCAAGTCCACCACCATCAAGATGCTCACCGGCATCCTCGCCCCGACCTCGGGCCGCATTCAGGTCGCCGGGCTCGATCCGACACGGCGCCGTACGGCCCTCGCCCGCCGAATCGGTGTGGTCTTCGGTCAGCGGACGACCCTGTGGTGGGATCTGCCGCTCCGGGACAGTTTCACACTGGTCCGGCACCTTTACAAAGTAGATCGAGTTGTTTTCCACCGGAGGCTGGGGGAACTGTCGGACCTGCTCGGCCTGGCCGAGTTCATGAACACCCCGGTCCGGCAGCTCAGCCTCGGTCAGCGGATGCGCGGCGACATCACCGCCGCCCTGCTGCACGACCCCGCCGTACTGGTGCTCGACGAGCCCACCATCGGCCTGGACGTGGTCAGCAAGGCCGCCATGCGCGAGTTTCTCCGCCTCCTCAACGCAGATCGGGGCACCACGGTCCTGCTCACCACCCACGATCTGGGGGACATCGAGAAGCTCTGCCGCCGCGTGATGGTCATCGACCACGGGAGCCTGACCTTCGACGGCACCCTCGACGACCTGCGCGCCACCGCCCCGGGCGAGGACTCCATCGAGGACGTGGTCGCCCGCCTCTACACCGGGGGAAGCACGCCCCCCTGACACGCCGGAAGAGCCACGTCTCTCAAAAGCCGCGGCCCTCTGAGCAGAACGCCCTTTTCACCGACCCGTCACCCTCCCACCCCTCTCCCGCCGCCGACCCGGGGCACGGTACGGAGGCACCGCTCCGGTAGTCCTGCGGACAGGCGGAGGGCACTCCGATTGTCGGCGGCGGGAGGCGCACGTCCGGGGGCGGGGATCGTGCGCGCGGATGGGTGTGGCGGGATGGGGTGAGGTGGACGTCGTGGGGACGGACCACCGTCTGTTCTCATCAATCGAGGGCATCGGCCTGGCTGGATGGCGCCCGATTCACCCGTTTACTCGGTCAGGGAACGCAGAACCGGGCGCGGAGGCTGCGGCCCCGCATGGGCCGCATAGGAAAATGTGGGGGACAGAAAGGGCAGGTGTCAGGCGACCAAATTGACGTAGTACTTGGAGTAACCGTTCATGTCGACCAGCCGGGTGCCGACGAGCCTGGCCGCGGTGCTGCCGATGTTGAGGCAGGAGTCGAAGGCGTTCTGGTAAACGTAGATCGGACCGTAGGGACCGGTCCAGACGGCGCCGTTGGCGGCCTCGGCGTAGAAGGCCGCGTAACGGTTGTTGGTGTTGAGGACATATGCCTCACCACCCGGATCGATGGCCCACCAGCCGCGGGTGCCCCACTGGCCGTAGTCGCGGCAGCCGTCGGGGCTGTAGAACATGATCGCGACCCACACCTTGGAGGTGTAGCGGTTACGGAAGTGCAGCTGCATGGTCTACTCCTCCGATTCCGCGAAACGCTGGACCAGCGGACGGGCGTCGATCGGCTGGTCCGCCAGCGGAGGCAGGTGGTCGTCGGCGCTTGCCGCGGCGGCGATCCGGTCGGCGGTGCCGGGGCGCGCGTCACTCTCCCCGGTGTTGGCCACCACGGTGTCCGCGAAGGCCACCCGGGGGTCAGGCACGTGCTCTGCGCTGTTGTCGGGCATGGCTCACCTCTATCCCTTGAATGCGTAGGGTGATTAATCAATAACGTACAGTTAAAGTCACGGGCATGTAAAGAGCCCTCCCCCACATCTTCCCGGCCGCCCTCCCACCGCGAAAAACCCGGCAGGACAGCCGTCGGGCGGGCGTGAGAGCATGTTGGACGTCATGCGTGCCCGCCTCCCGTTACGCCTCACGCGCGCGGCCGCCTTCTCGGCCGTCTGCGTGACGCTCGCCACCCTCGGCCATCTGGGGGCCGGCGGCTCCGGGCCCGCGCCGTGGGCGGTGGCGGCCGGTGGCGCGGCGGTCATGGCCGTGACGGCGGCACTCGCCGGGCGCGAGCGGTCCACCGCGACGATCGGCGTCGGACTCGCGGCCATGCAGCTGCTCCTGCACGAGCTGTTCGCCTTCGACGACCCCTCGGGGATCTCCCTGACCGTGCACACCCACGGCCAGGGGCTGGGCGAGAGCCTGGGGATGCTCATCGCCCACCTCACCGCCACGCTGATCACCGGCTGGTGGCTGGCTCGCGGCGAGGCGGCCCTGTGGGCGCTCCTCCAGGCGGCGGGAGAACGGCTGGGCGCGCTGTTCCGCCTGCTCCTGCCCGCCGCGCTCCCCCTCGCTCCCCCGGCTACGGCGTTTCCCCGCGTCGTGGTCATCCCGGCGGCGCGCCTGCTCCGTCACACCGTCAGCCGGCGTGGTCCTCCACTTCCCGCCGTCTGAGCCGTCCCCGTCACCGCAGGTCCCAGAACTCGAAGTGGAGAACCCCCGTGTCCCTTTCCCCCGCCTCCTCAGCCCTCCGCCGCGCCGTGGCCGTCACCGCCGGCGCCACCGCGCTCACCCTCGGGCTGGCCGTTCCCGCCCTCGCGCACGTCACCGTCAACCCCGGCAGTGCCGAGCAGGGCGGCTTCACCAAGGTCGCCTTCCGCGTTCCGAACGAGCGCGACAACGCCTCGACCAGCAAGGTCGAGGTGGCCTTCCCCGTCGACCACCCGCTGCCGTTCGTCTCCGTCAAGCCGGTGCCCGGCTGGGACGTGAAGGTGGTCGAGGGCAAGCTGCCCAAGCCGATCACCACCGAGTACGGTGAGATCACCGAGGCCGTCACGAAGGTCACCTGGTCGGGCGGGAAGATCGAGCCGGGTCAGTTCCAGGAGTTCGAGGTGTCCATGGGGATGCTGCCCAAGGACACCGACCGTCTCGTCTTCCCCACGGCCCAGACCTACACCGGCGGGGAGGTCGTCAAGTGGGCCGATGAGCCCAGGGCCGACGGCTCCGAGGCCGAGCACCCGGCCCCGGTTCTGAAGCTCACGCCCGCCTCGGGCGAGGGCCACGGACACGACGCCGCCTCCGCCGCCCCGACCGCCTCGACCGTCGAGGCCGCGCCGGTGACCCCGGCCGCCGCCGGGGAGAGCGCCTCCGACGGCACCGCCCGTCTGCTCGGCGGCGCGGGACTGCTGGCCGGGATCGTCGGCGTCGCGGTCGGCGTGCTCGGCCTGCGCCGCGGCGGCCGTACCTCCTGAGAGGCCGCCGGGACAGCGATTGGGACGCGATATCCGGAGCGTCGCCCGAACGGGTCTCCGGACACGGACGGGGCGGCCCCGCGGAAGCGCTTCCGCGGGGCCGTCCCGTCCGGCGGTCCGCCCTCTCCGCCGCCGGGCCCGGCGCGGGTGGCCCGTCCCGCGGGCCGCGCCGGTCAGGCCGTGGCCAGGGTGGCGGGGTTGACCCGGTGGGCCGCGCTCAGCGCCCAGCGCATCCGGGTCTCGTATGTCTCGGGGTGGTCACCGGCCTCCTGCGCCACGCAGGCCGCGCACTCGGTGAGGTCCGCGTGACAGGCGCGCAGCCGGTCTTCGATGGCCGCGCGCACCCGATCCGGCGAGGGATCGTCGGATGCCTGCAACTCGGAGGCGAAGAGGACCTGCGCCAGGTCTGACACGCTCATCGTGGTCGGCATCGCTTGCCTCTCTCCCGGGGTCCTCCGAGGTCTGAGGGACTCCGGCGGCACCCCGTTGGTCGTTCACATCGTGTTCACGGCTCCATCGTCTCCAGCGGCACCGACATTTCCCCCCGACTCCACCACCGCCCCGTCCGGCGGCCCGCGCGGCGAGCCGGCCGCCGCCGCCGGAACGATCCCGGCCGTCCGCCGGAACCGGGCCGCCCTCCGGCGACCGCCCGCCGCCCGGCTCCCCCGGCGGCGCCGGATCGTCCTGTTCCAAATCCTGCCCACTTTCGTACCGGATTGCACCGGACATGCGGTAACAAAATGGTTTTTGCTACGTCATACACAAGAAACATTAACCGGTAACTCTGACGCTTAATTCTTTCAGTCCAAGACTGGATCCAGTCATACCTCAAATGGTCGCAAAACAGGCTTCTATCCAGCTAATCAGATGTAACGATAATCACATGCCAAAGTCCTTGGAACCAAGCCACGACGCCCTGGTGCGCGAACTGCAGGTGGTTCGAAAGAACGGGCTGCTCAGGCTCCGCGACGTCCCGCTGCCGACCCTGGGCGCGTCGGTCGAGGCGGTGGGACTGCCGGCCGACCCGGCCCTGCTGCCGGCCTCCATCGCCAGGCTGCTGGAACGTGTCCTCGACCGTCTCGACGGCGACCTCGCCACCGCCGTCGCCTACAGTCTCGGACTCGTCGAGGGAACCCGGAACTGGCCGGGACAGAGCCGCCGCAGAAGAGCCGCCGAGGTGTACGGCATGCACCCCGAGGGTTTCCGGAGGAGGCGGGAACACGACCTGCTCGACCACATCGCCGAGACCATTCTCAAGCTCCGCCGGGAGGCCGGGGCGCCCCGGCCCCGATCCGCCGTCCCGGCGCCCGCCGAGACGAACGACGTACGGCAGCGCGCCCGCACGCCCGACTTCCCCGGATCGGCCTACCGGCAGCGTGAGACGGGAGACCGGGCGGAGCACATGAAGCAGGCGCTTCGCCGCTTGCGCGAGGCACGCAAAGTGCGGACATATGAGGATTTTCCTAATGAATAGGCCATTACTCAGGTATCTCTTACGGAAACCTATGTAAAACGGCTCAGCGGAGAATCAGGGAACGGCCTCGGACCGGCCGGGTACGGCGCCCGTGTGACGCTCCCCCGGCCGTCCGGGCACGGCCGGTGAGGACGCGCGGATCACCGGCCCGGGGTCAGCAGGTGACGTCCTTTCCGGTGAAGCGGGCCCAGGCGAACGAGCCGCAGATCACCGTGTAGGCGGCGAAGACCAGCAGGCCCTGTCCCATGTCACCGGTGGCGACCGGGTCGCGCAGCACCCCGTCGAAGCCGTTCCACCAGTGCGTCAGCAGGTACGGCCGGAGCCCGGACAGCTGCGGGATGACCCCGAGCACCTGAGCGACGATCACCAGCACCACGGTCGTGGCGATGGCGCCGACGGCCACCTCGGTCAGCGTCGAGAGCGCCAGCGCGAGGGCCGCGAGGGCGGCCATGCCCGCCGTGACGTACAGCACGACGAGGCCGATCCTGAGCAGGCCGTCGAGCAGGGGGACCGTCGCCCCCGACAGCAGGGTGATCGGCCCGGCCGGGAACAGTACCAGCCCGGTGAGCAGCGCCGACAGCGCGACCGCGGTGACGGCCGCCAGGCAGAAGACGACCGCGTTGGCGTACTTGACGGCCAGCAGCCGGGTCCGGCCGGCCGGAGCGGTCAGCAGGTAGCGCAGGGTGCCGGCCCCGGCCTCCCCCGCCACCGAGTCCCCGGCGACCACCGCGACGGTGACCGGCAGCATGAGCTGCACCAGGACCGAGAGCGCGGCGAAGGTGAGGAACAGCCCGTTGCCGGTGACCTGGGTGAAGATCGCGGGAGCGCCCTCGTCCTCGCCCGGCCCGCCGAACGTCCGCAGCACGACACCGATCAGCACCGGAACCGCGGCGAGCACGGCCAGCATGGCGATGTTCCTGGGGCGCCGGAAGGTCAGCCCCATCTCCGAGCCGAGCAGCCGGAGCAGCGCCCGGGGAGCGCTCACCGCCCGTCCCCGGACGGTCAGGACCTCAGCCGACATCGAACCCCTCCCCGGTCAGGCCCACGAACACGTCCTCCAGGCTCGGCCGCTGCACGGCCAGGCCGCGCACCGCGACGCCCGCGGTCACCAGCGCCGCGCAGACCCGTTCGGGGACGTCCGCGCCCAGTTCGGCACCGACCCCGCCGCCGTCGGCGCGGATCTCCGCGAGCCCCAGACCGGCCAGTACGGCCGCCGCCTCCGCGACGTCCGGCGTCTCCACCCGGACCCTGACCGCCTCCCCCGCCCGGAGCTCGGCGATGGGCCCCTGGGCCACCAGTCTCCCGGACCGCATGACGGCGACGTGGGAGCACATCTGCTCCACCTCGGCCAGCAGGTGGGAGGAGACGAACACGGTGGTCCCCTCGGCGGCGATCTCCTTGACCAGCCCGCGGACCTCGCGGGTGCCCTGCGGGTCCAGGCCGTTGGTCGGCTCGTCGAGGATCAGCAGTTCCCTCGGCCCCAGCAGCGCGGCGGCGATCGCCAGCCGCTGGCGCATGCCCAGCGAGTAGGCGCGATAGCGCTTGCGGGCGGCGGCGGCCAGCCCCACCCGGTCCAGGGCGAGCCCGATGCGGGCGGTGACGGTGCGGGGATCGGCGGCGGGGTCGGCCGCGTCGTAGCGGCGCAGATTGGCCTCACCCGACAGGTAGGGGTAGAACGACGGCCCCTCGACCAGTGCGCCGACCCGCGACAGCACGGCGGGCAGCCCGGCAGGCATCGGCGCGCCGAACAGCTCCCAGGTGCCCGCCGTGGGCGCTACCAGGCCGAGCAGCATGCGGATGGTCGTGGTCTTGCCCGAGCCGTTCGGCCCGAGGAAACCGAAGACCGCTCCGGTGGGCACGGCCAGGTCGAGGCCGTCCACCGCCACCTGGCCGCCGCGGAACCGCTTGGTCAGGCCACGGGTGACGATCGAACGGCCTCCGGCGGACCCGGCGGGCGGGCGGCCCTCCGGCGCGGACGGCCCGACCTCGGCGCCGGTCCCGGTGTCGCGGACGACGGGCGGGGGCGCCCCCTCCGGCGCCCCCGAGCCCTCGTCGAGCCCACCCCGGCGAGCGGTGCCACCGCGGCGGCCGTCACCCGCCAGGGTTCGTACGTCTCCCGGCGTCTCGCTCATCGCTGTCCGGCCACCTCTGCCAGCTTGGCGGGGGTGACCGCGCCGACCAGCAGACGGCCGTCGTCGGTCAGCAGCGCGGAGAGCAGCTTGGTCTGGACGACCCTGCCGCCGCCCCACGGTCCGTTGACCCGGGTGGCCGACTTCAGCAGGG
The DNA here is from genome assembly GCF_053601935.1 of Streptosporangium sp. NPDC004631. Classification (NCBI taxonomy): domain Bacteria; kingdom Bacillati; phylum Actinomycetota; class Actinomycetes; order Streptosporangiales; family Streptosporangiaceae; genus Streptosporangium; species Streptosporangium sp. NPDC004631. The sequence goes on along the minus strand of NZ_JBSGCR010000027.1, from coordinate 30,826 downwards.
CGCCGGCGATCGCGCTCGCGTCCTGTCCGCCGGGCCGCCCGCCCTGCCCCCGCTCCACCTGGGCGCCGAGGTCTCGCGCGGAGAAGGGGAACACCGCCACCGAGGTCCAGCCGACGCCGACGGTCTTGACCCTGTCCTTGAGTCCCTCGGCCCTCTCCTGCCTGGCCTCCAGCATCCGGCCGGCGTCGGCGAGGGACTTCTCCTCGACCTTCGTGCCCGCGGGCGGGGTGAAGGTGAAGTTGTCCGGGGCCGGCGGGGTGAAGGTGACGGAGGTGAAACCGATCTCGAAGGCCGGTTCGGCCGCGCTCCTGGCGTAGACCTGGACACGCAGCGGGACGAACGTCTCCCCGTCGAGCGCCAGCTTGACCTCCCTGATCAGGGAGGAGTCGTCCTTGGGGGTGAGGACGAGCTGGTATGCCGGGCGGTCGGCGACCCGTTCGGTGTTGGTGACGCCGACCACGGTGTCGGGGCCGGCCTTCCTCAGCACCTCCCCTGCGAGCTGCTGCGGGGTCATCGCCACGGGCAGGGCGTGCTCCGGCCCGGCGGGCACGCGCCCGGTTCCGCCGGTGATCCGGGTGGCCTTGTCGGCGTCGCTCTCCCAGAGCCAGACCTGGTCGCCGTTGACGATCAGGTCGGTCTCGCTCATCCTCCCCGGCAGGGCGAGCCGGATCCGGTCGGCGCCGCCGTACCAGACCTTGAGTTCGTGCGAACCCGCCAGCAGGGCGGCGGGCGAGGTCCCGCCCATCCCCGCCACCTGCGGCAGCGCCGGCAGGCCGAGGGAGGCGGTCTGCATCACGGTGCCCGACATCGGCTTCAGGCCGGACCCGGCGGCCTGGGCCGCGTCGGCGAGCAGCTGCTCGGCGGTGCGCTCGGGCAGCACCGGGTCCCCCTGGACCGCGGCGATGACCGGACCCGCGCCGACGGCCCCCGCGACCATGGCGATCGCGGCCACCGGCACGCCCCACCTCACGGCGCGACCTCTTCCCGCTTGCTCTGACATGTCATCCCCTCACGGTATGCCGTCGATCACTGTTCTTCGCAGCCTGCGTGAACGGTCCTGTGCCGGAGCTGAGACAGACTGAGAGGGCTCACAGGGTTCTCAGCCGCCTCTCAGGCCGGGTGGCCCAGGATGGGGCCGTATCGACGAAGGTGGTGGGGGATGCGGGTTCTCGTCGTGGAGGACGAACGGCGGATGGCCTCGGCGCTCCAGCGCGGGCTGCGGGCCGAGGGGTTCGCGGTCGATCTCGCGCACGACGGCGAGGACGGCCTGCATCTGGCCAGGCACGGCGACTACGACGTGGTCGTGCTGGACATCATGCTGCCCAGGATCTCCGGCTACAACGTCTGCAAGCAGCTGCGGGCCGAGAAGAACTGGGTGCCGATCCTGATGCTGTCGGCCAAGGACGGCGAGTACGACATGGCCGACGGGCTCGACCTGGGCGCCGACGACTATCTGACCAAGCCGTTCTCCTACGTCGTGCTGGTGGCCAGGCTGAGGGCGCTGCTGCGCCGCGGCGCGAGCCGGCGCCCCGCCGTACTGCGGGCAGGGGACCTGTCGCTGGATCCCGCGCGGCGGCGGGTCTTCAGAGGGCACCAGCCGGTGGAGCTGACCCCCAGGGAGTTCGCGCTCCTGGAGTATCTGATGCGCCGCCACGACGAGGTGGTCTCCAAGACGGAGATCCTGGAGCACGTCTGGGACACCTTCGACACCGACCCCAACGTGGTCGAGGTCTACGTGGGGTACCTGCGCCGCAAGATCGACGTGCCGTTCTCCAGGAACGCGCTGCGGACCGTGCGGGGGGCCGGATACCGGCTGGCCGGCGATGGCGGCTGATCCCCCGGCGCGTCGCACGGTCGGCTGGTGGCGGCGGCGGAGCCTGCGCTTCCATCTGACCGTGGTGGCCTCGGCCGTGCTCGCGCTCGCCCTGGTCGTCTCGGCCTACGTGATGATCGGCGCGCTCGGCCGGTCGCTGCTCGCCACCGTGGACGGGACGATCTACCAGCGGGCGCGGGACACGGTGTCGCTGGCCGACGCGGGGCGGCTGCCGGACGAGATGACCTCGCCCGACGGGACGCTGCTGCAGGTGATCGACCGTACCGGGCGGATCACCCACGCCACCGTCGGCACCGACCGGCTGGTGCCGCTGCTGGACGCCGGGGAGCGGGCCTCGGCCGTGCGCCTGGGCGAGGCCCGGTTCCTGGACGGCGAGCCGTACGGGATCCCGCACATGCTGCGGGTCCGGGCGCTCAGCGCCGACCGCGGGCAGACGGTGATCGCCGCCCGGCCCTTCAGCGAGGTGCAGACCAGCATCAACACGGCCAGTCACGTGCTGGTGGTCGGCACGCCGCTGCTGCTGGTGCTGCTGGCCGGGGCGAGCTGGATGGTCATCGGCAGGACGTTGCGGCCCATCGCCGCGCTGCGCCGGGGCGCGGACGAGATCACCGACACCGCCCGCTCCCGCCGCCTGCCCGTGCCCGAGGCGCGCGACGAGGTGCACAGCCTCGCCACCACGCTCAACGACATGCTGGCCCGGCTGGAGAAGGCCGACGCGCGCCAGCGCGCCCTGGTCTCCGACGCGGCGCACGAGCTGCGCAGCCCGCTGGCCAGCATCCGGCTCCAGCTGGAGGTGGCGCTGGGGCATCCGCGGGGTCAGGACTGGCGGGAGACGGCCGAGGGCGTGCTGGAGGACACCATGCGCCTGGCCAGGCTCGCCGAGGACCTGCTCGCGCTGGCCCGCCTGGACGAGCGCGGCGGCACCCGTGGCCGCAGGGAGCCGGTGGAGCTGGACCGGCTGATCCCCCAGACCGCCGAACGGTACGGCGCGGCCGTCACGGTGCGGATCCCGGACGGCCTCGGAGAGGCGCGGGACGGGGACCGGGGCGGGAACGGAGACCAGGACGGGGAGGGGAACGGGGGGATCGTGGTGACCGGGGACGCGCTGGATCTGGGGCGGGTGCTGGTCAACCTGGTGGACAACGCGCTGCGCCACACGAACGCCCCGGTGGTCGTGGAGCTGCGCACCGAGGGTGCCGACGCGGTGCTCACCGTCACCGACGACGGCCCCGGCATTCCCGAGCCCGACCGGGAGAGGGTCTTCGACCGGTTCACCCGGCTGGACAGCGCGCGCAGCCGTGACGAGGGCGGGGCCGGGCTGGGCCTGGCGATCGTCCGGGAGACGGTGCACGCCCACGGCGGGGCGGTCCACCTGGAGGACGCCTCCCCCGGCCTCCGGGCCGTCGTACGGCTGCCGCTGTCCTGACCGGGGTCCGCGGCGCCTCTCCCGCGCGGGTCCCCGGGGACGTCGCGGCGGGCGCCACCACCAAGATCGGCGCCCGGGCCTCCTACTCCGGCTTCGGCGCCTGCCCGCCGAGGGGCTCGTCCAGGGCCGGCCGCTCCGGCGTCCGGGCTCTCAGCTCGGTCACCACGGCCAGCGCGGTGCGGGCGGAGGCGGCGTCGTGGACCCGGAAGACCCTGGCACCCTGCCAGGCCGAGATCGCCAGGGTGGCGATGGTTCCGGCGTGACGCTCGTCGACCGGGAGGCCGCCGAGGGTCTCGCCGACGAAGTCCTTGTTGGAGACCGCGACGAGCACCGGCCAGCCGGTGGCGACCATCTCGCCCAGGCGGCGGCTGATCTCCAGGGAGTGCCGGGTGTTCTTTCCGAAGTCGTGCGCGGGGTCGATGAGGATCGACTCCCCGGCGACACCGGCGGCGACCGCCCGCTCCGCGAGGCCGACGGTACGGCCGATGACGTCGGCCATCACGTCGTCGTAGGCGATGCGGTGCGGACGGGTCCGGGGGACGACTCCTCCCGCGTGCGCGCAGACCAGCCCGATCCGGTGCTTGGCCGCGACCTCCGCCAGGACCGGGTCGACCCCGCCCCAGGTGTCGTTGAGCAGGTCGGCGCCCGCCTGGGCGACGACCTCCCCGACCTCGGCCCGCCAGGTGTCGACGCTGACGATCAGCCGCGGATGACGTTCCCGGACCGCCGCGACCAGGTCGGCCACCCGGCGGATCTCCTCCGCGGGGTCCACCTCGTCCCCCGGCCCCGCCTTGACACCACCGATGTCCACGATGTCCGCGCCACCGCCGACCGCCCGGTCCACCGCCTCCAGGGCGGCTCCGAATCCGTAGGTCCTCCCCCTGTCGTAGAAGGAGTCGGGCGTGCGGTTGACCACCGCCATGATCGCGAATTCGCCGGGCCGGAACTCACGGCCGCGCAGGCGCAAGATAGTCATCGGCACCGAGCCTAGCCGAGGCCGCCCGGCCCATCCGGGGCCGCCCGGGGCCCGCCGGGCCGGTGCCGGAGAGGCGGACGCTCCCACCTGCGCCGCCTCTGTGGGTGTCGGGACCGTGAATCACGGCGTTCCTAGGCGGCCGACCCTCCTTCGGCCACCGAGAGGAACTCCTGGGCGCTGGGGGGCAGCCGCCGTCGCGCGTGGACGAGGGCGATCACCCTGCGGACCGGGGGATCGAGGGAGCGGACCACCAGCCCGGCCCTGACGGCCTGCTCGGCCATCCCGCGATACCAGAGCAGGGAGGCCGTGCCCGAGCGGACCGTGTTCAGCCAGTTGCCGCGCTCGTCGAGCTGCACGGCCGGCACGGGGGTGACACCGTACTTGGCGAACAGCGCGTCGAACTCCCTGCGCCGGGCGCTGCCGGGGACGGGCAGCACCAGCCGCATGCCGTTGAGCCTGGTCATCGGCACCGGATCGGAAAGGCCCAGGCCGGGCGGGGAGATCAGCACGATCTCCTGGCGTTCCAGCGGATGGCTGACCAGGTCGGTGGGGACGGGCAGGTCCGTCAGGCCGATGTCGGCCCGCTGGTCCCGGATGGCGTTCACCACACCGTCCCGTCCGTCACAGCGGACGATGTGGACACGCACCCCGGGGTGCTCGGCGACATAGGCGGGAAGCAGCCGTCCGGCCAGTCCCGGCTCAAGGCTGGGGGTCGAGGCGATGCGCAGCTCCGCCTCGGACAAATGGCCCTGGGTGGACAGTGCCTCGATCTCGCGAACGGCGTCGAGCGCCTCCCTGGCCAGCTTGACCACCCGCCGTCCCTGCGCCGTGACGACCACGCCACGTCCCGACCGGGCGAACAACGTCATCCCCAGTTCTCGTTCCAGGTCCCGGATCGCGCGCGAAAGCGCAGGCTGGGCAATGTACAGCGACCTGGCCGCGTCGGTCATGGTGCGGTGCTCCGCCGTCGCGACCACATAGCGGAGCTGCTGCAGATTCATGACTTCGAAGCTAGGACACGGGCCCCGGCGCGGTCCTGCACATCGCGGAGATCACCTTGGACGATTTCGGAATGTAACCGAATAAGGCGACATCCGTGACGGATGATAAATCAGTCGGCTTACGCCCCGAATTCCACAAGAATCCCACTTTTCCTGATATATCGGATGTTCGATACGACAAGGTCACAGATCTCCGGAAGCCGGCGACGACCGCCGGCCGTCGGGGCGGAAGCGGGAACGGCGCGGGGGACGGACCCCACCCCGCGACACCCGGCCAGGCCCGCCCTCCTCGACGCCGCAGGTTAGGCGATCAGCAACCTGAGCTTGGTTATCTGTCTGTCATGTCCAGGTATGGGGCTAGAATCCTGCCAATTCCGTGAAATCGGGGGACCTTGGCTGTCTTGCCAGGTGGACCGGGGCAGGACGTACAGGAAGCGGTGTGGCGATGCGCCTAGGGCAAGACTCGGGGGATCCTGCCGGCGAGGGCGGGAAACGGCGCACCCGGCGGCACGACGGGGACGACGGCGCCGACTCCGGTGGCGCGTCCACCTCCCCCGGCACACCCGCCGGACAGGCGGCGCAGACCGTACCGGCCGGCGAGAACAGGCGGGTGCGAGAGGCCGGACGGACCTCCCGGAACCGGCCCAGGTTCGCCAGGCCGCTGACGGCCGCCTCGCTCATCGGCTGGACCGGGCTGTCGGTGATCCTGCCGGGCGCGGCCCACCTGCGCTCGGGGCGGCGCCGTACCGGATACGTCCTGCTCGGCGTCTTCGGCGTACTGCTGGCGACCGGGCTGGTGTCCGCCGTCATCCTGGCCGACCCGGAGAACGCGGGCTTCGTGACCCGGGACGGCACGCTGCTGGCCGGGGCGATCCTCGCCGGGGTCGGCGCGGTCGCCTGGTTCCTGCTGGTGCTCTCGTCCTACATCTCGCTCAGGCCCCACCGGCTGAGCGGAAAAGGCCAGATCGTCTCGGGCATCGCGGTCGGCGTGCTGTGCGTGGCGGTGACGTCACCGTTCGCGCTGGCCGCCAGCACCGTGCTGACCGTCAAGGACGCGGCCAACAGCATCTTCCGGAGCGCCTCGGGGGACCCGGCCGCCACCCCCATCAGGCACGGGGACCCGTGGGGTGGGCGCGAGCGGGTGAACTTCCTGCTCGTCGGCGGTGACGGAGCCGGCAACCGGGACGGCATCCGCACCGACAGCATGACCGTGGCCAGCGTGCACGTCGCGACCGGGAACGCGGTCCTGTTCAGCCTGCCCCGCAACCTGCAGCACGTCCGGTTCCCGCCCACCAGCCCGCTCGGCAGGCAGTTCCCCGGCGGCTTCATGCGTGAACTGCCCAACGGCGGCCTGCTCAACGAGGTCTGGCAGTACGCCGAGGAGCACCCGGAGATCATGCCCGGCAAGGAGGGACAGCGCGGGCCCAGGGCGCTCATGGAGGCGATCGGCTACACCCTCAACCTGAAGATCGACTATTACGCCCTGGTCAACATGTTCGGCTTCGCCCACCTGGTGGACGCCATCGGCGGCCTGAGGATCCGGGTGGAGCGCGACGTCCCGTGGGGTGGCCTCTACGGCACCGCGGGCACGATCAAGGCCGGCTACCGGACGCTCTCCGGCGAGGAGGCTCTCTGGTACGGCCGCTCCCGCGTCGGCAGCGACGACTTCTCCCGGATGAGTCGTCAGCGCTGCGTCATCGGCGCCTTCGCGCAGCAGGCCACCCCCTCGGTGGTCCTGACCAACTTCGTCAAGATCGCGAATGTGGCCAAGAAGATGGCCAAGACCGACATACCCCGCGAACTGCTGGAGCACCTGGCCACCCTCGGCCTGAGGGTCAAGGACGCCAGGATCACCAGCCTCCAGTTCGTACCGCCGGAGTTCTACTCCGGCTCCCCCGACTGGCAGAAGATCCGGGCCGCCACCGCCAGGGCTCTGCGCCAGTCGATCCAGCCCCGCCGCGCCCAGGCCGCGGGGGTGACCGCCTCTCCCGGCGCGAGCGACGCGACGCCCACCCCCTCGCCCACCCGCACCGCGAGGACGCTCCCCCGCCAGACACCCACCCCGAACAACGGCGCCGCCAAGTCGCTCGGTGAGCTCTGCGGCTTCTGACCCCTCGCGGCGCCGTGGCCCGGCCCCTCGTCCAGGGGAGCCGGGCCACGGTGCCGTCTGCGGGACTCAGCCGGCCGGAGCGGCCCGCGCGGCCCTGGGCAGCAGGGCGAAGGCCCCGAGGTAGAGCGCGCCCGCCACGATCAGCAGGGCCTGGTATCCGATGACCAGCGCCAGATACTCCAGGCAGCCGCCGACCATCGCGCCCAGCAGGTTCGCGCCGAAGGCCGTCGTGCCGTCGGCCGAGTCGGCGAAGCGCTTGGCGAACACCACGTTGGCCGCGAAGATCGGCAGGAACGCGACCACCACCGCGGCCGACGCCCGCAACGGCAGCGGCAGGCCGAGCAGCCAGGAGTCGGGCACCAGCCAGGCCAGCACCAGCCCGCCGAGGAGCACGCCGTACATGACGGGCAGCGGCGGGGTCCTGAAACGGCGGGTCACCTCCACCGCGGCGAGCACGGCGACCAGCACCCCGGCGAACACGATCGCGTTCACCACCCAGGTCGTGCCGAACAGCAGCGCGAACCCGGTCACGCTCTTGGTCTCCAGCAGCAGGAACGCCACGCCCAGCAGGAACAGGTCGGCGTGGGGGCGCATCCTGGTGTACGGCCCGGCGACCACCCGGACCGCGAGCATGCTCACGATCAGGATGAGGCCGAGGGTGATGAGATAGATCTGGGGGACCGTGCGGTCCCTGAGATAGAGGAAGGGCCGGTCGTCGCCGGTCGGCGGCGGGGTGCCGGCCGTGGCCCCCGGCCACTCGGCTCCGCAGCTCTGGGCCTCGGCGGTGAGCCCCGCGGTGATGACGGCCTGCTGCCCGGCCTGGCTGACGATGTCCACGCACGGCCGGTGGCCGAAGGCGGCCTGCATGGTGGCGGCCAGCCGGTCCACCAGCCAGCTCTCCCGGTAGTAGTTGTACATCGAGAAGGTGCCGCCGGGCTTGAGGTGGTCCCTGGCCGCCTCCATGGCCTGCCGGGTGAACAGATAGCTCTCCAGCCGCAGCGAACTGGCCCCGGAGACCAGGGTGAGCGAGTCGGGCAGCGCGAACAGGATCAGGTCGTACTTCTCGGCTGTGCGTTCGAGGAAGGCGCGGCCGTCGGTGACGACGGTGGTGACCCTGGGATCGTCGTAGGGCCGGTCCGGGTGGTGGAGCGCGCCGAGTTCGCGGAGCTTGGGGTCGATCTCCACCGCGTCCACGTGCCCGGCGCCCTTGCGCACCGCGATCGCCACGTCGGTGCCGCTGCCCGCTCCCACGATCAGCACGTCGTCCAGCCTCCGCGCCGCCGCCCGCTCGTACGGCAGGGCGTACTGCCGCTCCCAGTCCAGCCGGTTCGCCGCGGGGATGGCCTGCTGGTGCGGGATGCCGTTGACCTGGATGTCCATCACCGGGACGCCGTGCCAGTCGAAGCGGTCGTAGGTCACCTTGTAGTACGGCGACCAGAGCGCGCCCGCGGTCAGCGTCTCGGCCGCGAGCGCGGCGACGACGACCAGCGACGGGACGGCCAGCGCGATCCGCCCCTGAGGCGTACGCGGCCGGAGCAGCACCGTGTAGGCGGCCGCGGCGATCACTCCCCACACGACGGGGGGCGCTCCGAGAAAGGACAGCGCGGTGAACAGCCCGATGCCGGTGAGGCTGCCGACCAGGTCGTAGCGGTACGCCTCCAGCCGGCCGAGCTCGGGGAAGCAGCGCCCGACCAGCTCGGCCGGGCCCATCAGCACGACCGCCGCCGCCGTGAAGATCACCGGCAGGATCAGCCAGGGCGGCGGCCCGCTGGTGCTCAGGCTGGTCCAGTACAGGACCCCCTCGGTCTGCCGGTCCACGGTGACCGGGAAGAACAGGACGACCAGCACGAGGACGGCCAGCGTGATGGGCGAGTAGTACGGCTGCCGCGCCGTGCGCCCGACGCGGAGGAAGCCGAGTCCGATCCCGAGGAACGAACCGAGCAGGACGAAGTTCGTGAAGTAGCTCAGGTGCACGATGTTCGAGCCGGTCCACCGGATCAGCGCGAGCTCCAGGAAGAGCATGAACGCGCTCGCCACGATGAGCCTCGGCCGGACGCCCAGCCAGTGCGTGGGACGGACATCGGAATACGGGGGTGGCGTCGTCTCGGCCGCTGCGGTCATGTCGCCCAACGCTAGTGATCGTCGCCCCTCCAAGGGAAGAAAATCAGTGCCAGCGATTTGCGGAGATTGAAGGCATAGTTGCTGGTGAATAGCGTTTTGTGCGGGTGGACGGGGCCGATGCCGATGGAGGAACGTGGTGGAATTCGTTCCCCTCGAACCTCGGTGGTGTACATGAGAGTCCTGATCCAGCTCCGCCCAGCTCCGGACGTCGTCGCGGCCGTGGCCGACCCGGGGGTGACCGCGACCACGGCCGACGTCTCCGCCCCCCTGCCCGGCGTCGTCCTGGACCATTCCTTCATCCCCGTCGCGCTGCCCCGCCCCGTGCCCGTCGCCGGGGGCGACCCCTTCTCCCTGAGTCAGTCGACGACCTTCTCCCTCGCCGCCGACCAGGCCTCGGTCATGGTCCGGGGCGAGATCTCCGACGACGAGCTGTCCACCCGGCTCACCCTGCTGCCCTCCATGCGCTCCGACGTCGTGGGGGTGCACGCCGATCCGGTGATCGAGTCCGGCCTCACCTGCGGCGGCGACGCATCGGTGGGCGACTGGCACGACGTGGAGCGCCTGCTGCGCGTCACCGAGCTCCAGGCGGAGGGCCTGGACGGGGCCGGCGTCGCGCTGGCGGTGGTGGACACCGGCATCAACGCCGCGCACATCATCCGGCACACCGGCCGGAGCCTGACCCTGGACGCGCAGCGCAGCTGGAAGCCGGACGGGGTGACCGGCCGGCCGGGCGAGTTCCCGGTGGACCACGGCACGATGTGCGCGTTCGACACGCTCATCGCCGCCCCCCGGACCTCCCTGATCGACATCCCCGTGCTGCTGTCACGGCGTGCGGGTGGCTCGGCCATGGACGGCCTGCTCTCGGACGCGGTCGCCGCCTTCGCCCACCTGCGCACCGTGCTCGCCGCCCAGCCCGAGTCGTCCCGGTCCCTGATCATCAGCAACAGCTGGGGCTCCTTCTCCCCCCGCTGGGACTTCCCGGTCGGCCATCCCGGCAACTACTCCGACAACGCGGCCCACCCGTTCAACCTGATCATCTCCAGTCTGGAGCAGGCCGGGGCCGACGTGCTGTTCGCCGCGGGCAACTGCGGGCGCGACTGCCGGGACAGACGGTGCGCCTACCCCGACCGCCCGATCTCGGGCGCCAACTCCCATCCGCGCGTGCTCTCCATCGGCGGCGTGGACACCTCCGGCGAGCGGGTCGGCTACTCCTCCCAGGGGCCCGGCCGCCTCACCTCTCGCAAGCCGGACATCTGCGCCTACACCCACTTCTCCGGTTCCGGGGCGTTCGGCGACGACGCGCCCGACTCGGGCACCTCGGCCGCCTGCCCGGTCGCGGCCGGCCTGGTCGCGGCCATCCGCACCCGCTGGCCCGCCTCCCGCCTGTCCCCCGCCCAGCTGCGCGCCCTGCTCCGCCGTACCGCCGACGACCGCGGCGACTTCGGGTTCGACTACGACTACGGATACGGTGTCGTCGACGTCTCGGGGGTGCTCGCCTCATTGCGCCGCAGGGAGATGCGCGTAGCGTGAGGACATGGTTCTCGTCACCGTACGGCTCCCGTCCCCGGCGACGCTCACGCAGGCCATGCGCCGCCTGGGCCTGTCGGACGAGGAGGTCGACACCGGCTACGGCCTGGTGCTCATCGACCCCGAGCAGGACCTGTACGCCCTACGGGTGACCCAGACGGCCGCCGGGCGGATCGACCCGGCGGCGGGCGGCGGCCACTACGCCGACCCGAGGATCGAACCGTACGGCCCGCCGGGCTAGGCACGGCCCCTCAGCTCGTGCCCGGCGCGGCGAGCCGTACGGTCAGGCGTTCTCCCGGTTGAAGACACGGGTGCCCGCCGTCACGCAGACGACCGACAGGAGCAGGGTCACCGCGACCCCGGCTGCCACCGTCCAGGTGGCGTACCGCCCGCCGAAGAGGTCCCGTACGGCTTCGAGCACGTAACGGAACGGTGTCATCCGCGACAGCGCGTCCAGCCAGCCGGGCGCCATGGACATCGGCAGGAACGCGCCCGACAGCAGGATCAGCGGGACTGTCCCGGTGCTCATGACGGGGGCGAACGCCTCGGGGTTCAGGTTCAGCGCGATCGCGTTGGAGAGCGCGGCCAGGCTCACCCCGAGCAGCGTCATGAGCGCCAGGCCGGCCGGCACGCCGGGCGGCCACGCGCGCAGGCCGAAGGCGTAGCCCGCGGCGATCAGCATGATCGACTGAATCAGCAGCGTCAGGGCACTGCTCAGCACCCGGCCCAGCAGCAGGGAGACGCGGTGCGCCGGAGTAACCCTCAGCCGCTCCAGCACGCCCGAACGGGCGTCGAATACGACGCCGAACCCGGCCAGGCCCGCGCTGAGCAGCGTGACCTGGATCAGCAGGCCGGGAATCAGCGTCTCCCAGGTGCCGATCGTGGCGAACAGCGGCCCGAACAGCACCAGGTAGAGCATGGGCTGCAGGACGCCGAAGGCGATGCCCACCTTCTGCCGCAGCACGATCCGGGTGTTGTGCCGGAAGACGAACCAGGTGTCGCGGAGCACGGTGTTCACCGGACCACCCCTCGCTCCCCGCCCACCGGTCGCGCGGCGGGCGCGGCTCCGCCGGGCCCGGCGCCGGCGGATCCGCCGCCCTGACCGGGACCTCCCGGTCCGGGGCCGTCCTGACCGGGGCCGTCCGGTCCTGGGCCGTTGACCGGCCGGTCCTCTCGCAGAGAGCGGCCGGTGATGGCCAGGAAGGCGTCGTCGAGGGTGCCGGTGCCGCCTTTGAGTTCGGCCGGGGTGCCCTCGGCGACGATCACGCCGCGGTCGATGACGAACAGGCGGTCGGCGAGCGTGTCCGCCTCGTCGAGATAGTGGGTGGTGAGGAAGACCGTGAGGCCCTCCCTGTCGCGCAGCCGCCGGATGTGCCCCCAGAGGCTGGCCCGGCTCTGCGGGTCCAGGCCCGTGGTCGGCTCGTCGAGGAAAAGCAGCGACGGCCCGTGGACCAGGCCGAACGCCAGGTCGAAACGGCGGCGCTGCCCACCGGAGAGCGCGCCGCCCGGCCGGGCCTCCAGGCCGGTGAGCTCGAACCGTTCCAGCACCTCCCGGATCCGCTCACGAGCCTCGGCCCGGCACATGCCGTACAGCAGGGCGTGGAGTTCGAGCTCGTCCCCCACCGGGGTGGCCGGACCGATCGCGCCGCCCTGGGACACGTAGCCGATGCGCCGCCTCACGCCGCGGGGGTCGGCGAGCAGATCGTGCCCGGCGACCGTGGCGGTGCCCCCGGTGGAGCGCAGCAGCGTGGTCAGCATGCGCATGGTGGTGGTTTTTCCCGCGCCGTTCGGTCCGAGGAAGCCCACGATCTCGCCCGCCTCGACGGCGAGATCCAGGCCCCGGACGGCGTCGGCGCCGCCGGGGAAGGTTTTACTCAAACCCGATGTCTTGATCATTTGATCGCCTCCATTTTTAGACTAACACTAAATTTGGAGTGACATCAAAATTTAGCCCGCCCCATAGAATGACCCGCATGAGTGAGGGCCTGCGTGAGCGCAAGAAGCGGGAGACCCGGTTGCGCATCTCCGACACGGCGACAGGGCTGTTCCTGACGCGAGGCTTCGACAACGTGACGGTGGCCGAGGTCGCCAGAGCGGCGGACGTCTCGGTCAACACGGTCTTCAACTACTTCTCCACCAAGGAGGACCTGCTGTTCGACCGGCAGGACGAGATAGTGGGGCTGCTCGGCGAGATCGTGCGGCGGCGAGAGCCGGGAGAGGGCGCGGTGGAGGCGGTGCGCCGCGACTTCCTGGACGCCCTGGACACCGGCGCCTGGCGGTACGGCCTCCACGAGGGGAGCGACGCCTTCGCCCGCATGGTCGGCTCCAGCCCGGCCCTCGTCGCCCGGCTGCGGGAGATGAACGAGCTGCGGCAGGCGGCCCTGGCCCGGACCCTGGCCGACGAGGCCGACGCCGACCCCGACGACCTCACCCCCTGGCTCGTCGCCGGTCAGATCTGCGCGACCCTGCACACGCTGATGACGTACGGCGCCCGCCGCATGCTCGCGGGCGAGAGCATGACCGCCATCACCCCGGACCTGCGCGGGCAGGCCGAGCACGCTTTCCGCCTGCTGGAGTCCGGGGTCGGCGGCTACTGCGTCCGGCAGGAGGAACCCCCGGGTCAGCGGGAGTAGAACTCCACCACGAGCTGCTCGTCCACCGGCACGACGACCTGCTCGCGCAGCGGGCGGCCGATCAGCGTGAACCGGAGATCGGCGTGGTCGACGTCGAGGTAGGCCGCGGTCCGCTCGTCGGCGTAGACGCCCTCGGCGGCGGCGACGAACGGCTGCATCGCCCGGGACCTCTGCCGCACCGAGATGACCTGGCCGGGCTTGACCAGGTAGCTGGGAATGTCGACCTTGCGGCCGTTCACGGTGATGTGACCATGGGTGACATACTGCCGGGCCGCGTAGATGGAGGGGGCGAGACCCGCGCGCAGCACGAGCGAGGCGAGGCGACTCTCCAGCAGCACGACCAGCTCGGCCCCGGCGCGGCCGGTGCCGCGCAGCGCCATGTCCCAGTAACGGCGCATCTGCCGCTCGGAGACGTCGTAGTACCAGCGCAGCTTCTGCTTCTCCATCAGCCGCACCCCGTAGTCGCCGGTCTGCCGCCGGTTGGTCTTGCGGCCGTGCTCACCCGGGGGGTAGGGCCGCTCCTCGAAGTAGCGGACGGCCTTGCGGGTCAGCGGGACGCCCGCCCTGCGGGACAGACGAACCTTCGGCCCGGTGTAGCGCATGGTCACTCCTCTATGATTAGGTCTACCTTAGTTAGGTAAACCTAACCTTAGCTCACAGCGCCCCTCGACCTCAAGGAGAACCGGCCCATGCAGCAGCCCGTCACCGCTCCGCCGATCCCTGAGCGGGTCCGCACACTGGCCGCCACGGCCGTCCCCACCCACGTGTCCCTTGTCGGCGCCGACCTGCCCGCGGCACCCGCCAGAGGAGGCGTGGACGCCGCCGGCCGCCCGGTGCTGCTGGTCCTGCCGGGAGACCCGCTCCACGACGTACGTGAGGAGCCGGTGGTCACCGTGGACCTGACCGCCGGTCGGCTGCTCGACGGGTTCGAGGCCCCGCGCGGCCTGCTCAAGGTGCAGGGCTGGGCTCAGGCCGTAACGGGCGCCGAGGCCAGGGAGGCCGCGGTGGCGATCGCCGAGCGCTGCCCGGACGAGGCGCTGTTCGAGGCCGTGGAGGGCACCGGCGGCCCACGGCTGCTCCGGGTCGACGTCGGCCAGGTGATCTATCTCACCGGCCCCGAGTCCGGGGTGCTGGACGCCGAGGAGTATCTCGGCGCCGACCCCGACCCCCTGATGGACGCCGCCGAGCGCATGCTCCACCACGTGAACGACGCTCACAGGGGGCAGTTGGAGAGCGTTCTGCGCACCCTGCTCCCCGCCCCGGTCCACGATGTCTGGCTCTGGGAACTCGATCGCTTCGGCGCGACCATCCGCTCCGGCGCCGACCGGCCCACACTGATCCGCCTGCCCTGGCCCGCTCCGCTGACCGACGCCGAGTCGCTGGAACACGCCCTGAGCTGCCTGCTCTGCCGCCACTGAGGCCGCCACCGGGACGTCGGCGGGCCACCGCCGGCACGGCACCGTCCGTCATCCCCTCCCGCCGGGAGCCCGCCGCGCCGTGGACGGCGCGGCGGGCTCCGGCTGTCCGGCGCGATTCTCACCGCGCGCCGAGCGCCGGAATACCGTATGCCGAAATCAGCCGCGAGAATTACCCTGAGAGCGAATCAGCGATTCTCCGGAACGACCTCGCGGTTGGTGCGAACGACCTCGTCGACGAATCCGTAGTCCTTGGCCTCGGCGGCCGTGAACCAGCGGTCACGGTCCCAGTCCTCCTCGATCCGCTCCAGCGTCTGGCCGGTGTGAAAGGCGATCCGCTCCCGCATCAGCTGCTTGGTGTAGAGCATCTGCTCGGCCTGGACGGCGATGTCGGCGGCGGTGCCGCCGAGGCCGCCGGACGGCTGGTGCATGATGACCCTGGCATGCGGCAGGGCGTACCGTTTCCCGGGCGCGCCGGCGCAGAGGCGGCCCTCGGGGGTCTCGGCCCCCCGCCGCTCTGGAGGGCACCCCCACCGTGTGTGATGATTGCGGCATCATGCCGGTGACCACCCTTTTCCGCCTCGCCCGCGCCTCGGCCTTCGCCGTGGTGGCCCTCGGGCTGGGCGTGATCGCGCACGTGTTCGCCGGGGGCGCGGTCCCCGTGTGGAGCGCGGCGGCCGGGCTGGCACTGGCGTTCGCCCCCGCGCTCGCGGTGACCGGACGCGAGCGCGGCATGGGGATGATCCTCCCGCTGCTCGCGGGCACCCAGGGGGCGCTCCACCTGCTGTTCACCGCGGCGCACCCGCCCGTCCCGCACAGCGCCGCCGGGCACGCGCACTCGCAGCTGGTGCCCGGCCTCGCCATGCTGGTCATGCACTGCTGGGCCGTCGGACTGACCGCGCTCTGGCTCGCCCGGGGCGAGGCCCTGCTCTGGGGCCTGCTGCGGCGGCTCGGCGCACGACTTGGGCCGATCCTGACCGGCGAGCCCGTCCGTACCCCGGTAAGGGCCGCGGCACACGCCCGTCCGGACGCGCCCGGCGCCCTGCGCTCCGCGCTCCTGCGCCACGTGGTGAGCCGGCGCGGCCCGCCGAGGCCACGCGTCGCCTTCCGCTGACGCGCTCCCTCTTTTCACCGACTGTTACCGACGCTCCGGGCCGTACCACGGCGCCGGACGTTTCACCCGATCTCTCCGGCGTATCCGACGGCATGTCGAGCAGTGCTCCGGCCGCGGCGCCGTACACCTGGAAAGGCCCTTTCATGATTACTCGTCGTGTTCTTCCGGCCGGTCTGCTGGCCGTCCTCGCCACCGTGGCGGTGAGCGCCTGTGGCGGGCAGGCCACCGAGCAGACCGGGCAGAAGGCTGCGGCGCCGGCCGCTGCGAGCACGTCCGCCGCCCCGAGCGCACCCGCCGAGGGACCGCCGCTCGCGATCACCGACCCGTGGGTGAAGACCACCAAGAAGGGCATGACCGCCGCCTTCGGCACCCTGGTCAACAACACCGACGTCGAAATGGTCGTCGTCTCCGGACGCTCCCCTCTGTCTCCGAGGATCGAGCTGCACGAGGTGGTCGGCGACAACGGCAAGATGGTGATGCGCCCGAAGGGCGGCGGGTTCGTCATCCCCGCCCGCGGCACGCACCGTCTCCAGCCGGGCGGCGACCACATCATGCTCATGGGCGTCACCAAGGAGGTGAAGCCCGGCGCGCAGATCGACTTCACCCTCACCCTCAAGGGCGGCGAGACCCTGGAGTTCACCGCGGTCGGCAAGGACTTCGCCGGCGGCAAGGAGAACTACCGGCCGGACGCGCACACCGGCAAGGACCACGGCTGACCGAGGATTGGAAGTCATGCGAGACCCCCAGCTGACCCGCAGGGGACTGCTCGCGGGGGGCGCCGCCACGGTGGCCGGCGCCCTCTCCGCGTGCGCTCCCGGCCGGTCGGTCTCCCAGGAGCAGTCCCTCTCCCCCGCCGGGCAGGCCGTCTCGGAAACCGCCCCCCAGGCGGTTGCCGGCGGCTCGGCCGTGGAGCCCTTCCACGGCGCCCACCAGGCAGGGGTCGCCACGATCCCGCAGGCCCACGCCGTCTTTGTCGGCCTGGACCTGCTGCCGGGCACCGGCCGCGAGGCGATCGCCCGGATGATGCGCCTGCTCACCGACGACGCGCGCCGCCTGACCCAGGGGCGGCCCGCCCTGGCCGACACCGAGCCGGAGATGGCCGCGCTGCCCTCCCGGCTGACCGTCACCTTCGGCTTCGGCCCCGGCCTGTTCACCGCGGCCGGGATGGCCGGGCGGCGTCCCGCCTCGGTGGCCCCGCTCCCGAAGTTCACCATCGACAGGCTGGAGAGGCGGTGGGCCGGCACGGACCTGCTCCTGCAGATCTGCGCCGACGACGGCGTCACCCTGGCCCACGCCCTGCGCATGACGGTCAAGGACGCCCGGTCCTTCGCCAGGGTGCGCTGGACCCAGCGAGGGTTCCGGCACAGCCCGCAGACTCAGGCGCCGGGGCTGACCCAGCGCAACCTGATGGGCCAGCTCGACGGGACCGTCAACCCCAGGCCCGGCACCCCCGGCTTCGACCGGGCCGTGTGGGTGAACGACGGCCCGCAGTGGCTGCGCGGCGGCACCACGCTGGTGCTCCGGCGCATCCGGACGGAGCTGGAGACGTGGGACGCCGCCGACCGGACGGCCAGGGAGTTCTCGGTGGGCCGCAGGCTGGACACCGGCGCCCCGCTGACCGGACGGCTTGAGCACGACGAGCCGGACCTCGACCGGGTCACGCCGGCCGGTTTTCCGGTCATCTCCGAGTACGCCCACATCCGGCGGGCCCACGTCAGGGACCCGAACCTGCGGATCTTCCGCCGGGTCTACAACTACGACGAGGGGCTCACCCCCGAGGGACACTCCGACTGCGGGCTGCTGTTCGCCTCCTACCAGGCGGACGTCACCCGGCAGTTCGTGCCGATCCAGAAGAGTCTGGCCGAGGCCGACCTGCTCAACGAGTGGACGACGCCGATCGGGTCGGCGGTGTTCGCCATCCCACCGGGCTGCTCCGCCGACGGCTGGATCGGCGAAACCCTGCTGGCCTGAGGCGGAGCCGGCTCCGCGGATCCCGACGGCCGCCGCGACGGCGGACAGCCGGGCACCTGGGCACCTGGGCACCTGGGCACCTGGGCACCTGGGCAGCCCATGTTTACCGCCCCCGTCTCCGGACAGTACGTACCACTGCACGGCAGAAAATGTCACACGGGGGGAGAAATCACACTATGGGTACCGACGACAAGATCAGCAACAAGGCCGAAGAGCTCAAGGGCAAGGTCAAGGAGGGGGCCGGTCGCGCCACCGACAACGAGCGGCTGGAGGCCGAGGGCCGGGCAGAGCAGAGCAAGAGTCACCTCAAGCAGGCGGGGGAGAAGCTGAAGGACGGCACGGAGAAGGTCAAGGACGCCTTCAAGGACTGACCTCCGGCGGCCACGCGGCGCGAGCCCCGCGCTCGGGGGCCCGCGCCGTCCGCCCGCACCCCTGCGCCGTGGGACGCCCGCAACGGGAGGACCCCGGGCTTCCGGCCCTGTCCGGCCCCGCGAGAGAGGCCACGCCGCCACCACGCCGGGCAACAGCGGGGCGCATGACGAGAAGGCATCCGGGTACGGGGATGCGCCTGAACGAAGGAGGGGAACATTGACTCCCGAAGGACAGCCGGAGCGGATGTCGGCGACCGGCAAGCCCATGGTCCGCGCGACACCGCGAGACGTCGTCCACATCCGTCTGGGCTCGTTCGCGCTGGTGGCGATCGCCGGTGTCGCTGTTCTCGGCCTGGTGGCCGGCATCAGGTGGCTGGCCGTCGTCATGGCGGTGCTCGGGGTGATCGCGATCGCGGACATCTGCCTGGCGATCCGCCGCCAGTCCCGGGCTCCCCGCGACACGACGACCGAGGCGGGCTGAGGGAACCGCGAGGTCCCGGCGGGTCTTACGCCGCGGATCGCATGAGATCGCCCGGGACGGGCCACCGGGAATCCGCGAGCTCACCCGATCGCGTCGACGGCCTCGGGCGAGAGGATGTGGTCGAGGACCATGTGCGCGCAGCCGACGATCCCGGCCCGGGGACCGAGGCGGCTCCGCTCGATCCGCAGGTTACGGGTGGACAGGGCCGTCGAGCGGCGGTGAACGACCTCGCGCACGCCGGACACCAGGGGCTGGAAGGACTCGACCACGTCGCCCCCCAGGACCACCACAGCCGGGTTGAGGAGGTTGACCGCACTGGCCACGACCTCTCCCAGCATCCGCGCGGCGTTGCGGACGACCGTCATGGTCTCGGCGTCGCCCGCCCGCACCAGGCTCACCACGTCGGCCAGGGTCCTCACCTCGTGTCCCCGGGCACGCAGGTCGCGCAGGATCGCGGTGCCGCTGGCCACCGAGTCGACGCAGTCGACGTTGCCACAGCGGCACAGCACCCCCCCGCCGTCACGGACCGGGATGTGCCCGATCTCCCCGGCCGCGCCCAGCGCGCCGCGCAGGATCTCGCCACCCGCGATGACGCCGGAGCCGATCCGGGTCGAGACCTTGACGAAGAGCAGGTCGTCGACGTCACCGGCGTAGACGGCGTGGTGCTCGCCGATCGCGATGACGTTGACGTCGTTGTCGAGGAAGACGGGGGCGGGAAAGCGCTCGGCGATGATCGGCGGGACGGCGACCCCGGTCCAGCTCGCCATGATGCGGGCACTCTCGGTACGGCCGGCCGCGAACTCGACCGTGGCGGGAACCCCCAGGCCGACCCCGCGCACCCGGGAGACCGGCCGGTCACCGAGCAGCTCGTCCCAGGTCCGCATGACCAGGGGAAGGACGACGTCCGGCCCCTCCTCGACGTCGACCTCCAGATCGGCGCGGACCAGCTCGCTCCCCGCGAGGTCGCACACGGCGATCTGCGCCCTGCTCGCGCCCAGCGAGGCGACCAGCACGACGCCGCCGGAGGCGTTGAAGGCCAGGCGGGCGGGCGGGCGTCCGCCGGTGGAGGGGCCCTCGCTGTCCTCCACCACGAGACGCCGGTCCAGCAGCTCGGTGACGCGCAGGGAGACGGCGGGCCGGGACAGGCCGGTGACCCGCCCGATGTCCGCGCGGGTAACGGCCTCGCCGGTGCGAATGAGGCGGAGCACCTCGCCGCTGGTGGCGAGCGCGGCAGCGGGACGTCGGGGCATCCGCCAAGTGAACCACACGCCCTTGTGAGATGAAAAGTACAGACTTTCTTATCTCGAATAACAAAACTTCGCTTGTGCAGAGCACAAGATATGGATACCGTCCGATCTATCCCTGATTCCGGTAGATCACCACGGAGCATGTTCCATGTCCGAGCCCCCGCAGTCCGCCGACCTGATCATCTTCGGCGGGACAGGCGACCTCTCCATGCGGAAGCTCCTCCCCGCGCTCTACCACTGCGACCGCGACGGCCGCCTCTCCCCCACCACTCGCGTCATCGCGATGTCGCGGGGCGGGCTGGACGACGCCGACTTCCGCGGCAAGGCGGACGCCGAGGTCCGAGGCTCCGTACCGGTGGACGACCCGGACCTCTGGCGGCGCTTCCTCGGCCGGCTGCACCACGTCTCCGTCGACATCGGCGGCCAGGACACGACGGGCTGGGCGAGGATCACCGGCCTGCTCGCCGGCCGCGAGCACCACAACCGGGTGTTCTACCTGGCCAGCCCGCCCATGACGTTCGGCCCGTTCTGCCGGGAGCTGCACCGGGCCGGGCTGGTCACCCCCGCCGCGCGGGTGGTGCTGGAGAAACCGCTCGGCCGCGACCTGGCCAGCGCGCAGCGCATCAACGACGAGGTCGGCGCCATCTTCGACGAGCGGCAGATCTACCGCATCGACCACTACCTGGGCAAGGAGACGGTGCAGAACCTGCTCGTGCTCCGGTTCGCCAACGCGTTCCTGGAGCCGATCTGGAACTCCCTCTGGATCGACCACGTCCAGATCACCGCCGCCGAGACCGTGGGCACCCCCGGCCGCCGGGGCTACTACGACCACGCGGGCGCGCTCCGCGACATGGTGCAGAACCACCTGCTCCAGCTGCTCTGCCTGGTCGCCATGGAGCCACCGGCCCGCAACCACCGCGAGTCCATCCGCGACGAGAAGGTCAAGGTCCTGCAGGCACTGCGGCCCATCGTCGGCGGCGAGGTGGACCGCTTCGCGGTCCGGGGCCAGTACATCGCCGGCGAGTCCGGCGGCGTCCGGGTCCCGGGATATCTCGACGAGCCCGGCAGCACCGCTCCCACCGGGGCCTCGCACCGGGTGGAGACCTTCGCCGCGCTCCGCGCCGAGGTGCGGAACTGGCGCTGGGCGGGCGTGCCGTTCTACCTGCGCACCGGCAAGCGCATGCCCTACAGGTGCTCGGAGATCGTGGTGCAGTTCAAGGACGTGCCCCACTCGATCTTCCCCGGCAGCGCGCCCAACCGGCTGGTGCTCAGGCTGCAGCCGAGCGAGGGTATCCGGCTGCACCTCATGGCCAAGGAGCCGGGCGCGGGCGAGGTGGCGCTCAAGCCGGTCCCGCTCAGCCTGAGCTTCGCCGAAACCTTCACCGCCCGGGTGCCCGAGGCCTACGAACGGCTGCTCATGGACGTCCTCACCGGCACCCCGACGCTGTTCATGCGGCGTGACGAGGTGGAGGCCGCCTGGCGGTGGATCGACCCGATCATCAGCGAGTGGGAGTCGGGCGGCATGACGCCCGAGCCGTACCCGGCGGGCAGTTCCGGCCCGGCGGGGGCCCACGAGCTCGTGGCCCGCAGCGGCCGCGCCTGGCACCGGGAGGACCTCGCGTGAACGACCCGGCAGGGCACGGAGCCAGGCACGAAGACGGACGCGAAACCAGAGACCACGACCGAGACGACGATGGAGAGGGCCGGATGAACCCCGTCATCCAGGAGATCACCGACCGCCTGACCGCGCGCAGCCACGCCACCCGTGCCGCCTATCTGGCCCGGCTCCACGCCGAGGCCGAGGCGGCCCGCCGGCGCGGACCCGCGCGGGCGGGCCTGGGCTGCGCCAACCTGGCCCACGGCTTCGCCGCCGCGGCGGGGTCAGACAGGCGGGACCTGCGGGCCGGTGTGAAGCCGGGCGTGGCGATCGTGTCGAGCTACAACGACATGCTGTCGGCGCACCAGCCGTACGAGACCTATCCGCCGATCCTCAAGGCGGCGGTGCGGAGGGCGGGCGGCGTCGCGCAGTTCGCCGGCGGGGTGCCCGCGATGTGCGACGGCATCACGCAGGGCCGTGCCGGCATGGAGCTGTCGCTCTACAGCCGCGAGGTCATCGCGATGTCCACCGCGATCGCCCTCTCACACGACATGTTCGACGCCTCCCTCATGCTGGGGGTCTGCGACAAGATCGTGCCGGGCCTGCTGATCGGCGCGCTGCACTTCGGCCATCTGCCGGCGGTGTTCGTCCCCGCGGGGCCGATGACCTCCGGCCTGCCCAACAAGGTCAAGGCCCGCACCCGGCAGCTGTTCGCCGAGGGCAAGGTCGGCAAGCCCGAACTGCTCGACGCCGAGTCGCGGTCCTACCACTCCCCCGGCACCTGCACCTTCTACGGCACCGCCAACTCCAACCAGGTCATGATCGAGGTCATGGGCCTGCACCTGCCGGGGGCGACCTTCGTCAACCCGCGCACCGAGCTGCGTGAGGCCCTCACGGAGGCCGCAGGCAGGCGGGCGGTCGAGATCACCGTGCACGGCGGCGAGTACACCCCCGTCGGCGAGGTCGTCGACGAGCGGGCGATCGTCAACGCCTGCGTGGCGCTGCTGGCCACCGGCGGCTCGACGAACCACACCATGCATCTCGTCGCGATCGCCGCCGCGGCGGGCATCGAGTTGCTCTGGGACGACCTGGCCGCGCTGTCGAAGGCGGTGCCGCTGCTCACCCGCATGTATCCCAACGGCCAGGCCGACGTCAACCACTTCCAGGCCGCGGGTGGCATGCAGGTGCTGATCGGCGAGCTGCTGGACGCCGGACTGCTCCACGCCGACGTGCTGACGATCGCCGGGCGCGGGCTGGGACACTACCGGTCGGCCGTCACGCTCAAGGACGGCGAACCCGTCTGGCGGGAGCGGACCGGCGGCAGCACCGACCCCGAGGTGCTCCGTCCCGTCTCGGACGCCTTCTCCCCCGACGGCGGTATCCACATGCTCGACGGCAACCTGGGGCGCGCGGTCGGCAAGGTCTCCGCGGTCCGGGAGGAACACCTGGTCGTCGAGGCCCCGGCGAAGGTCTTCGACGACCAGCTGGAACTGCTGCGCGCCTTCGAGTCGGGCGAGCTGGACGGCCAGGACTTCGTGGCGGTCATCCGCTACCAGGGGCCGAGCGCGAACGGCATGCCCGAGCTGCACAAGCTCACACCGCCGCTGGCGGTACTGCTGGACCGGGGCCAGCGGGTGGCGATCGTCACCGACGGCCGCATGTCCGGGGCCTCGGGCAAGGTCCCGGCGGCCATCCACCTGTCCCCCGAGGCCGCCTGCGGCGGTCCGATCGCCCTCGTCCTGGACGGTGACCCGATCCGCCTCGACTCCACCGCGGGCACCCTGGAACTACTGGTCCCCGCCGAGGAGCTGGCCGCCCGTACACCGCGGGGGGCGCCGCTCACCGACGCCCAGTGGACGGGCACCGGCCGCGAGCTCTTCGCCGTCTTCCGCCGTACGGCGGGGCCCGCCGAGCGCGGCGCCGGGATCTTCGCCCTGAACGGCCACGCCGAGAGCGCCGCGAACCTCACGGGACCGGCGCCCGATCCGGCCTGATCACCGAGCCGGGCGGCTTGGGCGGCGGTGTGCCGCCCCATATGGTGGACCTGGCCCGTTCCAGCGACCTCCGCCGCCGGTCCGAGACCACCCCGACACCGAACGACCATCCGCCCGGCATCGCCACCACCCCGGCCGTGGCCGCCCGGCCCGCCCCCGCCGGCGTGGCGGCGCGGCCGGACCGGTGCCCGCCGGACACGCCGAGTATGGAGTACACATGAGCCTGCTGGACATCGCCCCGGTGATCCCCGTCGTCGTGATCGACGATCCGGAGACAGCGGTTCCCCTGGCCCGCGCCCTGCTGGCGGGCGGCCTGCCGGCGATCGAGGTCACCCTCCGCACGGCCGGCGCGCTGCGGGCCGTCGAGCGGATCGCCGCCGAGGTGCCAGGGGCGGTGGTCGGCGCCGGAACCGTCCGGACCCCGGCCGACGTCGCCGCGGCCGTGGCGGCCGGGGCCGCCTTCCTGGTCAGCCCGGGCAGTACGGCCGGGCTGGTGGACGCCATGGAGGGCTGCGGCCTGCCGTTCCTGCCCGGTGTGGCGACCGCGTCGGAGGCGCTGGCGCTGGCGGAGCGCGGGCTGACCGAGATGAAGTTCTTCCCGGCCGAGGCCGCCGGGGGCCTGCCGTACCTGAGGGCGCTCGGCGGCCCGCTGCCCGATGTCCGGTTCTGCCCGACGGGCGGGATCAGGCCGGCGACGGCCCCCGACTACCTCGCGCTGCCGAACGTCGGCTGTGTGGGCGGAACCTGGCTCACCCCCGCCGACGCGCTCGCCATCGGCGACTACGCGCGTATCGAGAAACTGGCCGCCGAGGCGGCGGCGCTGCGCTGAGAACGCCGCAGGCGCGAGACGCGCCGAGGCGTCGACAGGAGGCGATCCGCACCCAGAAGAAGGGAAAACTGCCCTAAAAGGACATAAAGCCCCTAATTATTAGGATTAATAATATATGGGCGACAAAGACACGCCCGACCGGAGCACAGAGTTACATGTTCATCCCAGTATGGGGACAGTAGCGGGGCGGATCCGGCCAACAGGTGGAGCGGGGGCCGAACGTCCCCTAGCCTGTAACCGCGAGGGGAGTACTTCCCAAGAACCGCCCCGGTCAGTACGGGCGCCCTGCGGCGTCCCCGGGCGGTCACCCGCGAGGCGCGGGTGAAGGAGACCTCGGATGACCGAGTCATTCGAGGAGCCTGCATGTCCGCAGACCGACTTTCCCGCACCACCGGCGGTACGACGCCCGCCGACGCGACGGCCGCCGTCCCGGCCCGGCCGCCCGAGCACGCCGTCACGGTCCTGACCTACCCGCCCCGCACACTGGTGCTGCTCGCCGGGCTTCCCGGCGCGGGCAAGAGCACCCTGCTGGACCGGCTGTACGGGTTGAGCGGTGACGAGCGGGAGCCGTTCCCCGCCGGGGAGGTGCGGGTGATCGACTCCCGGCAGTCGCGCAACTGGTGGGCCCGCTATCTGGGCGCGATCCCGCCAAGGGCCCGCACCCCGCTGGTGCACACCACGCACGTGTGGCGGATCGCGCGGGCGCTGGTGGCCGGTCACGGCGTCGTCGCGCACACCCGGGGCACCTGGTCGCACATCCTGTACGGCTTCGCCTGGCTGGCCCGCCGGGTCGGCGGCGAGGTCCACCTGATCCTGCTGGACGTGGAGCCGAGGGCCGCACGCGAGGGACAGATCTCCCGGGGCCGGGTGGTCACCGCAGCCACCTTCGCCCGGCACTGCCGTCGCTGGCAGGTGCTCGTCACCCGCGCCCGCACCGGCGCCCTCCCCCCCGCCTCCGGTGTCACGCTGCTGGACCGCCCCGCCGCCGACCGCCTGCAGGCCATCCGCTTCGACGCCCGGACCGCCCGGCCCGCCTCCTACCGGAACCCCCGGCCCGGCGACCGGCGGGATGGACTACGAGACGGCCGGCGAGACGGGTGACAGACCGGCGACCCCGGCCCCCGAGGTCCCATCCGCGTCTCGCGGCCGCGGGCGACACGCGGCTCTCCCGAGACCTTTATGTATACACAAAGTAACGACTTGATGGCGTACTGTGATTGCGGTAAACACTCCCCCACGGAGAGGTATCTCATGATCAAGCCAGCACTGAGGGCCGGAACCGCGGCACTCGCGACGGCCGCCCTGCTCGCCGCACCGGCGGCCCTCTCGGCCCCCGCCCACGCCGCCGCCGCGACCGCCGGCACGGTCGGCCAGGTGCCCGCCGGCGACAACGTGTATCGCGACTGGTACAGGACCCACTCCAACTGCGTGACCGCCGGCCAGGGCGGGATCGACCGGGGCCACTGGGATCACTACACCTGCTCCGAGGGGGACTGGCTCTGGCACCTGTGGACCAATCGCTGAGCGGCACAACCCCCTTCGGCCGGGGGGCGCACCGCGCACGAGGTGGTGACCGGCCCAGCGCCCACCACCCCGGCTGACCACCAGGCGGGAGCCGTAGCGGTACGGCTCCCGCCCCGTGCCGAATCCCGCGCGCCGCGGCTCTACGCCGACACCGTGTGGGACGCGGTCAAATCAGTGTGCCCGGCGCCGCGCTCTCGACTCGACGCCGTCGAGCAGGATGTTCACGCCTCCGGTGAACGCGTCCCGGGCCTCTCGCTCCCAGCGCGGCGTCCCCTCAGCCGATGACGGCTGCGGCTCCTCCGCGGAGAGCCGGGTCGACAGCGGGAATCGCCGGTCGAAATCGGGGACGAGTTGCCTGAGGAGGCCCGCGCGAAGTGCCCACCACTCCGCGTCGGGGGTTCCTGTCGTGCCAGCGGCCGACCCGGCTTCCACCACGGACCGTGCCGCACCGCGGACCAGGCTGAAGAGGGAGCCGACGACCGATCGGACCACCGTCGGCTCCAGTCCCGTCTCCTTGAGGATGCGAAGGATGGACTCAAGGACACCCTGCTCGTGCGGTCCGAGCACCGGCCGCGCGTGGGACACCTGGAGAAGCCACGGGTGACGCAGGTACAGGGCCCGCAGCTCGTTCGCCCAGGACTCCACGCCGACGCGCCAGCCGCCGGACAGGTCGTGATCTGCGGGCATCTCCGCGTGAGCCTGGTCGTACATCAGGTCGATCAGTTCTCGCTTGGTCGGCACGTATGTGTACAGCGACATGGCGGTGCGGCCGAACCTTTCGCCGACCGCCCGCATGGACAGGCCGTCCATCGTGCCGGCGTCGGCCACCGCGATCGCGGCGTCCACGATGGCGTCCACCGTCAGGGCGGGTTTGGGGCCGGGGGCCGTACGGGCGCCGCCCTCGGGCGTCGAGGTGCGCCACAGCAGCGCCAGCGTTCTCCGCGCGTCACCCTGGCCGGCGTAGACAACCACCACGCAACTCCTTACGAGATAAGGTATTGTGCTCGGACAGCAATAGCTTACGCCATATAGAAATGCTGGCCGGGGCCCGCCGGGGCTCTTGAGAGGACGCCCAATGCCATCCGCGACGCTTCACGACGGACGCACCATCGAGATCGAGATCCACGGCGACGGACCGGCCGTCCTGGTTCCGGTGAACCCCGAGCCGGCGGACGAAGGCCCGAAAGCCGAGGAGATGCGCAAATGGGGCGCCGACCCTTCTCTCGGCCACTCCCTGGTCACCGGGCTGAGGGACGGGTTCCGAACCATCGCCTTCGACTACGAGGGACACATCCTGAGCGTGCCGAAAGCCGACACGCTCACCCCGGACGCCGTCGCCCATGATCTGCTCGCCGTCGCCGACGCGGCCGGCGCCGACGACTTCGCCTACTACGGATATTCCTGGCTGGCCATGGTCGGCATGCAGCTCGCCATCCGCACCGACCGCCTCACAGCACTCGTCATGGGGGGCTTCCCGCCCGTCGGCGGCCCCTACGAGGCAATGCTCAGAGTCACCGCCGCGACCCACCGGATGGCCGTCGAGGCGCGGACCCCGCCGTCCACCCAGCCGAACCCGCCGTCCACCCAACCGGCGGAGGCGGGCGACTGGTCGAACGTCACGGTGTCCATGTCGCAGGACCAGACCCGCCAGTTCGTCACGCTCTACCAGGCGCTTCAGCGCTTCGACGACCGAGCCGCCCAGAGCCGGATCACCTGTCCCAGGTTGTGCTTCGCCGGATCGGCCGACAGGATCGACTACGGACCGAAGTGGGGAGACGTCCAGGTGAACATCGCCGGACCGATCCTGGAACGGCGCGCGGAGCTCGAACGACTCGGCTGGGACGTGCGGGTCCTCGACGGCCTCGACCACATGCGGGCCATGCAGGCGGACCAGGTTCTTCCGGTCATCCTCCCGTGGCTCACCTCAGAGCTTCCGCCACTCGCGAGCTGACGCCGCCGGGCATCCCACCACCGCGGCGAAGCGTCCGCCGTGGACGAACTCCGGCCGGTGGACGAGGTTGTCGTCCCGTCCGGCGAGCCGCCGGACGAGGCCGGCCAGGTCCGCGGCGACGACCGCCGCGTCGTTCTCGCCCCGGCCCCGGTGGCCGTGGCGCCGGTGGGGCTCACATCCGGACAGCGCGGTCGGGGCCGTCGAGAAACCCCCCGGTATCCTCACCGAGGTCACCCAGCAACCTGACCCACACATGCCGGTTCTCGTCTGACTGCGTGATCCATTCTCGAAGTCTGGCCGCCATGAGCGCGCGCTCGGACGCCAGCCGAGGCAGACGCAACTGCTCGACAGCCGCCTCGGCCGCGCGCACCCGCAGGGCCGGCGCACCACGGTCGAGCACTCCGGCGACCGCCCGGTATCCCTCGACGATCGACGCCTCCAGCTCAGGGATCAGAACCGCGAAATCCGGGTCGCCGGAGAACTGAAAGGTCGCGTAGGCCACGGCGCCCAGGAAGCCGACGAGCTCGTCACGGACGTCGGCGTCGACCGCGTCCGTCGCGATCAGCCGGCTGACGACCCGGGCCGCGGGGGCCGTCGCCGATCCCGGAAAGCCCTGGTGCAGGATCGCGCTGTCCAGGTGCGCGACGGCGTCCATACGTTCACGCTCATCGCAGGAGGTCAACGCGGCCAGGTGCCCGGGCGTATCGGTGGCCTGCCCATAGGCGTGCGCGAGCCGCGCCCAGTCGAAACCGTCGATCATCTCTGCCCCTTCCGATCCGGCCGTCGGCGACCCCCTGGAACCGGTACGGCCCCGGGATCGATGATCCCAGCTCAGCGCGCGGAAGGGGAGACGGGCGTGACGAGCCCTCGGATCGTCACGCGCAGCGCCAGCTTTCCTAGGTCTGGGAACAGCCAGATCGCACGCTCGCGGCCTTGGCCCAGCTCGCAGGGTCAGTGATCCTTGGGATGCGCGGTTGTCCAACACCGCCGCGAAGGAGTTGAAGTGTCCGAGTTCTACCCCTCGATGAACGGCTGGGGTTCCAAGAAGGTGGTCCGCGTCTCCGGCCACAGGTCCGGAAGGCACGGCGTTCTCGTCCTGGACAACAGGACGCGGGGGATGGGGAAGGGTCTCGACGGGCTGGAGCACGCGGCATGACGTACCTTGAGACCTGGCGGCTCAGAGCCGAGTTCGCCCGCAGGCTGTCCGACCTCTACGGCACGGAGGTGCCCGCCTACGCGACGCTCGTCGACGTGTCGCAGCAGGTGAACGGTCAGGTGCTCGCCGAGCGGGGAGCCGGCGCCGAAAGGCTCGGATCGATCGGCAGGGTGACCGCGGAGCGGCACGGGGCGATCCGGGTCGGGACGCCCGCCGAGCTCGCTCAGGTGGCCCGGATCTTCGGCGCGCTGGGGATGAGCCCCACGGGCTTCTACGACCTCCGGGACGCCGCACCGTCTCCCATCCCCGTCGTCTCGACGGCGTTCCGGCCGATCACCGCGCCGGAACTGGCGAGGAACCCCTTCCGGGTCTTCGTCTCGCTGCTCGTGCCCGAGGACCGGAGATTCTTCGACGCCGACCTCGCGGAGCGTCTGAACACGTTCCTCTCCCGCCGGCGGCTGTTCCCGGACGAGCTCCTGGCCCTGGCGGATTCCGCGGAGGCGGACGGCGGCCTCGACACCGGCCGCGCCGCCCGCTTCCTTGAGCTGGCGGTCGGCGCGTTCGCCCTGTCGGACGCCCCGGTCGACCGCGGCTGGTACCGGGAGCTCGAAGCCGTCTCAAGTGTCGCCGCCGACATCGGCGGAGTCACCACCACGCACATCAACCACCTCACCCCACGTGTCCTCGACATCGACGAGCTGTACCGGCAGATGACCCGCCGGGGCATCGAGATGATCGACGAGATTCAGGGGCCGCCTCGATGGGACGGACCTGACGTGCTCCTGCGTCAGACGTCCTTCCGCGCCCTGGCCGAGCCCCGCCGGCTCCGTGACGCGGACGGCACCGTCCGCCCCGGCGAACTGCGCGTTCGCTTCGGCGAGGTCGAGGCACGCGGTATCGCGCTGACCACCGCGGGACGGAGTCTGTACACCGCCCTGGTGGCGGAGGTGGACCGCAGGCATGCCGGATCGACGTCGGCCCGGCGTCAGGACGTGGCGCGGCAGGTCTGGTCGGACCACATGCCCCGCACCGAGCAGGAACTGGCGGCCAGGGACCTGGCCTTCTTCACCTACGAGATCAACAGCACGAGGGCCTTGGACGGCGTGGCCCCCTCCTCCGCCCTCTCACAGCTGCTCGCGGACGGCTGGGTCGTACCGCGCCCCGTCGTCTACGAGGACTTCCTGCCTCGTTCCGCGGCCGGCATCTTCTCGTCCAACCTCACCAGTTCCGGGGCTGTGACGGACACCGGCGGCGGTGTCCACCGAGACGCCGAGTGGATGTCCGCCGCGATCGGCCGCCAGGTCCAGGAGCCCACCGAGCTGTACGAGGCGCAGCGCGCGGAGTCGTTGCGGCAGGTCGCGGCGGCTCTCGATTTCGACGCGATCGACCTGCCCGGAGGCGTACTCGCCTGAGAGCCCTAGTACTGTGACCGGAAACGCTCACCGGGTCGCGCGCCGCTCGGCGGCGGAGAGGCGCCAGGTGCGGGAGATGTGCCGGTCGAGGCTGTGGTTCTTGTACTGCGTCAGCACCACGATCTGCAGATAGTGA
>NZ_JBSGCR010000026.1:0-105797 GCF_053601935.1 Streptosporangium sp. NPDC004631 | reverse complement strand
TGGCCGAGGCCTCCAAGCAGTTTCGCCGTGTGAACGGCTTCCTGCACCTGCCCAAACTCAGAGTCGCGCTCGAACGGCACGTCACGCCCCAGAACGCCACTTCAAACTGCTACAACGAGAACGTCGCCTGACCGCGGGACCGCTCTTCAAGTTCCACGAACTGCGGGACAACCTCACCTTTCTCCATTAACGATCCTCAGGATGAAATTCCGGCTGAACAAGCGAGGCTCGTTGTGCTTCCCCGTCCTCAGGCACAAATCGTCAGCGAGCAGCGCAGCCTGGGCCTCCTCACGCTGCTTACTCAGTGCCCGGTACAAGGTGGATTTGGCGATGCCGAACCCGGCAGCGACGTCCTCAGCGGCCTTCAAGCCCCGCGGTGTCTTTCCGGCGTATTCCGGCCGTCCCCCTACGACGGGCTGAAGGACGTGGCGCAGGCCGCGTCGCTGGGCAAGTTCAAGGGCCGCCTGGTGTTCTTGCGGGACCTGAACGCCCTGAGGGCGACCGAGGTATGGCTGGAGGGCGTCCCTCCGGGAAAGATCTCGCACTTAGCGGGTGAGGCGCGGGTGACCGAAGTCGCCGACCTGCGCAAGGTACTGGATGAGGACAAGCGCCTGACGCTGATCACCGGCCTGTTGCACACGGTGCGGACCGGTGTCCGCGACGACGTGGTGACGATGTTCTGTAAGCGGATGGCGGCGATCCACAAGAAGGCCCTCTGCTCCTGAACGTGTCCTCAACCGCCAGGTAGAGGGCCCATGGGCTCGGAGCAGCAGTCACTGGTCACTTAAAAAGCACTACTAGTCATCCGAGCCGGTAGCCACGGGTGGTACCTCGACGACGAAGAACAGGAAGCAGGTGTTGGTCGAAAAGTCATGGAAGTCGCCGGGGAACAGCTCACGGGCGGCCGGATCGGGCTGTGGCTCGCCGATGATGGAAAGACGGAAGCCGGCGGTGGTGAAGGCATCGGTCATCGCGTGCAACGGCCTGCGCCAGAACTTCATCGGGAAGGGCCGTCCGTTGAACGTCCAGTCGACGATATAGCTGGTGGTCGCAAAGTAGTCGGGCCGAGACTCTTGGATCGTGAAGGCCGAGAAAGGGTGTTCTACTGACGCGATCAGCCTGCCGCCGGGCCTGAGCACGCGCCGCAACTCGGCCAGCGTCGGCCCCCAGTCCTCCAGGTAGTGCAGTACCAGCGAGGCGACCACGTCGTCGAACGCACCGTCGTTGAACGGCAGACGGTCGCTCAAGTCAACCGCGTGCAGGTCCGCGTCGTCACCGAGCCGCCGCCTGGCCAGCGCCAGCATCCCAACGCTGGCGTCGACGCCGGTGACGACGGCACCGCGGTCGCGTAGTGCAGCGGACAGGGGGCCTGAACCGCAGCCGGCGTCCAGGATCCGACGGCCCTCCACGTCTCCGGCGAGGGCCAACATCGCGGGCCGCGCGTAATAAGCGTTCACGAGGCTGTCCTCGTTCTCCACCGAGTACGCCTCGGCGAAGCTGTCGTAGTCATTCACCTGGTCCCGATCTGCAGACTGGGCGAAGCTCTCGGAAACCTCAGGTGCACGTTCCATCGGCACACCCTAGCGAGTAGCCATGACCCGCCGGGCAGGCTCTAGAAGATCACTGAAGATCTTGGTTTGGTCCGTTGTGGGTGGGGTTGGTGGACACGGTCTACTTTGGGGCTGGGGACACCTTCGGGAGCGGAGGGCCTTCACACCGACTTTCTGGACAGAGGTTTCTGGACGGTGTCGTGCCTGGTCGTTACCGAAGGTCCGGAGAAAGCCTCGGCCTTCAGGCCGGGGATGAATTCGGTCCCCGGTAGGGGATGGCCCGGCGGAGCCGGGGCAGACCGGAGCGCGGAGCGCGGACCCAGAACCCGGCAGGTTCGCTCCGGGCGTCAGGCGGGTCGGCGCTGTCGCTCGATATACGCCTTGATGATCGACCGTGGCGCTCCGCCGCAGGAGGCGGCGAAATAGGACGGGGACCAGAACACCCCGCCTATGTGGGCGCGGTTGACCCGGCCGGTGAACTCTTTGCGCAGGTAGTGCGAGGAGACGCCCTTCAGTGAGTTGACGAGCTTGGAGATCGCGACCTTGGGCGGATAGTGCACCAGGAGACGGACGTGGTCGTGTTCGCCGTTGAACTCCTGTAGCTCGGCCTCGAAACTGTCACACACCTCGACCATGATGTCCTCACAGCGGCGCAGCATCGCGTCGTCGAACACGTCCCGCCGGTATTTGGTGACGAAGACCAGATGGACGTGGAGCGCGGAAACCACGTGTCGTCCGCGCCGGTATTCGGCTGGATCACTCATAGACCAGATGATAATTTGTTCGAGTGAAGGGCGGGCCGGAGAGGGGGCGGGGTTCATGCTGGCAGGCCGCAGGTACCGCTTGGACCTCACTCCCGAGCAGGCCGCCTTCGCTGAAGGCATCGCGGGGATCTGCCGGTCGGTGTGGAACACCGGCCTGGAGCAGCGCAGGGAGTACCGGCGGCGTGGGGCGTTCATCGGGTACGCCGGGCAATGCAAGGAACTCGCCGACGCGAAGGCCGACTTCCCGTGGCTGGGCCACGCGCCGTCACAGGTCGTCCAGCAGACGCTCAAGGACCTCGACCGGGCGGTGAAAACCCACGGGACGTGGAAAGTCCACTGGCGGTCCCACCGCAGGTGGAAGCCGTCGTTCCGGTTCCCCGCAGGCAACCTCATCACAGTGGAGCGGCTGGGCCGCAAGCGGGGGCGGGCGAAACTCCCCAAGCTTGGGTGGGTGCGGTTCCGCTGGTCGCGCGCGCTCGGCGGCACGATCCGCTCGGCCACCGTGAGCAGGGACGGCGCGCACTGGTACTTCAGCTTCCTCATCGACGACGGGAAGACCACCCCCGCTGCGCACCCCGGTCCCATAGTCGGCGTGGACCGGGGGGTGAAGGCCGCGGCCGTCACCTCCGACGGCGATTTCCACGACCGGACGTTCGCCACCCCCGGCCAGGCCAAACACCTGCGACGTCTTCGGCAGCGACTCACCCGCACGAAGAAGGGCTCCGCGCGGCGCAAGAAGGTCCTCGCGGAGATCGGGAAGCTCATGGGCGGGGTCCGCGCCCGGCGGGCCGACTTCAACGCCCGCACCGCGAGCGTGCTCACCTCCCGGTACGGGACGGTCGTCCTGGAAGACCTCAAGACGGCGAACATGACCCGCTCGGCCGCCGGAACCGTGGAGGCCCCCGGCAGGAACGTCGCCCAGAAAGCGGGCCTGAACCGGGCCATCCTCGACAAGGGCTGGCACGGACTCGAACTCGCCCTCACGGGCGCGGCCCGGTACACCGGCACGAAAATCGTGAAGGTCAACCCCGCGTACACATCGCAGACGTGCTCGACCTGCAAGGCGGTGAATGCGGCATCGCGTGAGAGCCAAGCACGATTCGCCTGCACCTCCTGCGGGATGGTCGCGCACGCCGACGTGAACGCCGCCCTCAACATCAAGCACCGATACGCGGGCGGGCAGCCCGTGTCAGGACGCGGAGACCTCGGGGCAACCCGGTCTGTGAAACGTCAACCACCCCGGCCACCAGCGCGGCAGCATGCCGCGCCCGCGGCACAGGGAATCCCGGTCCTTTAGGGCCGAGAGGAAGTCAAAGTGTCCAGAGAGGCAGCCGTCCACGAGGGCATCGAACGCCTGATGGCCGACTGGACGGTCGTGATGGTCGCTCATCGGATGCGGACGGTCCAACGCGCCGATCGCATCGCCTTTCTCGATCGCGGCCGGATCGTGGAAGAAGGACACCACGACGACCTGCTCCGCCGCGGCGACCGCTACGCAGACTTCTGGAACGCTTCCCTAACACCGGCGGCACACGACTGAGCCGGTAGCGTGGGCTCCTTCAGAGGGCGTCTCGCAGCCCTTGCCCCACCGATGACGCGAGTGTTGAGAATCGAAGGTGAGCTCAAGGGAGCCAGGCGAGCAACCGGGTGGTGGCCCGCCACAGCAACCCAAGCACCGTCATCCCGCCACCGACGCCCGCCGCTCCTCAGCCGGCACAGGAGGGCATGCCGTGACCACCCCGGCCGTACAGGCCACCCGCGGGTGGCGAGGCACGACCACCTTGGAACCCGGACGGCTCGCTTTCACCGGCGCCGCGGGCCGCACTGGCCCGCACGCCCATGCCGCGGTGCAGACCCCGTGTTCACCGCCGGGCTCGCCCTGCCCTACCCGGCCCATGCGTGCAGCTACACAACGTCACCATCGTCACGATGGGCTACTTTGTCCTTGGTGGCGGCGACCCGAGTGGAGGGCCCGGAAGCCGGGCACCCCCAGGACCTCCTTCGTATCCCGAACACCCTGAAACCCACGAAGGAGATACCTGACATGAGCACGCCGATCCCCGTCGACGTCCCCGGCGCGTTCGCCGCGGCGTACGGCAAGAACAATGCGTCCGGCCGTGCCTGGATCGCCGAATTGCCCCGGCTGGCCGCGGACTTCATGGAACGCTGGACACTGCGGCCGGACGGCCCCGCAGAACACGGCCAGGCCTCGCTCGTGCTACCGGTGATCCGCGCAGACGGTGCGCCCGCGGTGCTGAAATTCCAGCAGGCAGGCGAAGACAACGCCGGCGCCGTGCTCGGCCTGCGGGCATGGGACGGCAACGGCGTGGTGCGCCTGCTCGACCACGACCCGGACACCGGCACCATGTTGCTGGAACGACTGGACGCAGCCCGGCCACTGTCGTCAGTGGCTGACGACGATGCCGCCATGCAGATCCTCGCCGAACTGATGGCGCGCCTGGTCGCGGTGCCCGCCCCACCTGGTCTGCGGCACCTGGCCGACATCGCCGCCGCCATGCTGGACCAGGTTCCACACGCTGTACCGGCGTTGCGCGACCCGGCCGAGCAACAACTGGTACGCACCTGCGCGTCCGCCGTGACCGAACTGATCGGCGAACCCGGTGACCGCCTGCTGCACTGGGATCTGCACTACGACAACATCCTCGCCGGGCAACGGGAACCCTGGCTGGCCATCGACCCCGAACCGCTGGCAGGCGACCCCGGGTTCGACCTGTGGCCGGCGCTGGACAGCCGATGGGAGGCGGTGGTGGCGACCGGCGACGTGACCCGCACGATCCTCCGCCGCTTCGACCTCCTCACCGAGGTGCTCGGCCTGGACCGGCAGAGGGCGACCGGGTGGACGCTTGGCCGCATCCTGCAGAACGCGTTGTGGGACATCGAGGACGGCAAGAGCACGCTGGAACCCGCCCAGGTCGCCCTTGGCGTGACTCTGCTGCGCCGTTATGCACCTACTCTGTAGCCCGCCTGATCACCGGTGATGCCCAGGTTCATTGCGCCACGCCCCTGCCCGGAGCGGTGAGTCACCCCGGCTAATGGCAATGCCGGTTAGCCAGGCCAGGGCTGGGATTGCAAGACCGCAGATGATGAAGACATGACAACGGAGATCCGGTAGAACGGGTGATCTTCTACCACCATCCGTCACACACTGGATCTCCGTTGAGTGCTGAGTCTGGGGATGTGGTCGTGGCCGACGTCAGGGACGGCGGGGTCGGGACTCCTGGACCGACAGCTGCTTGCCCGGGCTCCGACGGTAGGTGGAATCCATCGGGTCCAGCATGCTCAGTAGGCGCAGGGTCTCGTCGATGCGGCCGTACTCGGTGAACGCCTGTCTCAGCGAGGTCGGTCGGCCCTGGCGGGCGAACATGCGCAGCAGGTCGTAGGCGCGCACTACGGTCTCGTATCCCTCGATCATGATGGTTTGCTTGTCGGTGCTCATGCCGTCGCCTCTCCCGACGTGGGGGGCTGGGCCTTCCAGGGCAGCAGGGCCATCAGCGTCACCAGGGCGGCGGCAGCCGGAGCGCCCCAGAACAGGATGTCCGGGATGGCGGCGGCGGTCGCCGCCGGGCTCGGGGCCCGGCCCTGAAGTTCCCGGGCGAGGAGGGTGCCGAAGACCGCCACGCCGAGCGACAGGCCCAGGCCGCGGGCGGACACCGCGGCGGAGGTGGTGGCAGCCAGATCCGAGGGGGAGGCCGCGTTTTGCGCGACGACCACCAGGTTCTGCATCAGCAGCCCGAACCCGGCCCCCAGCATCGCGATCTCCACGGCCAGCAGGGCGTAGGGGGTGCCGGGGGTGAGCCGGCTCAGCAGCGCGAATCCCAGCACCGCGATCGCCGAGCCAGCGAGCAGGTAGGGCTTGAACCGGCCGCTCGCGCCGACGCGGGCGCCGGCGAGCGAGGAGACCGCCATGAACGTCAGCACGTACGGGGTGAGCGCCAGACCCGCCTGGGTGGCCCCCATGCCGTACGCGGCCCGCAGATAGGTGGGCAGGTAGACGATCGAGCCGCCGAGCAGCGCGCCGAGCAGCGCGGTGGCGGGGAACGCGACGCGCAGGGTGGGGTCGGCGAACAGCCGCAGCGGTAGCAGCGGGTTGACCGCCCGGCGTTCCCGCCACACGAACAGGGCCGCCAGAGCCGCCACCGCGCCGATCAGCGTCAGGATCACGCCGGACGTCCAGGCGTACACGCGGCCGCCCCATTCGGCCACCAGCAGCAGGCTCACCGTCGCGCCCGCGATCAGCGCGGCCCCGGCCAGGTCGACTTTGCCGTCCCCGCCGGTCTTGGGCAGCCGCAGCGCGAACGCGGTGAGCGCCACGGCGAGCAGGCCGAGCGGCAGGTTGATGTAGAAGATCCACCGCCAGCCCCATGCGTCGGTGATCGCGCCGCTGGCGAGCGGGCCGCCCACGCCGGCCAGCGCGAAGACGCCGCCGGTGAAGCCCTGGATCCTGCTGCGCAGATGCTGCGGGTACAGTTCCGACAGCGCGATCGTGGGCAGCACGAACAGCGCTCCGGCTCCGATGCCCTGGAAGGTCCTGGCGGTGATCAGCTGGGGCGTCGTCTGGGCCAGGCCGCACAGTACGGAGCCCGCGACGAAGACGGCGGCCGCCGTGACGAACACCGGGCGCCGGCCGAACCGGTCGCTGATGCGGCCGTAGAGCGCGCCGGTCGCGGTCGAGGCCAGCACGTAGGAGGTGACGATCCAGCCGATCGCGTCCATGCCACCCAGGTCGGCGGCGATGTCGGGCAGGGCGATGGCCACCACCGTCTGGTCCAGGACCGACAGCAGCATGCCGATCAGCAGGCCGGCCGTGGCGATCGGCACATTGCTGCTGTCCTTCGGCGGTGCGGAGGCGGTCTGCGCGAGGTCTGCGGACACCATGATCAGCCCCTTGCCCGCGCGAGCGGGTTGGGCAGGCCGAAGTCGGCGCACAGCAGATCTTGGTCGATGACCGCCGCGGCGACGGTGCCACTGGCCGCCGCGGCGATGACCGCGGCCATGGGCATCGGCACGCCGGACCGCCGCGCCATGTCACCGGCCGCGTACACGCCGGGCACGCTGGTCTGGCCGAACTCGTTCACCTCCACGCACCCGTCGGTGAAGGTCGCGCAGCCGAGGCGATCAGCCAGATCGGAGCGCTGGCGTGGCACGTTGACGACGAACACCGCGTCCCTGGCCAGGGAGGGGCCGTTTTCGAACACGATCTGCTCCAGCCGACCGCCCGTCCCCTCCAGGCGGGCGATGGTCTCGCAGCGCACCGCGACACCGTGCGATGCCAGCGCGGCCTGCGCCGCCGGGTCGAGCGGCCGGCCGCCGGTGCAGAGTACGACGTCGGCGGCGAAGCGGCTCAGCTGCAGCGCCAGCCGGATCCGTGCCTGGTCCGTGCCGAGCACGGCGACCTGCTTGCCGGTGCATTCGTAGCCGTGGCAGTAGGGGCAGTGGAAGGCGGAACGGCCCCACAGCGCTTCCACCCCACGCGGGCCGGGAAGCTCGTCGGCCAGCCCGGTAGCCAGCAGGAGGCGCCGCGCGGCCGCAGTCCCACCGTCGGACAGGTCCAGCTGGAAGCCGTCGCCGTCCAGCACGCGGGCATCGGTGACCATCTCCGTTCTTGTCTGCACCGTCCGATACGCGACCAGTTCCTCGCGGCCGAGCCTGCGCAGCTCAGCGGGGGGTGTGCCATCCCGGGTCAGGAAGTTGTGCACGTTGTCGGCGGCGGCGTTGCGGCCCTCCCCGGTGTCGATCAACAGCACCGTACGGTGGACCCGTCCGAGGGCCAGAGCAGCGGCCATGCCGGCCGGACCTCCGCCGACGATGACGACGTCGAACATGTCTTGCCTCCAATAAGCGGTCATCGCTTGACGTGAAGGCAAGTCTGCAAGTTAATGTCAACATGAAGTCAAGCGATTCCATGCGGATCGGGGAACTCGCGGAGCGGTTCGACCTCGCCCCGCATGTCCTGCGCCACTGGGAGGCCATGGGTCTGCTGGTCCCCGCCACCAGAGTCAACGGCCGCCGCCGCTACACCCGCGACCACGTCATCCGCGTCATGACGATCATCCGCGCCAAAGCGGCGGGCATGAGCCTGGAGCAGATCTGCGAGATCCTCACCGTCTCCGGCCAGGCCGGGCGCCAGGCACTCCTCCAGCGGCACCACGCGGAACTGGAACGTCGACTTCACGAAATATCGGCCTCCAAGGCGCTCATCGAGCACCTTATGCAGTGCACAGCGGACGACTTCACCCACTGCCCCGACTACCGGCGGATAGCGGAGGCCTCGGCTGGACCCCAAAACCTCCACAAGGACGGGTGCGTGATCTGAGACACCGCGCTTTGTTCGTGAGTCGTGACAGCGCGAGTTGCTCGGCGGGCGTGCGGTAGGTTGCCCGCCATGACTGAGCTCGGC
Organism: Streptosporangium sp. NPDC004631; assembly: GCF_053601935.1. Classification (NCBI taxonomy): domain Bacteria; kingdom Bacillati; phylum Actinomycetota; class Actinomycetes; order Streptosporangiales; family Streptosporangiaceae; genus Streptosporangium; species Streptosporangium sp. NPDC004631. The sequence continues at coordinate 97,065 of NZ_JBSGCR010000026.1, read as the reverse complement.
CCCGTCGCCTGGCCACCTGCCCCGATAAGGACCGAACGGCTCGTGCTCCGCGAGTCCGAGGCCCGGGACCGTGCGGCGTTCATCGAGCTGTTCGCCTCGCCAGAGGTGGGCACCTATATCGGTGGCCCTCGACCGCGTGATGAGCTTGAGCGGACGCTGTCTGAGGCGCCCGGGCGACGCCCTGGCCTTTTCGTGATCGGTCTCGGCGGAGCGATGATCGGCATGATCACGTTCGATCGGCGCGACGCAGAGCGCCCGGGTCACGTCCGTCCGGATGCCGGGGAGGCCGAGCTCGGCTACATGTTCTTGCCGGAGGCGTGGGGGTGCGGGTACGCCGCCGAGGCGTGCGCGGCGGCACTCGACTGGTTCACCGGCTCCTACGTTGACGGCGCAGGTAGACGCCGAGCAGAACGGTACTCAGCAGAGCCTCGATCGCCAGCGAGGTCGGCGTTACGGCCAGCAGCAGCGGCGCACTGCCGAGAGCGGCCAGGTCTATTCCCGCGATCGCCCACAGTACGGGACCGGTGGGAATCCCTCCCAAGCCGAGGTCGATGACGGGCATCGCATGGTTGATCGCACTCCGCCGCGCCATGCGCAGGGCTCCCGCAGCGAGGCTGGGAGCCGTCGCCAAGCCGTACAGGCAACTCCAAGCAGGCATGAACCCTGCGATGGACAACAGGGTGAGAGCCAGGCTAATCCAGAGGAACGCGAGAACGGCAGGCATCACAGCCCTCGTAGTGGACCATTTCATGGTGAACAGACGGGCCAGTTCAGGATGCTGAGCATCCCAGCGCGCTCCGGCGGCTGCCGCTGTCGCTGCTGCCAGGCCTCCGCAGAAGAGCACGACCATGGCCAGGCTGGTCGTTCCTCCAGCGGAGCAGACGAGGACAGGCAGTGAGGTCAGGGCTGCCAGTACGACAAGTCGGCCCGGACGGCGACTCAGCATGCGCGCATCCGACCGCACCATCGCCGACCGACCAGCCGTCGGCCAGGCACGTGAGCGCAGCCGCTTAGACCGCCAGAACCGTTGCTCGGCGATCGATGTCAACACGGCAGGTTCGAGGTTGAAGGAAGAGGCGACCAGCGTACCCATCCGAGCTGAAGCGTCCAAGAGTGCACGCGAGGGGAAGCGCGCCAGCGCCTGCCACGCACGCCACGCCAGGAACGCCGCGATCACCGGAGCCGAACACGCGATCAAAGTGATGGGCGGACCGGGAAGGGCCGGACGCAGCAAGATGAGCGCCCCCACCACCACGGCCAAGAGGATCACGGTGAGCCGAAGCCAGTCACGTCTGGTTTCGGCTGCTTGGACCAGCACAGCCGTCGAACCCGCGGTGACCGCGGAGGCAATGCCCAGGGACACGCCGGCAATCACATCCTGCGGCCTGCCGAACACGGCCGCGCCCAAGGAGCCCAGGACCAGTCCCGCGACCGTTGAGGATGCCAGGAGCACCAGAGCGTTACGGGCGAGTACCCAACGGCGATTCAGTGGGGAGAGAACCAGCCACCGTACATCAGCGGGCGACGACACCACCGGCCCCGCCCACGCCAGGAGCATGAGGAGACCGGCCAGAAGGGTCAGGAGGAGTGCCAGGCCCAACGCGGGGCCGGCCAGTCCGGCCCCGCTGAAGAGCCAGGAGGTGAATCGGACGAACTGCGGGACGCCGATCGCGGCGGCGAGCCCCACGGCGATCAGCCAGTAATACGCTCGCTGCCAACCCGACTCCCGAACCGGTCGGCGACGTCGGGTCAGCTGAGCAACCGTCATCACGCCCGCCCCCCTCCGTGGAGTGTGACCACACGCGCCCCCACGGACTCGGCAAGTTGCGCATCGTGTGTCGCCATCACAAGGGTGCCACCGTTGTCGGCGTACTTCGTGAGCAGAGTGCCGAGGCTACGGCGGAAAGCCTGATCCAGCCCCTGCTCAGGTTCGTCAAGCAGGAGGAGACGGCTCGGCCTGGCCAACACCGCGGCCAGCGACAGCCGTTGCCGCTGGCCGGTCGAGAGCATCATCGGTGCGACGTCGACCCGGTCGGACAGACCAAACATCTTGAGCAGCGCCTCCGATTCCAGGCACGAGTCCTCAATCGGCGCGTGGATCTTTCTGACCAATTCCAGATGCTCACGGACCGTGAGCCACGGATACCACGCCTGTTCCTCCGTGACCAGGCCGACATCACGCCAGAACGCCTCATCGTCCCTCGGCGGAGCGCCAAAGACCAGAATCTCTCCCTCCGCTACCCGTTGGAGACCGGCGAAGCAGCGCAGCAGGGTTGATTTTCCGACACCGTTCACACCCATCAGTGCGATGATTTCCCCTGAATCCACCTTGAGGTCAAAGTGGTCGAGTACTGTGAAAGCGCCCAAGGCAACGCACACACCTTTAGCTGTGACCGCCGGCACCCGGCCGTCATCAACTTCGGACCGTACGACGTGGGAAACCCTGGCCATCGAGCTCCAATCTCCCGAAGGGATATAGACGCCCCTCAGTCTAGGCTTAAGGTCACCAAGCCGGACTTGTGATGGTCATCCTGGGGAAACAAGTAATCGCAGCGGATTTTCCCGTCGGTCCTGTACGATCCGCGATCGCCATATCCCCCGGGAGAGCGCATCGACAGGCTTGGGGAGCCGGCAGCCGGCCGTCATCCCGACCTGCCCGCCGTACGACATCGAGACACTACGCTCACCTACGGTGAGACGGTTCGCGAATGCGGATTGAGCCGCCGCTCTCGTAACAATGGTCATATCCTCCGGAAAACTGGTGGTCGTGCGAGGCGAACGGACCCCGAACACCGTTGTCGCGCTTCTTGTTCTCATGAGGGTCGGCGCGGTCTATGCCCGCCGCCCAGGTGACCGGCCCGTGATTCGGTGCGCTCGACTCATCCGGTGAAAAAATGCGGTCCTGTGTTTGGTCACGGAGCCTCAGAAGCCGATCGCAGGCATCTCGCTGCTTTCCATTGGAGGTTCGCTCGCCATGCCAGGCCAGGGTGCGCAGTCGCATAGGACGATCAGGAAAACGCTCCGTTCTGCGTTTTCCCGGCCTCCGGTAGTGCCCGCGTGCCACTCGACGATCGCCACCTCACCGGGCACAGATTGCGGGAACCGGTCAGGGACGGCTTGTCCATGCTCACGATCGCCACGCCTGTGTCCGGCATGCGCCCGGACTCGTCGGCCGATCGTGGTCGGCTACGAAGAGCGCACGGTCGTGCGTCTGCCGCCCGCCTGCAGGCCTCCCCGGCGCTCCACCGCCTCCAGCAAGCGCGGTCACCGTGCTCGACCGGTGACTCATGGTGCGTCCCCACCCGGCTTCTGTGGCGCCGCTGCCGCGGATCACACGTCCCAGGTGACCGGGAGGCTCTTCACCCCGTAGATGTCCGCGGTCTCCGGGCGCAGGCCGACCTCTTCAGCCGGTACGGCCAGGCGCAGAGTGGGGAAGCGGTTGACCAGCGCGGGGAAGGCGACCCGCATCTCGACGCGGGCCAGCTGCTGCCCCAGGCACTGGTGGATGCCGTGGCCGAAGGCCAGGTGGCCGCCGTCCTGCCTGCGGAGGTCGAGCACGTGGGGGTCGGCGAAGCGCTCGGGGTCGCGGTTGGCGGTGTTGTACGACAGGATGACCGTCGTACCGGCCTCGATGGTCTGGCCGCCCAGCTCGACGTCCTCCAGCGCCGTCCTCATGAACGTCTTGGCGACGCTCAGATACCGCAGCAGTTCCTCCACGGCCCGGTCGGCGAGCGCGGGATCGGCGCGCAGCGCGGCCAGCTGCGCCGGGTTGCGCAGCAGCGCGAAGGTGCCCAGCGCCAGCGTGTTCGCGGTGGTGTCGAACCCGGCCGCCAGCAGAAGCAGGCTGATCCCCCTCAGCTCCTCATCGGTCAGATCGCTGTCGATGAGGTCGCTGAGCACGTCGTCGGTGGGGTTCGCGCGCTTGGCGGCCACCAGCTCCGCGAGGTAGTGCTGGGTCGCGGTGTAGGCCGCTATCAGGTCCTCGTCGCTTGTCTCCCCGCTGAGGAACGACTCGATCTGCTCCTGGAAGGAGCCCCGGTCCTGGTACGGCACCCCCAGCAGCTCACAGATCATGATGGCGGGGATGGGCTTGGCGAACGCGGTCACCAGGTCCACCGGCGGCCCGGTCTTCTCCATGGCGTCCAGATGGTCGGCGGTGATCTGCTCGACGCGCTCGGTGAGCAGTCGCATCCGCCGTACGGTGAACTTGCCCACCAGTGGTTTCCGATAGCGCCCGTGCTGTGGCTCGTCCATGAGGAGGAACTCGCCGGGCGGCGCCGGAGGAATCTCCATGCCGGTGATGTCGATGGACGGGTGGAGCATGAGCTCCTTGCGCGAGCTGAACCGCGAGTCGGCCAGGACCGACCTGACCAGGTCGTATCCGGTGATCAGCCAGCCGGGTTTTCCGCCGGGAAAGGTGTAGCGGCTGATCGGGCCGTGCAGGCGGGCGTCGATCAGCTCTGCCGGCGGGTCGAAGGGGCAGCCGGGCCGGCGCGCCGCCGGCAGCGTCGTGACGGTGTGGAGGGATTCACCCATGACCATTCCTCTTATCGACTTAGGTTCTACTCGCGATAGTACGTATTTGGCACGGCTCGAAAGCCGCGTTGCATTCAAGGTTTCCGTCAACCGCAGGAAGTGCATTCAGGCGGGTAATTAGCGCCGATCAAGGCAATTAGGTCATCCTCGTGATCGGGTTCGCCTCACGGATGCGGCCCGGTTTCTGTGGCGGATCGAATGGACAGCCCCCGGGGCGGGTGATGGGCGGCGATTCGACCGGCGGAATCTGTTGGTGCCGCATCGTTTCTCCTTGGCTCACGTGCGGCTTAGCGGGTGGGCTCGCGGTTGAACAGCTTCTTCGACCAGAGGTAGCCGCCGAGCGCGATGACGACGCACCAGCCGACCGCGATGGCGGCGTTGTTCCCGATCGGCGTGCCCGTCAGCAGGCCGCGCAGGGTCTCGATGAGCGGCGTGAACGGCTGGTACTCGGCGAACCAGCGCAGCACGGTGGGCATCGAGTTGGTCGGGACGAATCCGCTGCCCAGGAACGGGAGCAGCATCAGCGGCATACCGACGTTGCTCGACGACTCGACGGTCTTGCTGGCCAGGCCGAACGCGACCGACAGCCAGATGAAGGCGAAGGCCATCATCACCAGGACACCGATGAGGGCGAGCCAGTCGCCGGGCCCCGCCGACGGCCGGAAGCCGACGAGCAGCGCTACGCCGATGACCGCCGTGATGCTGAGCATCGTCTGGATGAGGCTGCCGATGACGTGTCCGGTTAGGACGGACACGCGGGCGATGGCCATGGTGCGGAACCGGTCGACGATGCCCTCGGTCATGTCCATGGCGATCGAGATGGTGGTGCCCTGGACCGCGGCGGTGATCGTCATCAGGATGATCGCGGGGGTGACGTAGTTGACGTACTCCGCACGTCCGCCGGAGGCGCCGCCGAGCCCGGCGCCGAGTGTGCCGCCGAAGACGTAGACGAACAGCAGCAGGAAGACGATCGGCATGCCGATGAGCGTCAGTGTCATGGACGGGTAGCGCACCATGCGCTTGAGGTTGCGGCGGAGCATCGTCGCCGAGTCGGTCAGGGCGTACGGCACAGTGCTCATCGTGCGGTCACCTTCTCCTTGTTGCCGGTGAGAGCGAGGAAGACATCATCGAGGTCGGGGGTGTGCACGCTCAGCGAGTCGACCTCGACCGCGTTCTGGTCAAGCCGGTCGAGCAGCGCCTTCAGCGACCTGAGGCTGCCGTCGTGCGGTACGCGCAGGGCGAGCGTGTCGCTGTCGCGGGACACCTGGCCCACGGCGCGCGCGGCGGATTCGAGGGCGCGCTCGTCGGCGAACCGCAGCAGGACGTGGCCGCCGGGAATGCGCCGCTTGAGCTCGTCCGCGGTGCCCTCGGCGACGATCTTCCCGTGGTCGAGCACCGCGACCCGGTCGGCGAGCTCGTCGGCCTCCTCCAGGTACTGGGTGGTGAGGAGGATGGTGACGCCACCCGCCACGAGCTCCCGCACGATCTGCCACATGGCGCGGCGGCTGCGCGGGTCCAGCCCGGTGGTCGGCTCGTCGAGGAAGATCACCTGCGGTGAGCCGACCAGCGTCATCGCGAGGTCGAGCCGCCGCCGCATCCCGCCGGAGTAGGTCGCCGCCGTCTTCTTGGCCGCATCGACAAGATCGAACTGTTCGAGCAGCTGGGCGGCCCTGCGCCTGCCCGCCTTCCGGCCGAGGTGGTGCAGATCCGCCATCAGGGTCAGGTTCTCCTGACCGGTCAGCAGGTTGTCGACCGCCGAGAACTGGCCGGTGACGCCGATCGCGGCACGCACCGCGTCCGGCTCGGCGGACAGGTCATGACCCGCGATCCGCGCGCTTCCCCCGTCGGCACGGATCAGGGTGGACAAGATCTTGACTGTGGTGGTCTTGCCGGCGCCGTTGGCGCCGAGCAACGAGAAGACGGTGCCACGCGGGACGTTCAGGTCGACACCGTCGAGCACGACGTGGTCGCCGTACGACCGGCGCAGTCCGGTCGCCGTGATCGCAGATTGGGATGGCATGGTCATGAGAACCCCTTCGAGATCTGGTCAGGAACGGTGGACGGTGATGTCTCCGAACAACGTGCGCGCGCGGACTTCGACGGTCTGCTCGGACTTCTCCGGTGCTTCGCTGAGACCGTCCAGCGAGTTCTCCACCCGCCCGTGCGAGGTGTTCAGGTCGAGCCATGCGGCGGTGCCGGCGGCGACACCGATTTCGAGGTGGCCCGTCGAGGTGTGCAGCGTGACGGTGCCGCGCGTGACCTGGCCGACGCGAATGGTTCCGTTGGAGGTCTTGGCCTCCACCATGGCGTCGGCCCGGTCGACGGAGATGTCACCGTTGGCCGAGCGCACCTGCAGTTCGCCGGTGACGGTGCCGATGTCGGTGTTGCCGTTGGAGTTCTTGATGACGGCGGTGCCGCCGATCTCGCCGATGTGCACGCGCCCGGTGCCGGTGGAGACATCGGCGTTGCCCGCGACCGTTTCGACGGTGATGTCTCCGCCGGAGGTGCCCAGTCGAAGCGGTCCGGTCCGGTCGAGGCGGAAATGCCCGACCGACGCCTTGAGCCGGCACTCCCCCAGCGTGCCGACGCCGCGCAGGTCCGCTACCGACAGGTCCGCGTGCACGTGCGAGCCGGCGGGAAGTTCGATCAGTACGTCGACCGACCTGGTCTTCTTGGAGAAGTCGAGTATGCGGGTCTTCGGCCCACGGACCGTCAACGTGCCGTTGGCGTACTCGACGCGCGTCTTCTGCGCGGCGTCCACATCGGACTCATCGGACTCGTCGCTCGGCCGTACCTCGACGACGGTGTCGATCCGGTCGCTCGCGATGATCTGCACGTCACCGACGGAGAGCTCGATCGTGGCGGAAATCGGTTCAGGCGTGGCGAAAACAGGCATGGCTATCCCCTCAGAATGAGTCAGAAGAACATCTCCGCTGGTCGGAGATGTACGAAGAAAGTAGTTCTGGGTGTCGGCGCGGGCTAGCGAGCCCAGCCGGTGTAACGCTGCGTGCCGCGTTTGCCGCGCCGGTCGGAGCCGCGGTCGCGCTCCGGGGAACGCAGCGCGGTCGAGGCGGCCCGCACCAGCCAGGCGTTGAGCGAGCGCCCCTCCTTGCCCGCCACCTCCTCGATCGCGGCCTTGAGCTGTTCCGGGAGGCGGACGTTGATCCGTGCCACCGGGCCGTCCTCGAAGCTCGCCGCGGCGTCGTCAGCCGACACCGCGCCCAGATCCGGGGTGTCCTCAAGCGGCTGCTCCGCCTGCTGAACCGTCACGACGAAGCTCGGGTCACGCCCACGCAGGTGCACCTGGACCGAACCGGGAGCCAGGTCTCGGGTGATCTCGTCGGCAGCCGCCGACAACGCTTCGAGCAGGGTGAGCCGGATCGCAGACTCCATCGACACGGTCAACCGCTCGATCAGCGCACTGGCGTCACCATCACCGGTCTCGACGGCGGTCAGCAGCTCGCGACCGAGGGAGGCCACATACGGGGTCAGGTCCATGGCATCACTATGGCACATCGTGATGCCATCAACAAGCCATATTGGCTCAGATTGGCGCCATTCTGGCTCAGGCTGGATGTTCAGCCGATCACGACACGACAGGCCGGCTCCGGAACCCGCACGTCAGAGGGTGCGCTCGCCGGGGTTGCCGTAGTGATCGCCGAAAATCGGGCGGATATGGCCAACAGCCTCAAGCTGAAGATCTTCGGGCTTTGGCAGGAGATGGCCTGTGGCGACTCGGGTGTTCGCGGACCTGGGACTGGAGGCGGTCCCAGCAGGATGAGACGATCGCGACTTCGGCCGGTCGGTCGGAAGCCCAAGCCCGTGACCTTCGTGTTTTGAGCACCAGGGCCGGTTCAGGAGGTAATCAAGGTTGTGAATTGACTGTCACCGCGTGTATCTGCGGATACGGTAGCGCAGCCCGGACGTCGAGGACTGCCAGCCTTTGTCCTCGGCGACTTTCCACGTCGGGTCCGGTGTCGGGGCGTAGGTGTCGCCGTTCACTGTCGAGTCGACTTCAGTCACCGAGAGCATCGTGGCGTACTCCAGGGCGGCACGATAAATTTCCCCGCCACCGATCACCCATGCCGCCGCAGGGGCGCCTGTCTGCGACGGCTCGGCCGCGAGTTCCAGAGCCTGGACGATGGAACCGGCACGTTCCGCGCCTTCGACCACCCAGTGTGGATCGCGAGTCACCACGATGTTGCGCCTGTCCGACAGCGGCCGGAAACGCGGAGGCAGCGAATCCCAGGTCTTGCGCCCCATCACCACTGGATGCCCCAGGGTGGTTGCCTTGAAATGGGCCATGTCCTCAGGCAGTCGCCACGGAATCGCGTTGTCCGAGCCGATCACGCCATTGAGGGTCTGCGCCCAGATCAGCCCGACGTTCACACCGCGACCGGGGCTTTGATGGCCGGGTGGTGCCGGTAGTCGAGCACCTCCACATCGGCGTAGGCGTAGTCGAAAAGCGAGTCGGCTTGGCGCAGACGCAACCCGGGAAACTCGAATGGGGTGCGCGAGAGCTGCTCGGTCACCTGCTCGACGTGATTGTCGTAGATGTGGCAGTCGCCGCCGGTCCAGATGAAGTCGCCCGGCCTGAGGCCGGCCTGCTGCGCCACCATGTGCGTGAGCAGGGCGTAGCCGGCGAGGTTGAACGGTACGCCGAGGAACAGGTCCGCGCTGCGCTGGTACAGCTGGCAGGAGAGCTCGCCGTCGGCGACGTAGAACTGGAAGAAGGCGTGACAGGGCGCGAGAGTCATCTTGTCCAGATCGGCGACGTTCCAGGCGGAGACGATCATCCGGCGGGAGTCCGGGTCCCGGCGCAGAGTGTCGAGAACTTCGCTGATCTGGTCGATGTGCCTGCCGTCCGGGGCGGGCCAAGAACGCCACTGTGCGCCGTAAACCGGGCCGAGTTCGCCGTTCGCGTCGGCCCACTCGTCCCAGATGGTGACGCCGTGCTTACGCAGCCAGCCGATGTTCGAGTCGCCACGCAGGAACCAGAGCAGCTCGTACACGATGGACCTGAGATGCACCTTTTTGGTGGTGACCAGCGGGAATCCCCGCGAGAGGTCGTAGCGTAGTTGGTGCCCGAAGACACTTCGGGTACCGGTGCCCGTCCGGTCGGCTTTGGCCGTCCCGGAGGTGAGCACCAGCCGCAACAGGTCTTCGTACTGGGTGTCCGCCACAGCCGTCGAGTTTACCGGCCGTCTACAAGGCGTACTCGACGGTCATGTCCCGCCGTACGCCCGGGGCACTGGTGTGCGGCTCAGCCCCGGCGGCGGGGTCGCGGTCGGTGAGGAACAGCGGGCCGCGGGTGCGGCCGGATCGTCCCGCCGCGGGTGGCGAGGATCACCGTAGGGCCTCCGCCGCAGTAAATCCGGCATTTACTGCGGCGGAGGTCGGGAACGCGTTGTCCTTAAGCAAGCGCTTGCCCATCGGCATGGGTGTGCGCCGGCTTCGCGTCCGTCCAGGCGCCTGATCGGATCGGATCGCGGCGGTCGGGTACGGCCGGGGTTCTTCCGGCAGGGTTGACATCGAAAGGAGGCCTCATGATCTCGGCACTCAACCAGCTTGTCGATCTCGTCGAGGAGCACCTCGCCGAGGATCTCGACGTCCACGGGCTGGCCGGGGAGCTCGGCACGACCGAGTACCACCTGCGCCGGATGTTCTCGTCGTTGGCCGGTATGCCGCTGTCGGAGTACGTGCGCCGCCGCCGCATGACCGTCGCCGCCGCCGACGTCGTCCGGGGTGAGGACGATTTGCTGAGCATCGCCGTCCGGCACGGATACGGCTCGACCGAGGCGTTCGGACGCGCGTTTCGCGCGGTTCACGGCTCCGGTCCCGGTGACGTGCGCCGCGCCGGAGGCCCCCTGCGCACACAACCACAGATCAGGTTCCGCCTGACCGTCGAAGGGAGCACCCCCATGGACACCCGCCTCATCGACCGCCCCGCGTTCCGGCTGGTCGGACACGCAACCCGGGTTCCGCTCATCCACCAGGGCATCAACCCGCACATCCAGCGGCACATCACCGCACTGCCACAGGAGGAGCATCTCCGGCTGAAGGCCCTCGGCGACACCGAACCGGGGGGTCTGCTGCAAGTCTGCGACGACCTCGACCCCGACGGCACAGAGGGGAGCGAGCTGACCTACCTGCACGGGGTCGCTGTCTCCCGGAACACGCCGGCCCCCGACGACCTCGACGCCATCGAGGTACTGGCCGGCATGTGGGCGGTCTTCCGCACTGCCGGACCGCATCCGCAGGCCCTGCAGACGACCTGGGCCGCGACCGCGACCGAGTGGTTCCCCTCCAACCCGTGGCGTCTGCGGCCAGGTCCCTCGATCGTCGTGGTCGTCGAGCGCGCGGACGACTTCAGCACCGCGACATGCGAGCTGTGGCTACCCGTCGAACCGGCGTGACGGACTGCGGTCACGGGAATCCACCCAGGCCGCCGTAACCCATTCGGCTGACGCTCTTTGAGCGCGGCGGCACAGTGGACAGGCCCGCAGCGCCCTCCCCAATGGCGTTGTGGGCCTGAACCATGCGAACGGTCACGGCGGCCGGCCGCCGCCACGACCCGGTCACCAGGACGGTGTCGACATGGGGGTCCGGTAGGAACGGAACGGTGAGCCCGGGCTGATGTCACATTCGTCGACATGATCATCGTGAGTCGGTGTGCCCTCGGCGGGATCAACGGCATTCCACCGCGGGTCGGAAGGGCCGCCGCAGATGCTCAGACCGTGGCGAGGAAATCCTTGATCTTCCCGGCGATCGCGGGGTAGTCCGGGGCGAACCAGATCATGTGGCCATCGGCCCGGCTTTCCACCAGCTCGGCCCGAGGGATGGTCACGGCGAGGGATTCGGCGTGGGTGAAGGGGACCGAGCGGTCGGTGCGGGTGGCGATGACCAGGGCCGGTTGGGTGACCTGCCTCGCGCAGTCCGGTACGGGCAGCATGTCGTTGACGAAGCCCTCACCTGAGCGCATGAGGGTGAACAGTGCGAGGAGTTCGGCCTGGTCGTGCTCGCTCAGGCCGGCCATGACCCGGCGGACGGGCCGGGTGGACAGGTCGCGCAGCAACAACCGCAACCCCGCCCGCGGCGTCGTGCGCATCAGCAGCCGCACAGCCGCCCAGGTCGCGGCTTCGACGCGGGCGTTGAACATCAGGCGACCGCCCAGGCGGGTGCGCCGGTCGCCGGGCCAGGGCGCGAAGCCGACCGCGCTTTGCAGGATCACCCCGCCCACCAGGTGCGGGTGGCGGGCGGCCATGGTCAAGGCGGTGCGCCCGCCCGCCGAGATGCCCACCACCGCGGCGAGCCGCTCGATGCCCAGGTTGCGGCACAGCTGCGCGGTGACGTCGGCGAAGGCTGCGGGCGTGGTGGCGGTGCTCAGGGGGGTTCGTCCGTATCCGGGGCGAGAAGGCGCGAGTACCTGGTGGCCCGAGGTGGTGAAGACCTCCTCCCCCAGGGCCAGCCCGGCCCGCATGTGACCGCCGTGGAAGATCACGACCGTCTGAGGGCCGTCACCTTCCAGCCGGTACTCCACCGCGCCCGCCGCCAGGCGAGCGGTGATCGTCTCTCGCTCCAAGGCCGTCATGGACCGCAATGCTCGCATGCCTGCCAGTGGCGACATAACCGCCCGACCGGCATGCGCGCGGTGCTGGTGTCCGGCTGGGGTGGCATCGCCGTCGACGACCTGCCCGTCCTACCCGAGGGCGCCGAACCACCTGGAGAGCCGGCTGAGCAGCTCCTGCTGATCGTCACCGGCCCACGCCACGTGGCCGTCCGGCCGCAGCAGCACCGCGGGCACGTCCAGTTCCTCGCTGACGTCGACGACGTGGTTGACCCGCTCTGCCCAGCCCGCCACCGAGAGCCGGCCGGTCTGGTCGAGCAGCAGCCCGCGGCCGCCGTGCATCAGCTCGTACAAGCGCCCCCGCTTCAGCTTCACGTCCCGCATCCGCCGGCCGAGCAGGTCATGCCCCTCGCCGAAGTCGTAGCGCACCCCGATCGCAGTGATCTTCTCGATCAGGTACCGGTTCACCTCCTCGAAGTCCATCAGTTCCGCCAGCAGCCGGCGCACCGCCTGCGGACCCGGCTCGGTGGACAGCAGCTCCATCTGCGCGCGGGTGTTGTCCAGCACTTCGGCGGCCACCGGGTGCCGTTCGGTGTGGTAGCTGTCCAGCAGCCCCTCCGGCGCCCAGCCGTTCACCTCGGCGGCCAGTTTCCAGCCGAGGTTGAACGCGTCCTGAACACCGAGGTTGAGCCCCTGCCCGCCCATCGGCGGGTGGATGTGCGCCGCGTCGCCAGCCAGCAGCACCCGGCCGGTCCGGTAGCGCTCGGCCAGCCGCGTGGCGTCGCCGAACCGGGACAGCCAACGCGGCGAGTGCACACCGAAATCGGTACCCGCGGTCACCCGCAACTGCTGTTTGAACTCCTCCAGGGTCGGCGGGACCGTGCGGTTCCCGGCCACCCCTGCGGCGGGCACGACGACGCGGTGCGTCCCGTTCCCGAGGGGCCCGGCGCCGAACCTCAGCTGGGTCTTGCGGACCTCCGCGACGATGGCGGCGAGCGCCGCCGGATCCTCGGTCAGCTCCATCTCGCCGAGCAGCGTGTCGACCCTGGAGGGCTCGCCGGGGAAGCCGACGCCGAGCAGCTTGCGCACCGTGCTGCGGCCGCCGTCGCAGCCGACGAGGTAGCGCGAGCGCAGCCGCGTGCCGTCGGTCAGCTCGGCGGTCACCCCGTGCTCGTCCTGGCTCAGCCCGACCAGTTCGCAGCCGCGCCGGATCTCGGCGCCGAGCTCGCCGGCGTGCTCGGCCAGCAGGCGCTCGGTGATGGTCTGCGGGATGCCGAGAATGTACGGATGCGCGGTGTCCAGCCGGTCGGGCCACGACTTGGTGATGCCGGCGAAGAAACCACCGACCGCGAACCGCCGGCCGAGCGCGAGGAACCGCTCCAGCAGACCGCGCTGGTCCATCACCTCGATGCTGCGCACGTGCAGGCCGAGCGCGCGGACATATCCGGTCGGCTCCGCCTCCTTCTCCAGCACGAGCGTGTGCACGCCGTGCAGCCGCAACTCGCCGGCCAGCATCAAGCCGGTCGGCCCGCCGCCGGCAACGATCACGTCAATCATGAAACCCCCATTCGACAAGGCTGCGTTTCGGCCGGCCGCTCCGCGCGGTCCGGCGGCGCGCACACCCGCGCCTTCACGCCGGGCGCCCGCAACCGCATCACCCATACGTCGCCAAAAGCACACGCACTTCGCGAACTCTTGATTTCCGCAGGTTCCGGCCTCGGCCGACGATTCTGCGGCACGACCCGGGTCTTGCCGCAAGCCCCCCGGTGCGCTATACGTTGAGAGTGGAAAGGAGTGGGTACTCCCCTTTCCACTGATCGTCCGTTGTGGACGGACAAGCCCTTCGCGAAGCGGCGCCGCGCCGCGTACGGCGATGCCGCCGCCAGCCGGGATGGGGGCGCGGAGGGGTAGCGGCCCAGCACGTTCTCCGGATGTTGTCGGCCGATGGGCGCACCACCGGCCTGGGCGAGGCGTTCGCTCACTACGGCCGTATCTTCAAGAGGTGGGCAGGGAGGCTGGCTGTACCGTCCGGCGGCCCCGGGCGGTACAGCCGAAAGTCTGCTGCGAGCCGACCTGAGGGCGGGAGTCCTGCCGAGGTACACGCCGTGGCGGGCAGGGGGTCTCCCGCGGGTCCTCAGCAGCAGCCGGTGCTCGCTGCGGCGCCGACCGGCTGACCATGTGCCTGCTGAGTGTCCGGTCCGCAGGCACATGGGGCTGCGGGGTCCTGGGTGGCGCTCGCGGACTTGCCCAGGACGTCGGCGTCGGCCTTGACCACGTAGACCTCCCACGGCTCGGCGCCGGGGCCGGTCACCCAGACCTTGTCCTGCAGGGCGTAGCAGCAGGAGGTGTCGTTCTCGGTGAAGGTGGCCAGCCCGGCGTCCTTCAGCCGCTGGGTGGCCGCCTGCACTTGAGCGGTGTCGGTGACCTCGACGCCCAGGTGGTCCAGGCGGGTGTCGTGGCCTTCCTCGCCTTCCAGGAGCACCAGCTTCAGCGGCGGCTCGGCGATCGCGAAGTTGGCGTAACCGGGGCGGCGCTTGGCGGGCTCGACGCCGAACAGCTTGGAGTAGAAGGCGATCGAGCCTTCCAGGTCGGCGACGCGCAGGGCGAGCTGGATACGGGACATGGCGATCCTCCGCAGAGTTCTGGCGGGTGGTGACGGTCACCACCCGGTGCTGTTTAGATGAACATCTAGACAGTGATTCGGCCTCAGCTTGCAATGCTGCTTAGAGATCTGTCAACTTAGAGGTATGTCGAAACAAGCGTTGCCGATCGTGAGCCTGGCCGGGACCGACCAGGTCGATCAGGCCGGGCAGGCGTGCTGCGCGCCGCTGGTGTGCGAGCCGCTGGACGCGGCCGAGGCCGAGGAGCTGGCGCCGTTGTTCAAGGCGATCGCCGATCCGGTGCGGCTGCGGCTGCTGTCGCTGATCGCCTGCCACGAGGGCGGCGAGGCGTGCGTGTGCGACCTGACCGGCGCCTTCGACCTGACCGGCCCGACGATCAGCCACCATCTGAAGGTGCTGCGCACA
Organism: Streptosporangium sp. NPDC004631; assembly: GCF_053601935.1. Classification (NCBI taxonomy): domain Bacteria; kingdom Bacillati; phylum Actinomycetota; class Actinomycetes; order Streptosporangiales; family Streptosporangiaceae; genus Streptosporangium; species Streptosporangium sp. NPDC004631. Next base: position 81,936 of record NZ_JBSGCR010000026.1, on the reverse strand, counting down.
GCGGGGCTGATCGACTGCGAGCGACGCGGCACCTGGGTCTACTACTGGGTCAACCCGGGAGTGCTGGCGCGGCTGTCGGCGATCCTGGGGCCGCGCCTCCCGGCGATGGCGTGAGCGACACCGCGCAGACACCGTCCACTCAGCCACCCGCGGTGGCCGAAGCGGCGCCGGCAGCGGGGCGGCTGCCGATGCTGGACCGGTTGCTGCCGGTCTGGATCGCCGCCGCGATGGCCGCCGGCCTGGTCGCGGGCCGGGCGATCCCGGGCCTGGGCGCCGCGCTGAACGCCGTCCAGGTCGACGGCATCTCGCTGCCGATCGCGCTCGGCCTGCTGGTGATGATGTACCCGGTGCTGGCCAAGGTCCGCTACGACCGGCTGGAGACGGTCACCGGCGACCGGCGGCTGCTGGCCACCTCGCTGGTGCTGAACTGGGTGGCCGGCCCCGCGCTGATGTTCGCCCTGGCCTGGCTGTTGCTGCCCGACCTGCCCGCCTACCGCACCGGGCTGATCATCGTCGGGTTGGCCCGGTGCATCGCCATGGTCATCATCTGGAACGACCTGGCCTGTGGGGACCGGGAGGCCGCCGCCGTCCTGGTCGCCCTCAACAGCGCCTTTCAAGTCCTCGCCTTCGCGCTGCTCGGCTGGTTCTACCTCGACCTGCTGCCGGGCCGGCTGGGCCTGCCCGTCACCGGGTTGGACGTGTCGATATGGGACATCGCCCGCTCCGTGCTCATCTTCCTCGGCCTTCCGCTGGCCGCCGGGTACCTCACCCGCCGCCTGGGGGAGAAGACCAAGGGCCGCACCTGGTACGAGACCCGGTTCCTGCCGAGGATCGGCCCGGCGGCGCTGTGGGGGTTGTTGTTCACCATCGTGATCCTGTTCGCCCTGCAAGGCGACGCGATCATCTCCAAGCCGCTCGACGTCGCCCGGATCGCGCTGCCGTTGCTGGTCTACTTCGCGCTCATGTGGGTCGGCGCTTTCGCCTTGGGCCACCTGGTGGGCCTGGGATATGCGCGCACCGCGACGCTGGCGTTCACCGCGGCGGGCAACAACTTCGAACTCGCCATCGCGGTCGCGATCGCCACCTTCGGCGTCACCTCCGGCCAAGCCCTGGCCGGGGTGGTCGGCCCGCTCATCGAGGTGCCCGTCCTCCTCGCGCTGGTCTACCTCTCCCTGGCCCTGCGCCGCCGCCTCACCCGCCCCCACCCCGTGCCCGTCTGATCGGGGGCTTCCTGTGTCCCTGCCCTTCGACCCATCCGGCCCCGGACCCGGCATCGGCCGGCCCCGTGCCGCTCCTCCCGAGGTCAACCATTTGGCGGCCGGTGTCACAGGCCCGGCTGCGTGAGTAGAGTGGAGAACTTCTCGTTCCCGGGCCGCATCCGCAGGTCCATGGGAGATCCTCCTGGGCCGGCGGCATCGCCGTACGCGGCGCGGCGCCGCTTCCCGAAGGGCTTGTCCGTCCGCAACGGACGATCAGTGGAAAGGGGAGTACCCACTCCTTTCCACTCTCAACGTATAGCGCACCGGGGGGCTTGCGGCAAGACCCGGGTCGTGCCGCAGAATCGTCGGCCGAGGCCGGAACCTGCGGAAACAGGGGATGCGAGGTGCGTGTGTTGTTGTCGACGTGTGGGTCGCGCGGGGACGTCGAACCGCTGGCCGTACCACCCGCCGCAGGCGCGGCCGGGCCGGCCGTTCCCACCGAAGGTGAGCGGCAACCGGGTGCTGTGGACCTGGACGCCCAGAGTGTGAACGCGCTGTTCGGCGCGGCGCTCAACCGCGGCTGGGCCCACCTGGCCCCGAGACCCGCACCGACGGGGCGACGGTGGCCGCGACACTGCCGTTCGACGCGATCAGCCGAGAAAGGCCACCGGTGTCCCGCGTGAACCACGCGGGATCGTCGAGCCGGGAAAGTGCCTTGTCCACCTCAGATCGGAGCCGATGACGTGAATCCCCTGACCACCAGCGCGTTCGACCTTCCCGACCACCTCACCCCCAAGGCCGCCCCGACGCTGATCGCCCGCGACGAGCAACACTTCGCGGCCGTCGCGGAGAGCCTTGAGCAGTCGATCGCCGACCTGTCAGACCGCCTCGACGCCGAACGCAAGGCGCCCGGCGGCATAGGCCGGCAGGCGATGGACCGGGACCTGGAGATCCACCGGCTGACCGCTCGCCTGCGCGCCCTGCGTCGCTTCGGTTTGGACCTGTGCCTCGGGCACATGGTCAGCGTGGACAACCCCGAGCCCGTGTACGTCGGACGACTCGGCCTCACGGACAGCGCGGGTCGTCGGTTGCTGCTCGACTGGCGCTCCCCCGCGGCTGAGCCGTTCTTCGGAGCCACCCACGCCAACCCGATGGGGCTGGCAAGCCGCCGCAGGTATCGCTGGACCCGCGGCCGGATCAACGACTACTGGGACGAGGTGTTCACCGCGGACGGGTTCGAAGGGCACGCCGCGCTCGACGACCAGTCCGCCTTCATCGCCAGCCTGGGCGGCAACCGGTCGGCACGGATGCGAGACGTGCTCGGCACCATCCAGGCAGACCAGGACGCCATCATCCGCGCGGGATCCCGCGGCGCTCTCGTCGTCGACGGCGGTCCGGGGACGGGGAAGACCGTCGTCGCTCTGCACCGCTCCGCCTATCTCCTCTACTCCGACCCTCGCCTCGGTCACCGCCGGGGCGGCGTGCTGTTCGTCGGTCCGCACCAGCCCTACCTGGCCTACGTCGCCGACGTCCTCCCCAGCCTCGGAGAGGAGGGCGTACAGACCTGCACCCTGCGGGACCTCGTCGCCGAGGGAGCCGCAGCAGCGATCGAGGCCGACCCGAACGCGGCCCTCCTGAAGTCGTCCGCGAACCTGGTGAAGGCGATCGAGGCGGCCGTCGGGTTCTACGAGAACCCGCCCACCAAGGGGATGACGGTCACGACACACTGGTCCGACATCTGGCTGAGCGCCGACGATTGGGCCGAGGCGTTCGAAGCACCGGAACCCGGTACTCCGCACAACGAGGCGCGCGACCAGATCTGGGAGGAGCTGCTCACGATCCTGGTGGACAAGCACGACGGCGACGCCCCGGCTGACCTGCTTCGGAGGTCGCTGCTGCGGAACAGGGAGCTGCTCACGACCTTCAACCGCGCGTGGCCGCTGCTCGAAGCGGCTGACCTCGTCGGAGACCTGTGGTCGGTACCCGCCTACCTGCGGAAGTGCGCTCCCTGGCTCAGCCCCGACGACGTTCAGGCGCTGCAGCGCGGGGACGCCCAGGCCTGGACGGTGTCCGACCTGCCGCTCCTGGACGCAGCACGGCAGCGGCTGGGCGACCCGGAGGCGTCGCGACGTAAGCGTCGGCACAACGCCTCTGTCGCCGCCGAACGCGAGCACATGGCCAAGGTCGTCGACGCTCTGCTTGAGGCCGATGACGACGGTGAAGGTGTGGTGACGATGCTGCGCGGACAGGACATACAGGACACCCTGGTCGACGAGACCGCACCGCCCAGCACCGAACCGGACCTGCTCGCCGGCCCGTTCGCGCACATCGTCGTGGACGAGGCTCAGGAACTGACCGACGTAGAGTGGCAGATGTTGCTGCTCCGCTGCCCGTCGCGGAGCTTCACCATCGTCGGGGACCGCGCCCAGGCCAGGCACGGGTTCACGGAGTCGTGGCAGGAACGGCTTGAGCGGATCGGGCTCGACCGGATCAACCTGGCCTCCCTGAGCATCAACTACCGGACGCCGGAAGAAATCATGGCGGAAGCCGAGCCGGTCATCCGGGCGGTGCTCCCGGACGCCAACGTGCCGACCTCCATCCGCAGCAGCGACGTCCCCGTCGTACACGGATCCGTTTCGGACCTGGGCTCGATCCTCGACACCTGGCTCGCCGCGCATGCCGACGGGATCGCCTGCGTCATCGGCGACCCCACGTTCCGGGCGACGTCCCGCGTCCGGTCACTGACCCCGGAACTGTCGAAGGGGCTCGAATTCGACCTGGTCGTCCTCATCGACCCGGAGGCGTTCGGCAAGGGCATCGAAGGAGCGGTCGACCGCTATGTCGCGATGACCCGGGCGACCCAGCGACTCGTCATCCTCACGAGCCCCTGACCCGGGTCAGGGTGAACGGCTCGGGGCTGTGCCAGAGCCAAGACGGCCGAACCCAACGGCTGTGATAATCAAGCACGCCACCGCACTGCGGCTGCGTACCGTCGAGTCGCACCAGATGCTGCCCGCTTCACCCTCGGCGGCGATCTGACCGGCGGCGACCGCGAGCACGCAGGGGTCTCCGCCCTCGCCCTGCGCCTGGTCGCCGCCATCACCTGCCTCAACGCGCGTCTGATCCAGATCGTGCTGCGCGATTCCGCATGGCGGCGGCGGCTCCCCCGGCCGACCGGCGCGGCCTGTGCTCGCCGCTTGCCGGGTATGGCCCACTACTCCGTGGTACTGTATAGTGGTACTCAGTACCACCGAGTACCAGGAGGGTGGAAGAGGACCCACGATGGACGACCTGACGGAGATGCTGAAGGGCACGCTTGAGGGCTGCGTGCTTGAAATCATCGGCAGCGAGGAGACCTACGGGTACGCCATCACGCGTCGGCTGAACGAACTCGGCTTCGCCGACGTCGTCGAGGGGACGGTCTACACCATCCTGCTGCGACTGGAGAAGAACGGGCTCGTCCAGGTGACGAAACGACCGTCCGGGCTGGGCCCGCCGCGCAAGTTCTACGCGCTCAACGACGCGGGGCGCGAGGAACTCTCGACATTCTGGGCGAAATGGGAGTACATCACATCACGGATCGACAAGCTCAAGGAGGGCGGGAGATGAACTTCTGGGAGACCATGACAGGCAGCGATCTCACCAGGGAATGGAAGGCGTTCGAAGTTCGGGCCGAGGCATTGTCGGCCGACTACCGGGCGGCGTGGGAAGAGATCAAGGGTCATCTTTCTCCCTACTCGGACTTCACAGGTCGAAACCTGATGCCGATTCTCGACGGTGCTCTGGGGCTGCTCGAAGAGACATCGGCCGATGGGCGGAGCATTCACGAGGTGCTGGGTGACGACATCGAGGGCTTCTGCGCGGCGCTGGCCGGCGGAGAAGGGGCTCGAAACTTTCGCGACCGGTGGCGCGAGCAGTTGAACAGGAACGTCGCAAGGAAATTGGGCCAGTTAGGAGGCTGACGTGGGCATCCAAGACATCATCGAGGGCAAGAGGCAGTGGCGGGCGCACATGGCGCGGGTCAAGGCGCTCCCGCCGGACTACCAGATCGTCTACAAGGAGATTCAGAGGTACATCTTCAAGGTTGGACCGATCGACTTGCTTGACGGGTCCCTGCTCTCAGGGATCGTCGATTTCTTCGAGGAGGGCGTCGCGGCCGGCAAGGGAGTCCTGGAACTCATCGGCAACGACGTCGCCGCCTTCTGCGACGACGTGGTCAAGGACTCGCGCACCCACGCGGACATCTATCAGGAGTCCATCAGAGGGGAACCCGGCACGGCCGAGAGGTAACGCCCGTCGACCCGGCCTTATACCGCTTGATCAGCGCCGTCGCCTGCATCATCGGCGCGTGCACGGTGTTGGTCGACCCGAACTCCAGCGCCTCGATGATCTGAATCAAGCCCGTGCAGCGGCGTCACCAGAGTCTTGTAGCCGCCGGGCACCGCGGGATAGATGACGTCCTCAACCGTCTCGGTCGGTGCCTCCAGCGCGGCCTCGGTCATCTTGAATCCGAACTCCAGCCCTCGCCGGCCCGCTCATCGGCGCGGCCCGGTCGACATCTCCACCGGCAACGGCGCGCTCCGCGTCCGCGCGATCGGCGCTTGCGGCGCCATCGATAAACTCCGGCGGATGCCCCGAATCGGCGAGGCCACCGGCGACCTGCCGGGTGAACTCACCCAGCGGCGACATCGTCGTCGAGCGTGCGCACGGCGCGCTCACCGCGAAGACCGCCTCGGGCGCCATCCGGGCCGGAGAGGTGTTCCTCCACACCTACGCCGGAAACCGCGAGGTCGGCATCCGCGAGAGCACCGCCGGCCGGCTCGACGTGAACGCCATGGCCGGCAACGTGCGCGACGAGCCGGGCACCGCCGACGACCCCGGAGAAGGCCGAGCAGATCGTCAAGGCACGCGTACACCAACACCGGTGACATGTGCTCCCGGTCTCCGCCCGGCGACTCCGACGAACCCACAAGACAACGAAAACAGAGACGAGGAACCATGACCAACGCGAAGTGGACCGGCATGATGCCGGTTGACGATACGGCCCTGGCCGTCACCGACACCGGCGGTGCCGGTATCCCTGTGATCTACCTCAATGGCCACACCGCCACTCAGGGGTACTGGCGGCGGGTCATCGCCGAATTGGGGACGGGGTGGCGGCACATCACCTACGACATGCGTGCCCGCGGCAAATCGAAGCGTTCGGCGGACTATTCGTTCGAGACGAACGTCCGGGACGTCGATGCCGTTCTCGCCGCCAGGGGTATGGACCGGGCGCTGCTGGTGGGCTGGTCCTACGGGGCGTTCGTCGCGGCGCACTGGGCCAGCCGCAATCCCGGCCGTACCCTGGGCGCGGTCCTGGTCGAGGGCGCGCAGCCGTACGACTGGCTCGACGAGGCCATGGAGCGGCGGATCCGGAGGCTGTTTCGGCGGATGGGCTGGCTCCTGCCGTTGCTGCGCCCGACGGGCCTGACCCCGCGGATGACCGCCGAACAGATCGCCGACAGCAACATCGAGATCGGCCGGATCGCCCGCGAGCGCGAGCTGGGCCCCGTGCTGGACAACATCACCGTCCCCACGCGGTATGTGGTCGCGTCGGGGGCGTCCCTCGGAAGCCGCGGTGATGAGCAGGAACGCATTCGCGCCGGCCTCACTCAGGTGGTCGAGCGCAACCCGAACATCAAGATCAGCGCGAAGGTCCCCAGCAACCACGGTGCCATCCTGCGCAAGGACGCCCCGGCCATCGCCGACGCGGTCCGAGAGGTCGCCGCCCTCGACCGCGGGGTGGAGGATCCGGCCGACCTGGTCGAGTAGAGCGCGGCGGACGAAATCCCGGTCCGCGAAGCCGTCGAGCGAGACCCCGTGGAGTTCGCCGAGGCGCTCCTCCGCAACCACCCGGAGGGTTCATGGATCGGCCGGAAACGACTGGCCGACGCCATCGATCGCGTCACGGGTGACAAACCGTGACCAAACAGAGAACGGATATCCGGATGACGGTCAATCAGGTCCAGGACCCCGCGATCCACGTGCGGGGCCTGACGAAGTCGTACAAGACACTGCGGGTGCTGTGCGGTGTGGACTTCGACGTGGCACGGGGCAGTATCTTCGCCCTGCTCGGCTCGAACGGGGCGGGCAAGACCACGGTCATAAAAATCCTGTCCACGCTGCTCAAGGCCGACGCCGGGACTACCGGCGTCAACGGCTTCGACGTCGCCACGCAGGCTGCGGACGTGCGGGCGTCCATTAGCCTCACCGGACAGTTCGCCGCCGTCGACGAGATCCTCAGCGGGCGGGAGAACCTCGTGCTGGTCGCCCGGTTGCGGCACCTCAAGGATCCGGGCAAGGTCGCGAATGACCTGCTGAAGCGTTTCTCGCTGACGGACGCGGGCGCGCGGAAGGTGTCGACGTATTCGGGTGGCATGCGCCGCCGCCTCGACATCGCGATGAGCCTCATCGGCAATCCGCCGGTCGTCTTCCTCGACGAGCCGACGACCGGGCTCGACCCCCAGGCGCGCATCGAGGTGTGGCAGGCCGTCAGGGAGCTCGCCAACCAGGGTACGACGGTGCTGCTCACGACGCAGTATCTGGACGAGGCCGAACACCTCGCCGACCGGATCGCGATCCTGCACGAGGGCCGGATCGTCGTCAACGGCACCCTGGCCGAGCTCAAGCAACTGCTCCCGCCGGCCAAGGTCGAATACGTGGAAAAACAGCCGACCCTTGAGGACGTCTTCCTCGCCCTCGTCGGCGACAACGGCAAGAACGGCCATGACCGCAACGTCGGTACGAACGCGTAGGGAACCACGATGACCAAGCATTTTCTCGGCGACACCGCCGTCCTGCTGGGACGGTCCCTGCGCCACATCACACGCAGCGTGGACACCATCATCACCACCGCGATCATGCCGATCGCCATGATGCTGATGTTCGTCTACGTGTTCGGCGGCGCGATCAAAACAGGGTCGGAGTCGTATGTGAACTACCTGCTGCCCAGCATTCTGCTCATCACGGTCGCCTCGGGCATCGCCTACACCGCGTTCCGGCTCTTCTTGGACATGAAGAGCGGCATCTTCGAGCGATTCCAGTCCATGCCGATCGCGCGCTCGTCCGTGCTGTGGGCGCACGTGCTGACCTCGCTGGTGGCCAATCTGATCTCGCTCGTGGTCGTCGTGGGCGTCGCCCTGCTGATGGGCTTCCGCTCGGCGGCGGGAGTGCCGGCGTGGCTCGCGGTGGCCGGCATCTTGATCCTGTTCACCCTGGCGTTGACGTGGCTGGCCGTCATCCCCGGTCTGTCCGCGAAGTCCGCGGACGGCGCGAGCGCGTTCTCCTACCCGCTCATCTTCCTGCCGTTCCTCAGCTCGGCATTCGTGCCCACCCACACCATGCCCGGCCCGGTGCGCGCCTTCGCCGAGCACCAGCCGGTGACGTCCATCGTCAACGCCATCCGCGATCTGTTCACCCAGCAGCCGGTCGGCACCGACATCTGGGTCGCCCTCGCCTGGTGTGTCGGCATCCTCATCGTCGCGTTCGCCTTCGCCATGAACACCTACCGCCGCAGGACCGCCTGATAGCAGCCTCTACCAAGGGCGAACGCCACGCCGAGATCACTTCAGGTTTAGACGCCGTCCTCGTCCAGGACGGCGGAAGGAGCGTCCTGGGGCAGCGCCGCCGCCGGCAGCGGCCGCAGGCCCTTGTCCGGGGCCGAGGGAGCGATCGTGTAGCAGGGGAGCCTTGCCACGCCGCCGCCGTCAGAACCGGGCGAGCGAGCCTTCTCCAAACTGCGCGCGGCGGCCGGTGGAGACGCGCGCCCTGGTCGCGGTCGTCGCCCACCGCGCCGCAGCGGCGGCCGGCGTCTACGACGAGCTCGTGGCGGCGTCGCTTTCCGACGTCATCGCGCTGCTGAAGGAAGGACAGCGCAACGGCGAGCTGCGCGTCTTCGGGGGTCCCGGTAGTAATGAAGAAATTTCCAACGAAGTAGCCTCTGACCTGCGGTGACGGAGGGGTTTGACCGCCTGTGGCTGGTTGGTGATCGCTGCCGCTACGTTCGTTCCGGTTTTGTCCGGTACGGCACGTGGGGTGGTGCGTTGTCAGAGAAGATGTTCTCCGAGGAGCAGTTGGAGCAGCTGCGCTCGTTTCCGGAGATCAGCGCAGATGAGTTGATTCGGTATTTCACGCCGACGTCGGCTGATGTGGCGTTCGTCGATCCAGGTCGTGGGCGGCGCTCAGTGGACCAGTTGGGCATGCTGGTTCAGCTGTGTACGCTGCCGTGGCTCGGGTTCGTGCCCGACGATGTGGCCTTGGCGCCGCCGGTGGCGGTGGCCCGGGTCGCGGAGCGGCTGGGCGTGTCGCCGGCGGCGTTGTCGTTGTACGGGCAACGTGCGCAGACCCGCTCGGACCATCTGGCGCAGGCCGCCGAGTACCTGGAGTGGAAGACCGCCCCGGTGGGTGGTCAGGCGATGAAGGAGCTGGAGCAGTTCCTGCTGGATCGGGCGATGGAGCACGACTCGCCGACGCTGCTGTTCAACCTGGCGCGCGAGTATCTGATGGCGGCCAAGGTGATCCGGCCCGGCGCGCTCATCTTGGCCAGGATGGTCGGCACGGCCCGCAAGGGCGCCTCCGATCTGACCTCGCAGCTGGTGGGGCACCTGCTGACGGAGGAGGTCCGCGCTGACTTGGAGCGGATGCTGCTGGTGGATGCGGGGCTGGGGATGACCCGGCTGGAGTGGCTGGTCAGCCCGGCCCAGGATGCCTCGGCGACCTCGGTGAAGACGGCGATCGACAAGCTGACCTGGCTGCGCGCGATCGACGCCCACCGGATGGATGTGTCGGTGCTGCCGAACGAACGACGCCGGTTCCTGGCCCAGGTCGCGCGCCGCTCGACGAACCAGGGCCTGGAGCGGCGCAAGGAGCGCAAGTTCCCGATCCTGCTGGCGTTCGTGGCCCAAGCCGCCATCGACCAGCTCGATGAGGTGGTGGCCCTGTTCGACCAGGCCGTCTCGGCGCGGGAGTCACGGGCGAAGTCCAAGACGGATGAGGCGCTGATCGAGCGGGCCAAGAAGGGCGAGACACGGCAGCTGCTGATGGAGGAGATCCTGCCCGCGCTGGCCGACCCGTCGATCCCCGACGATGAGGTGGGCGGGATGCTGCGCGAGCGGATCGGCATGCAGCGACTGCGGGAGATCACCTCCGATGCGTGGAAGCCGCTGCCCCGCGATCACGGTCGGCTGTCGGAGCTGGAGTCCTCCTACACCTACCTGCGTCAGTTCACCCCGATCGTGCTGGCCGCGATCGACTTCCAGGGCGGGCCGGGCACGGGCGAGCTGATGGAGGCGGTGGCCCTGTTGAAGGAGCTGAACCGGACCAGTGGCCGCAAGGTGCCCGCGGGCGCGCCGACCGGCTTCGTGCCCAAAGTACGCCGACTACCCCGACAAGGCCCGCAAGTCCGGGGAGGACACCGCCTACCGGCATTACTGGGAGCTCTGCGTGATCTTGTGCCTGCGCGACGGGCTGCGCAGCGGGGATGTGTTCGTGCCCGGCTCGCGCCGCTACGCCGACCCGGCCACCTACCTGTACACCCCCGAGCAGTGGACGCCCAAGCAGGCCGAGTACTGCCGCCTGGTGGGCAAGCCGCCGAACGCGGCTGAGGCGCTGGAGCAGGGCAAGGAGGAACTGCACGAGGCTCTGGAGGAGCTGGAGAAGACCCTGGCCGGCGCCGCGCCCGACGACGCCGGCACGGTCCGGCTGGATGAGGAGGCGCATCTGGTGGTACCGCCGCTGTCGGCCGAGGACGTGCCGGCAGAGGCCAAGGAGCTGAGGGACGAGCTGGCCGCGATGCTGCCGTTCGCGCCGATCGCCTCGCTGCTGATCGAGCTGGACGCCCGCACCGGCTTCCTGGACTGCTTCACCCACGCCGGCGGGCACAAGCTGGCCACATCGGCGGAGACCAAGCGCAACATCCTCGCTGTGCTGATCGCGATGGCCACGAATTTGGGCCTGGCACGGATGTCAGAGGCATGCGGGGTGTCCTACGACGTGCTGGCCTGGACGATGGAGTGGTACGTGCGGGAGGAGACGCTGCGCGAGGCCAACACGGTCATCGTCGACCACCACTATCAGTTGGAGCTGGCCAAGGTGTTCGGCGGCGGCACCATGAGCTCATCCGACGGCCAGCGCTTCCCGGTCCGGGGTAAGACTCTGACCGGCCGGAACATGGTCATTCACGGCGGTCAGGTGTTGTCGACCTACACCCACGTCTCGGATCAGTGGTCGACCTACGGCACGAAGATCATCGTACCGACGGCGCGGGAGGCGCACTTCGTCCTGGACGACTTCCTCGGCAACGCGACCGACCTGCCGATCGTCGAGCACGCGACCGATACACACGGCGCCACGCTGATCAACTTTGCACTGTTCGACCTGGTCGGCAAGGCCCTCACCCCGCGGATGCGGGATCTGACCCGGGTGACCCTGGTGCGCGACGACACCCCGACCGAGATCAGTAGGCGCTACCCGCATGCCGGGCCGCTGCTGGGCGCGCGCTGGAATGAGGATCTGGTGGCCGATTGCTGGCCGGACCTGCTGCGGATGGCCGGCTCGTTGAAGTACGGCCAGGCCACCGCGTCGCTGATCGTCGGCAAGTGGTCGGCCGCCTCCCGGCAGAACACCCTGGCGGCCGCGCTGAAGGAGTGGGGGATGCTGCGCAGGACCGTGCACCTGGCCAAATACCTGTCGGACCCGGCCTTCCGGAGGAAGATCTCCCGGCAGCTGAACAAGGGGGAAAGCCTGCACGCGCTGCGCCGGGACCTGCACTACGCCCAGCAGGGCGCCGTCACCCGCCCGCATCTGGAGCAGCAGACCGAGCAGGCGTGGTGCCTGACCGTTTTGACCAACTCGGTGGTCGCGTGGACGACGGAATATTATTCTCGGGCGGTGCTGGAGTTGCGCTCGCAGGGCCGGGAGGTGCGGGACGAGATCCTGTCGCACATCTCGCCCGGCCACAGCGACAACATCAACTTCTTCGGCGTCATCAACGTCGACGTCGAGGCGGAACTGGCCAAGCTCGACACCAGCGGATGGCGGCCGCTGCGGCCCGCGCAACTGCGCGAACTGGGGCTGACGCCCTGACAGGCCCTGCGCCGCGTTCCGGTCCTCGAAATGTGGAGAGACGAAAACGTACGCTAGGGCCGTTCGCCCAGCTCAGCTATAGCGCGACCGACACTGCGCAGAAGGCGCTGGCGTACGTTCTCGTTTCCATCGCACCAGGGGGAGCCCTGGAATGCGGGGAGGGGTTTGGCCCCCCGTCGGCCCGTCATCGGCGCGCTCAGGCTGGTCAGACGCTACGCCGAGGTGGGTAACACCACTTACTGTCCGATCGGTGAGAGCGCCCTGTGGCGCAACGGGCACTGCCAAGAATTGGGCCGTCCTCCGCTGGCGAGTTCGCCCCGTGATGGCCTACGGCAAGAGCCAGAACACGAGGTTCCTTACCCTCCAGCGCAGGAACCCGTGACAGGGCATTCTGCTGGGAGTGCTAGGCTATTGATCGTTTGGTGTTGGATTTCCGGATGAGAGGGAGGTGAGGTTTGATGACCGCGGTGAAGACCGCTGCCGTGTGCAGCGCCCGGACATTCCTCACGTCCCGGGCCCCGGTCTGACCCACTTCTTTCCCTCGCCGTAGCCGTCCGGCTTACGAGGCGGGGGTGATGCCTGCGTCTCGTCGGGGCCCCTTCCCGCAAGGTGTCTCACGTTGCCAAACCTCTTCACCGATCCATCCGACGCCGGCCTGTCCCGGTACGGATGGACGGAAACACTCGACAACGCCTTCGCCGACCACCGCGAGGCCGGCCTGGTACCGGCCCGGATCGCACGGGTGGATCGCGGCCTGTGTGACGCGGTCACCGAGTCCGGCCCGGTCCGGGCCGCCCTCACGGCGCTGTACTCGCCGGACCCGCTCCTGGCGCCCTGCACCGGCGACTGGGCCGCGCTGCGCCGGGGCCGCGAGCCGGAACTGGTGGCCCTGCTGCCGCGTCATAGCGCGATCGTGCGCTCGTCGGCGTCACGCACCTCCCACGGGCAGGTGCTGGCCGCCAACATCGACACCGTCGTCCTCGCCCTGTCCCTGGCCACCGCGCTGGACGCGGCCAAACTGGAGCGGCTGCTCGCCCTGGCCTGGGAGAGCGGCGCCAGGCCGCTGATCGTCTTGACCAAGGCGGATCTGGCCGCCGACGCCGACGCCGTGCACGCCGAAGCGAGCGAGCTGGCGCCAGGTGTGGACATCCTGGTCACCAGCGTGGCCACCGGCCAGAACATCGATGTACTGACCGCGTTGCTGAGCGGAACCACGGTCCTGCTCGGATCCTCGGGCGCGGGCAAGTCCAGCCTCGGCAACGCGCTGCTCGGCGACGAGCTCCTGGCCATCGGCGAGGTACGGGCGCAGGACGGCAAGGGTCGCCACACCACCGTCCGCCGCGAACTGGTTCCCCTTCCCGGTGGCGGTGTCCTCATCGACACGCCCGGCCTGCGCGGGATCAGCCTGTACGACGCCGCCGACGGCCTGGAACAGGTCTTCGCCGAGATCGAAAGCCTCGCCCGGGACTGCCGCTTCGGCGACTGCGCCCACGGCACCGAACCAGGTTGCGCCGTCCAGGCCGCCATCCAGGCGGGCAAGCTGACCGAGCGCCGCCTGAACAGCTACCGCAAGCTACAACGCGAGAACGCGTGGGCGGCCTCGCGCACCGATGCCCGGCTACGCGGCGAACGCACCAACCAGCAGAAGGCCATCACCAGCCATCTGCGCGCCACCTACAAGTTCAGGGACCAGCAGTCATGACCGACCGCATCCCGCCGACGCAGCAGACCCACCCGCCGACCGAGTGCGGCCCCGGGCCGGGCCATTCCCCGCAAGGAACAGCCGCCGCGAGCGACGCCCCGCACGACACGATCACCGACCCGGTCGTGACGGCGTTCTTCGCCCTGCACCACGGCCTGCCCCGCCAGGGTCCCGGCTCCGACGCGACCACCCGCCGCCTGCTCGCCCTGGCCGGACCGCTTCCGCCGCACCCGCGCGTGCTGGACATCGGCTGCGGGCCGGGCCGCTCCAGCTTGGTGCTGGCCGAGGAGGCCGCCGCCGAGGTCACCGCGATCGACCTGCACCAGCCGTTCCTCGACGAGCTGACGCGAGCCGCCGCCGCCCGCGGCGTCGGCCACGCCATCCGCACGGTTCGGGCGTCGATGGCGGATCTGCCCTTCCCCAGTGAGAGCTTCGACTTGATCTGGGCTGAAGGATCCGCCTACCACATCGGCTTCGACACCGCGCTGCGCTCCTGGCAGCGGCTGCTCGCCCCCGGCGGCACGCTGGTCGTCACCGAATGCGAATGGACCACCCATTCCCCGTCCGCCGAGGCACGGGCGTTCTGGGACCGGCACTACCAGCTGCGCACCCAAGAGCAGAACGCCGCCGCGGCGCGCGCTGCCGGATACGCCGTCGCCGCGCTGCACCCGCTCCCCGACAGCGACTGGTTCGAGGAGTACTACACGCCGCTGTCGCAACGAACCCGCTCAGCCGACCCGACCGTGACCGGGATGCGCGAAGCGGTCGCGGCCACCCTGCAAGAAATCACCATGCGCCACGAGCACGGCACTGACTACCAGTACACCGGCTATGTCCTGCGCCCCCAGGCAAACACAGAAACGGACGCGAACACTCCCATGACCACTTCCTGGATCACCCGCCCCGAAACCGCCGCCGACCTCGCCCAGATCCGCGAGGTCAACCTCGCGGCCTTCCCCACCTCGCACGAGGCCGACCTGGTCGAGGCGCTGCGCGCCGACCCGCAGGCGTGGATCCCCGGCCTGTCCTGGGTCACCGAGGCGCCCGACGGTTCCATCGCCGGGTTCGCGCTGATCACCCGCTGCCACGTCGACGGCTCTCCGGCCCTCGCTCTGGGCCCGTGCGCCGTGCGGCCTGAGTACCAGCGGCGCGGCGCCGGTGCGGCCGCCGTCCACGGCGCCCTCGACGCCGCCCGTGAGCAAGGCGAGAACCTCGTGCTCGTGCTCGGCCACGCCGAGTACTACCCCCGCTTCGGCTTCGTCCCGGCCTCCAGCCACTTCATCCGGCCGCCCTTCGACGTCGAGGACAAGTACATGATGGCGCTCGTCTTCGACCCTTCCCGGCCGGTGCCAACCGGCACCATCCGCTACCCGGCGGCGTTCGGAGTCTGACCCAGGCCCTCCGGGAGGAGACCACGGCCATCCAGAGGTTCTGAGCTCTCGGCAACTCCTGGACCACAGCTGCTCTGTCCTTGTGACGCACCTACCCGGATGGCCTCTGAGGCGGGCGGCCTGCCAACGATGGAAACCCGATCGCTGGCAGGCCGCCACTCGGCCTCGAGGGCGCGCACCGACCGCGAGCAGCGTGTTCTGCCAACAACCGGTCCCGTGTCCCGCCCTGTAACGGCCCGCACACTCGGCTTCGGAACCGTTCTCGGACCCGTTCGCAGGGCCGCCACAAGGCATTCGCGATGTGTGACACAGAACTCCAATTATCTGTCACACTGACAGTCGGCGGGTCGTGTCAGCCCAGCTCGGCATCCAACGCCGCGACCGCGACTCGGCAACATTATGTGTCACATTGCCTCGGAGGAGGACGGCATGTCCGTCGTGGCCTTCCCCGGCCAGCCGAGCCGGCCCGGCCCGACGACCGCGGCCGCCGTCGAGCGCTTTCTCGACTCCATCACCGCGGCCACCACCCGGGCCGGCTACGCCCAGACCCTCACCCGGCTGACCGCCGTCACCAGCCCGCAGCATCTCGTCGCAGCGCTGGCCCCCGAGCACTACGCCGCGGTCATGGACCGCTGGCACACCGCTGCCGCCGCGACCTGGAACCGGCACCTGTCCGCCTTGTGCTCCTTCACCGCCTGGGCCCAGCGCCAGGAACTCCTGGCCACCAACCCCGCCCGTCGGCTGGAGCGCCGCAAGAGCGCCCGCCGCGGCGACCGCGCAATCCCGCGCACCCGGCTGGACGCGCTCTTCACCGACCCCGCGCATGCCCTGCGCGAGCGGGTCCTGTGGCGGCTCCTGTACGACACGGCCGCCCGCGCCGAGGAAATCCTCACCCTCAACGTCGAGGACCTCGATCTGGAGTTCCGCCGCGCCCGCGTCACCAGCAAGGGCGGCGCCGTCGAGTACGTTCACTGGGCCACCCCCACCGCCCGGCTGCTGCCCCGCCTGCTGGGTGGCCGCACCACGGGGCCGGTGTTCCTGGCCGACCGGCGCGCCCCCGCCTCCGGCCGCCGCGCGCCGGCGGCCGACGACATCGACCCTGTCACCAAACGCGGCCGACTGTCCTACCCGCGCGCCGAATACCTGTTCAAGACCGCCTCGGCCACGCTCGACCCGCACCGCCAGGGGTGGACCCTGCACCAGCTCCGCCACTCGGCGCTGCAGCACCTCGCGCAAGCCGGCCGCACCGCGCCCGAACTGCAGGCCAAGAGCCGCCACCAGCACCTGGCCAGCCTCGGCCGCTACGTCCGCCTGGGCGAAGAGACCTCCGCCCGCATCACCGCCGAAGCAGACCCCGCCCGACGCCGCCGCATCCGCTGAACTCAGGCCCCCATCACGATGACCTCAGAGGCTGAAGTCCATGCCCGTGCGGACCCTCCGCCAGATGGTGCTCCGTGAACGCCCCATCGGCGGCGTCACCCCTGGCACGTTCGCTGAACGGCGCAGCCCCATTACATGCGACTCGCGTTCCGACGAGCCCGTATGGAGGGTTTCGTGTTCAAGGTGAACGCGGCCGAAACGAAGGTGGACCGAATGGCCGAGGTCAAGCAGGTACTCCAACAGCAGATGTCCATCACTTGGGCACTGCTCGACTACCACGCACAGCAGTGGTCCGACGACGACCTGTTCTGGGAACCGGCACCGTCGCACTGGACCATGCACAGGGTCGAGGGGAGTTGGGTTCCCGACTTTGCCGACGTCGAGCCCACTCCTGTCCCAGCCCCCACGATCGCATGGCTGACCTGGCACATCGGCTGGTGGTGGACCACAGCACTCGCTCATCTGGAACAGACCGACATCCCGGCACGCGAAGACATCGGCTGGCCGGGCACCTGCGCCTCGATCACCGAATGGCTGGGGAACATCCACCAGGCGTGGCGAACGGCGCTGTCCGCCACCGACCGCCTCGACGACCGGTCGGCGTTCCCCTGGCCCGCAGGGGCGGGCCACACCGTCGCCGACATGTGCGCGTGGGTGAACATCGAGCTGACAAAGAACGTCGCCGAGATCGGTCAGCTACTGATCCTTCGACACGCACAACACCGACCGGCGCACCGTCCACCTCGCTGAGAAACGGCTTCCAGGCCGTCAGTGTGGTTCCGGCGTATTCCGGCTGTACCTCTACCTGCGCAGACGTGGTATCCGAGCGGTCATTCCGGAGAAGGCGGACCGGGCGGCCGACCGCAGGAGGCCTTGACGTGGGGCGGTGCCGAGTGGGGCTCGATGAATACCCCGGAGACAAAAGATAGGCTAGCCTAACTTTACCTTGTCGCCGGCGGGGTGCTCGCGAGGGAAAGGGCAGCCGAGACGATGATTGACCCCTTCCGCATCTTTCACGTGCGGGTGAGCGGACTGAGACGGCTCAGCCCCACATTCATGCGCGTGACCTTCAACGGCGACGATCTCGACCTGTTCGCCGACAACGGGCTGGACCAGCGGATAAAGATCATCCTGCCGCTGCCCGGGCACGGGCTGACCTCGCTGCCGACCGGCCCCGACTGGTACGCCCGCTGGCGCGAACTCCCCGACGAGCTGCGCAACTCCGTACGCACCTACACCGCCCGGGCGGTCCGGCCCGGCCTGCGCGAGGTGGACGTCGACATCGTCATGCACGAGTTGCACGACGACGCCGGCCCCGCCGCCCGCTGGGCCTGCGACGCACGGCCCGGCGACGAGGTCGCGCTGTTCGGCCCCGACGCCCGGCACGACGGGGAGCACGGAGGGGTGGAGTTCCGTCTGCCCTCCGAGAGCGGCCCCGTGCTGCTGGCCGGCGACGAGACCGCGGTGCCCGCGATCACCGCGATCCTGGAGCGCATTCCCCGCCACTGCTCGGGTGAGGCGCTGCTGGAGGTGCCGCACGAGGCCGACATCCTGGACATCGACGCGCCGAGCGGGCTGGTCGTCACCTGGCTGCCGCGTGACGGCTCCGGCCACGGCAGCCGGCTGGTGCCCGCCGTACGGGCCGCCGCCGACCGGCTGCTGCCCTCCCCGTTCTCTCCCCGGCATGTCACGGACGTGGACGTCGACGTGGAGGAGCTGTGGGAGGTGCCGGAGGAGGAGAAGGGGGCGCGGGCGGGCGGCCCGGTGTACGCGTGGCTGGCCGGCGAGGCGGCCGTCATCAGGACGCTCCGCCGCCACCTGGTCGCCGAACGCGGGCTGGACCGGCGGTCGGTGGCGTTCATGGGCTACTGGCGGATGGGCCGTTCCGAGCAGTACTAGTGACGCCTTCCGCGGCCGTCGCCTCCCGGCCTCCCGTCACCGTCGGCTAAGGCGTCCGCGGCCGGTAGGCGAACCGGCCGCAGCCCTCGACGGGACTGGTTCACGACCACAAACTTAGACTAGCCTTACCTAAGTTTTGATCGGCTACACGGAGGGGTGGTGGGCGTGTCAGGGCCGTCGGGACGGAACGTTCTGGGGCGTGCGGTCCGAGGGCAGCGGCGCGACGTCGCCCTCGGTTCCCTCCTGGGAGCCGGGCACCAGGCCGGGGAGGCGCTGGTGCCGGTCCTGATCGGCCTCGTTATCGACCAGGCCGTCGCCGAGTCCGACGTGGGCGCGCTGCTGCGCTGGCTCGCGGTCCTCGCCGTGGTCTACGTGGGGCTGTCGTTCAGCTTCCGCTTCGGCGCCCGCGCCGGGGAGCGGGCCGCCGAGCAGGCCGGTCACGCACTGCGCCTGGAGCTGGTGCGCCGCGTGCTGGACCCCCGCGGCGGGGCCGAGAACGGCCGGCTGCCCGGCGCCCTGACCGTCATCGCGACCGAGGACGCCAAGCGTGTCGGCGCCGTGAACATGGCGCTGATGTCGGGAATATCGGCGCTCGCGGGACTCCTGGTCGGCGCGGTGGTACTGCTGCGGACCTCGGTGCCGCTCGGCCTGATGGTGCTGCTGGGAACGCCGGTGCTGCTCTGGCTCGGCCACCTGCTGAGTAAGCCGCTGGAGCAGCGCAGCGAGGCCGAGCAGGAGCGGGCGGCGCACGCGTCGGGCGTCGCCGCCGACCTGATAACCGGGCTGCGGGTGCTCAAGGGGATCGGCGCGGAGTCCGCGGCGGTCGCCCGCTACCGGCGCACCAGCCGCGAGTCCCTGACGGCCACGCTGCGCGCGGCGCGCGCGGAATCCTGGCAGAGCGGCATGGTCCTCGCCCTGACCGGCGGCTTCATCGCCGTCGTCGCGCTGGTCGGCGGGCGGCTCGCGGCCCAGGGCGACATCAGCCTGGGCCAGCTCGTCTCGGCGGTCGGGCTCGCGCTGTTCCTGCTCGGACCGCTGGAGGTGTTCTCCTGGGTGAACGCCGAGCTCGCCCAGAGCCGGGCGTCGGCGGCGCGTATCGCCAGGGTCCTGGCCGCGCCGCCGGCCGTGACGGGCGGCGGCAGGCCGCTGCCGCAACCGGTGCGGGGCGGGGTACGGCTGCGCGGCGTCAGCCATGGCGGGCTGCGCGAGGTCGATCTGGACCTCGCGCCCGGCGAGATGATCGGCGTGGCCGCGACGGACCCGGCGGACGCGGCGGCCCTGCTGCGTTGCCTGAGCCGGCAGGCCGACCCCGACACCGGGGTCGTCGAGCTGGACGGCGTGACGATGCGCGACCTGGACCCGGCCGACATCCGCATGGCGGTGCTGGTGGCCGAGCACGACGCGGATCTGTTCGAGGGCACCCTGCACGACAACGTCGGCGCCGCCGCGCCCGGATCGGCCGATCCGGCGCGGGCGATGGCGGCGGCCGGGGCCGACGAGATCGCCCGGACACTGCCGGAGGGCGGTGACACGGCGGTGAGCGAGCGCGGCCGCTCACTGTCCGGCGGGCAGCGCCAGCGCGTGGCCCTCGCCCGGGCCCTGGCCGCCGACCGGCCCGTGCTGGTGGTCCACGACCCGACCACCGCGGTCGACGCGGTCACCGAGGCCCGTATCGCCGCCGGCATCCGCGAGATCCGCCGGGACCGCACGACGATCCTGGTCACCACCAGCCCCGCGCTGCTCATGGTCGCCGACCGGGTGGTCCTGCTCGACGACGGCCGAGTCGTCGACGAGGCCCCGCACGCCGAACTGGTACGGCGCCACGCCCTTTACCGGACGGCGGTGTTGGCATGACCGGCGGACCCGTCACCGGGAGGGCGGAGGCGATGACCACGGCGGACCACCAGGTGCCGGATCCGTCCGCGGGCGGCACGGCGGACACGACGGGGAGCCGGGAGGCGGACGCGCGGCGGACACCGGAGAAAGGCCGCGAACTGCTGCCCGTCGCGGCCCCCGCCCGGACCCGCGCCGCCGTCCGCGAACTGCTGCACCCCCATCGGGGACTGGCGCTCGGCGGGTTTGCCGTGATGGTCGCGGCGACCGCCGTCGGACTGCTCACACAGCCGCTGCTGGGACAGATCGTGGATCTGGTCGCCGACCGGCACCCGGCCGGGGCGCTCACGCTGCCGGCGGCGCTCCTGGTGCTCGTCGCGCTCACGCAGGGAGGCGCCACCGCGCTCGGGCTGTCGCTGATCTCGCGGCTCGGCGAGACCGCGCTGGCGGAGCTGCGCGAGCGGTTCATCGAGCGGGCCCTGCGGCTGCCCCTGGAACAGGTGGAGAAGGCCGGCTCGGGCGACCTCACCGCCCGGGTCACCGGCGACGTGTCGCAGGTGTCCGAGGCGATGCGGACCGCCCTGCCCGAGCTGGCCCGCTCCCTGCTGGCCATCGTGCTGACCCTCGGGGCGCTGGCCCTGCTCGACTGGCGGTTCCTGCTCGCGGCGCTACTCGCGGTGCCGGTCCAGGCGCACACCGCGCGCTGGTACGTACGCAACGCCGTGCCGCTCTACGCCCGGCAGCGCATCGCCGCCGGAGCCCAGCAGCAGCAGCTGCTGGACACCATCGGCGGCGCCGCCACGGTGCGGGCGTTCCGGCTGGAGGCCGGGCACACCGAGCGGGTCACCCGGCGTTCCCAGGCGGCGGTGGAACTGACGATGCGCGGGGTACGGCTGGTGCTGCGGTTCTACAGCCGCCTGCATCTGGCCGAGTACACCGGCCTGGCGGCGGTGCTGGTGGTTGGATTCCTCCTGGTGCGCGACGGGAGCGCGTCCATCGGCACCGCGACGGCGGCGGCCCTGTACTTCCACAGCCTGTTCGGGCCGGTCAACTCCGCGCTCGTGCTGCTGGACGACGCCCAGTCGGCCGGTGCGAGCCTCTCCCGGCTGGTCGGGGTCGCCGACCAGCCGGCGCAGGAGAAGCCGGAGCGGCCGAGCGAAGAGCCGCGGAAGGCCGCCGCGCCGCGGGACGGGGCGGTGACGGTGACCGGTCTCGGTCACGCCTACGAACCCGGGCGGCCCGTGCTGCACGATGTGTACCTCACCCTGCGGCCCGGGGAACACGTGGCCCTGGTCGGCGCCAGCGGCGCGGGTAAGACCACGCTCGCCAAGCTCATCGCCGGCATCCACCGGCCGACCACCGGCTCGGTACGGCTGGCCGTCGCCGAGCGGCCCGGGATCGGCCGTTCGGTGGCGCTGGTCACCCAGGAGGTACACGTCTTCGCCGGGACTCTCGCCGACGACCTGCGGCTGGCCAGGCCCGAGGCCACCGATGACGACCTGTGCGAGGCTCTCGGCCGCGTGGACGCGCTGACCTGGGCCGAGGCGCTGCCCGACGGCCTGCGGACGATCGTGGGGGAAGGCGGCCACCGCCTCACCGCCGCACAGGTCCAGCAGCTCGCCCTCGCCCGCCTGGTCCTGGCCGACCTGCCGATCGCCGTGCTCGACGAGGCGACGGCCGAGGCGGGCAGCACCGGGGCCCTCACCCTGGAGAAGGCCACCAGGCGCGCGATCGAGGGCCGCACCGCCCTGGTCGTCGCCCACCGCCTCACCCAGGCCGCGACCGCCGACCGCGTCGTCGTCATGGACGGCGGCCGGATCGTGGAGAGCGGCGGGCACGACGAGCTGCGCGCCGCCGGCGGACAGTACGCCGCCCTGTGGGGGGCATGGTCGGACATCCGTACCACCGCCCGTCATCACCCCCCGCACACGACGAATCCACCACCTGACGGAAACACAGAGGACCCCTGATGCTCCCCTTCCTGAAAGGCGGCCGGCTCGCCACCGCGGTCGCCTCCGCGCTGCTGCTCTTCGGCGCCGTCGCCGGGTGCGGCTCCGGCTCCGGCTCCACCACCGCTGATCCCGCCACCACCGCGCCGAAGAGCGGCGCCTTCCCGGTGACGGTCGAGCACAAGTTCGGCAGCACCACCATCGCGTCCGAACCCAAGCGGATCGTCACGGTCGGCCTGACCGACCAGGACGCCGTGCTGGCCCTCGGCGAGATCCCGGTCGGCACCACCGACTGGCTTGGCGGCTACGCCGGCGCCATCGGCCCCTGGGCCACCGGAAAGCTGGGCGGTGCCGCCGCGCCGACGATGCTGACCGACACCGGCACGGGCCCCCAGGTGGAAAAGATCGCCGCGCTCGCGCCGGACCTGATTCTCGCGCTGTACGCGGGCCTCACCAAGGAGCAGTACGAGACCCTGTCGAAGCTGGCACCGGTCGTGGCCCAGCCGAAGGAGTACATCGACTACGGCATCCCCTGGCAACAGCAGACCGAGACCATCGCCAAGGCTCTGGGCAAGGAGGCCGAGGGCAGGAGGCTCGTCGAAGACGTCGAGGCCACCTTCACGGCCGCGAAGAAGGAGCACCCGGAGTTCGCGGGGGCCGACGTCGTGGTCGCCGCGCCGTACGAGGGATTCTTCGTCTACAGCAGTCAGGACTCGCGTTCGCGTACCCTCACCTCGCTTGGCTTCAAGCTGCCGGCCGATCTCGACAAGACAGTCGGCGATCGGTTCGGCGTCAGCATCAGCAAGGAACGCAGCGATCTGCTCGACCAGGACGCGATCGTGTGGACCGTGCCCGACGTCGCCAAGGACCCGGACACGCTTCACAGAGACGGCGTCTACAAGGACCTGAAGGTGGCCAAGCAGAGCCGTGAGGTCTTCATCGGTGAGAGCACCGACTACGGCAAGGCCTTCTCGTTCGTCACCGTGCTGAGCCTGCCGTACGTCCTGGAGCGCCTCGTCCCGCAGCTCTCGGCGGCGGTCGACGGCGACACCGCCACGAAGGTGGAGCATCCGGGGTCCTGACCGGATGTGCCGCGTTGAAGAAGGGGCCGGGCCGCGAAGCGATTCGCGGCCCGGCCCCTTCTTCAACGCGCGCGGTGACGGCTACGACTCGATGAGGCTCTTGGGACGCATGTCGGTCCAGTTGGCCTCGATGTGGTCCAGGCACTCCTGGCGGCTGCCGGGGCCGTGGACGACGGTCCAGCCGGCCGGGACCTCGGCGAAGTCGGGCCAGAGACTGTGCTGTCCCTCGCCGTTGACCAGGACGGAGTAGACGCCCTCGGGGTTGTCGAACGGGTTGCTCATGCCGGATTCTCCTCTGTTGTGTGTAGGGGGGCGGCCAGCGCTCGCGCGCGGTCCACCAGGGCTTCCAACACCCGGAACCAGGTCTCGGCCAGGTCGCCGACCGCCTCCTCGGTCAGCACCCCCGAGGCGAAGGACCAGGAGGCGACGAACTCCGGTCCTCCGGGCCGATCCTCGGTCAGGCAGTTGACGGCCAGGGCGTGGGACATCGGCGTCTCCGGGTCGTCGCCCGGCTCCGCGGCCTCGGCCTCGGCAGCCCACGACCAGTCGGTCGCCTCCGGGACGCCGAAGCGGCCCAGGTAGTTGAACTGGATCTGCGGCTCCGGGAGGCGGGCCAGTTCCGGCCCGGTCACCGGATTCAGGTACCGCAGCAGACCGTGGCCGATGCCCGCCACCGGCAGGGCGGCCAGGTGCTCCCTGATCCGGGCCAGCGCCTCGTCGAGCGCGGGCCCGCCGGCGAGCGCGTCGGCCAGGTCCACGGCGCCCGGGTCCAGGCGGACCGGGACAACGCTGGTGAACCAGCCGACCGTGCGCGACAGGTCCGCGTTGCCCGCCAGCTCCTCATTGCGGCCGTGGCCCTCCAGGTCCGCCAGCACCGAGGTGCCGGGGCTCGGCCCGTCCGTCCGGCGGCGGCGCCAGTCGGCGACGGCCAGCGCCAGTGCGGTCAGCAGCACGTCGTTGACGGTCGCTCCGAAGGCGGCGGGCACCCGGCCCAGCAGCGGCGCCGTACGGTCGGCGGGCAGGGTGAGGGACAGTTGCCGTGAGGTGGCGGCCACATCCCGCTCCGGGTCGAGGGCCCGCGCCAGAGGGAGCGGGTCGCCGCCCTCCAGGATCGAGGTCCACAGTGGCAACTCGTCCTCGCGGACCGGGTCCTTGGCGCGCTCGCCGAGCAGGTGCGACCAGCGGCGGAACGACAGGCCGACCGGCGCCGGCGTCACGGTCCTGCCGGCGGCGACGTCCTGCCAGGCGGCGGCGAGGTCGGGCAGCAGGACGCGCCAGGACACGCCGTCCACCGCCAGGTGATGGATCAGCAGCAGCAGCCGTCCGGGCCGGTCCCCGCCCGCGTCGAACCAGACCGCCCGCAGCATGTCTCCCGTGTCCGGGTCGAGGCGGGCTCGGGCCGCGCGGGCGTGCTCGGCGATGACCTCACGGAGCGCCGTCTCGCCGGTCGCGGCCGTGTCGACCCGGACGAGCCGGGACGCCACGTCCACGGTGCCCGGGACGGGCACCCGCAGCGACCACTGCCCGGCGCCGTCTTCCCGGGTCCGCTCCAGGCGGGCCCGCAACATGTCGTGGCGGTCCACGACGGCCTGGAGCACGGACCTGAGCCCGGCCTCGTCCATGGCCGCGGGGGTCTGCAGCAGCGCTGCCTGGTGGTAGCCCCGGATCGGGCCGCCGCGTTCGCGCAGGGCGTGCATGATCGGAGTCAGCGGGACCGTGCCGGTGCCGTCGCCGGGTACCGGGTTCCCGGCGTCCGGGCCCGGCGTGCCGGCGACAGCGGCAAGGGCCGCGACCGTGCGGTGCTGGAAGACCTGGCGCGGGGTGACCCTCAGGCCCGCCGCGCGGATCCGGCTCACCACCCGCATCGCGACGATGCTGTCACCGCCGAGGGCGAAGAAGTCGTCGTCGGCACCGATCTCGGGCAGGCCGAGCACCTCGGCGAAGATCGCGCCGAGGGCGCACTCGACGTCGCCGGTGGGCGCGCGCCCGCCGGCGGCGGACGCGAAGTCCGGCGCCGGCAGCGCCTTGCGGTCGAGCTTGCCGTTGGACAGCAGCGGCAGCTCGTCCAGGATCACCACCGCCGCCGGGACCATGTAGTCGGGCAGGGCGGCGGTGGCGAGGGCGCGCAGGGCGGCCGGGGCCGGGGGCCCCGCGCCCTCGGCCGGAACCACGTAGGCGACCAGTTGCCTGACGCGGGGCCGGTCCTCGCGGGCAACGACCACGACCTGGGCGACGGCCTCGTGCCGGTCCAGCACGGCCTCGACCTCGGCCGGTTCGACGCGGAACCCGCGGATCTTGACCTGGTCGTCGGCGCGTCCGCCGTATTCCAGCCGCCCGTCGGCGTCCCAGCGGGCCAGGTCGCCGGTGCGGTACATCCGGGCGCCGGCCTCACCGAACAGGTGCCCGTGCGGGTCGGCGACGAACCGCTCGGCGGTCAGGTCCGGGCGGCCGAGGTAGCCGCGGGCCAGGCCCGCGCCGGCGAGGTACAGCTCCCCGGTGACGCCCGGGGGGACAGGCCGCAGGCCGGTGTCGAGCACGTAGGCGCGGGTGTCGCCGACCGGGCGGCCGACCAGCGGGGAGTCACTGTCCCGGACCCGGGCGACCAGGGCGTCCACGGTGGCCTCGGTGGGACCGTAGAGGTTGAACGCCTCGGTGGAACGCAGGCCGGCCAGGCGGCTCCAGAGCAGGTCCGGCACCGCCTCACCGCCGACGCCGACCACGGCGAGCGGGCACTCGCCGTCCTCGACCAGGCCGATGTCGGCCATCTGCGCGAAGAACGAGGGGGTGACCTCGATGAAGTCCAGCCTCTGCTCGCGGATGACCGTGGCCAGCAGCTCGGGGTCGCGGCGCGTCTCGTCGTCCACGATGTGCAGCGCGTGCCCGTCCAGCAGCCAGAGCTGCGGCTGCCAGGAGGCGTCGAAGGAGAACGACCAGGCGTGGCCGACGCGCAGGTGGCGGCGGCCGGTGGCGCGTTTGGCCGGGTCGTGGAGCGTGCGGCGGTGGCTGTGGAAGAGGTTGACGACACTGCGGTGGCAGACCATCACGCCCTTGGGCCGTCCCGTGGAGCCGGAGGTGTAGATGACGTAGGCCGGGTGCCGCGGGTCTGGGGCGGTGGTGAGGTCGTTCCCGGGCTGGACGGCCAGCCGTTCGGCGGTCTCGGGCGTGTCGAGCCGCAGCAGCGGCACGCCGCCGCCGGCCAGGGCGGCGGCGGGCTCCGCGCCGGTCAGGATCAGCCGGGGCCGGGCGTCGCCGAGCATGTCGAGCACCCGCTCGGCGGGCAGGTCCGCGTCGATGGGCAGGTAGGCGGCGCCCGACTTCAGTACGGCGAGGATCGCGAGCATGAAGTCCGCCGAGCGCGGCAGCGACAGGGCGACGATCCGCTCCGGTCCCGCGCCGTGCTCGGCGAGCAGGCGTGCGAGCCGGTTGGCCCGCTCATTGAGCTCGGCGAAGGTCCAGCTGACCGGGCCCGAGACGACCGCGACGGCGTCCGGGGTGGCGGCGGCCTGGGCCTCGAAGAGCTCCGGGACGGTGGCGGGCGAGCCGGGGACGGCGGGCAGGGCGGTGTCGTTCCAGCTCTCCAGGATGGTGCGGCGGTCGGCGGGGCCGAGGGTGTCGACCCGGCCGAGGGGTTGTCCGGCGTCGGCCGTCATCGCCTCGAAGAGCCGGACCATCGAGTCGGCCATCCGCCCGGCCGCCGCGGGGTCGAACAGGTCGGGCCGGTACTCGGCGGTCAGGACGAGGGTGCCGGCGGGCTCGACCGCCCAGGTGAACGGGTAGTGGGTCGAGTCCTGGTGGTCGCGTACGGCGGTGCGCAGGCCGTCGCCGGCCCCGAGGCCGGGGCCCCCGGCGTCGGGGTAGGACTCGAACACGACGAGCGTGTCGAAGAGCTCGCCCAGCCCGGCCCTGCGCTGGATGTCGGCCAAGCCGTGGTGCTGGTGGGCGATAAGCCGGGATTGCTCGTCCTGGAGGCGGCGGAGGAACGCCGACAGGGGCTCGCCGTCGCGGACGCGGACGCGGACCGGGACCGTGTTGATGAACAGGCCGATCATCGACTCGACGCCGTTCAGCTCCGGGGATCGCCCGGAGACGGTCGCGCCGAAGACCACGTCGTCGCGGCCGGTGAGCCGGGACAGCAGGATGCCCCAGGCTCCCTGGACCAGGGTGTTGACGGTCAGGCCGTGGGAGCGGGCGAGTGCCGTCAGGGCCTCGGTCAGCTCCCGGGTCAGGTGCGTGGTGTGCGTCTCGGGCACGATCGGTACCCGGTTCGGGTCGGCGGGCACCAGGTGGGTGAGGCCGTCCAGGCCGTCCAGGGCCTCGGCCCAGGCGGTCGCGGAGGCTTCGGCGTCCTGCCGCGCGAGCCAGGCGAGGTGGTTCCGGTACGGGATCGGGGCCGGCAGGCCGGAGGGGTCCGCCCCGCGGGCGTACAGTTCGGACAGCTCGCCCATCAGCAGCGGCAGCGACCAGCCGTCCAGCAGCAGGTGCTGGTGCGACAGCGCCAGGCGGTGGCGGCCGGGCTCCAGGCGGACCAGCATCAGCCGCAGCAGGGGCGGCTCGGCCGGTGTGAAACGGCGTCGCTCCTGGGCGAGGTATGAGGTCCACCGGGCTTCCCGGGCCGTCTCGTCCAGCTCCGAGAGGTCCACCTGACGCCAGGGCAGGGCGACCGTGCGCGGTATGACGGCCACCGGACGGCCGGAGGACAGATAGTGGAAGCCGGCGCGGAGGTTGTCGTGCCGGTTGAGCAGGGCCTGCCCGGCCTCGCGCAGCCGGGCGGCGTCCAGCGGGCCGTCGATGTCGTAGGACACCTGGACCGTGTAGACGTCCGGCGCGTCGTCGCCGGACTCGAAGGAGGCGTGGAACAACAGGCCCGCCTGGAGCGACGTCAGCGGCAGGATCTCGGCGGCGCCCACGGCGGGCGGTTCGGCGTGCTCGTCCTCGGTGAGCGTGATGAGCGCGGTGGAGGAGGCCTCGCCGCCCGTGGCGTCCGGCACGTCGGCGACGGCGGCCAGCGCGGCGACCGTCTTGTGCCGGAAGACGTCCCGGGGACTGATCACCAGACCGGCCGTCCGGGCCCGGCTGACCAGCTGCATGGCGACGATGCTGTCGCCGCCGAGAGTGAAGAAGTCGTCCTCGGCGCCGACGCGCCCGAGGCCCAGGACGGCGGCGAACAGCTCGCACAGCAGCTCCTCGCGCGGGGTGCGCGGGAGGGTGCCGGTCACCTCGGCGGCGAAGTCGGCCGCGGGCAGGGCGCCGCGGTCGAGCTTGCCGTTCGGGGTGACCGGAAGGGTGTCCAGGACGACGAAGGCCGCCGGGACCATGTACTCGGGCAGCGCGGCGGCGACGTGGTCGCGCAGGGCCGCCGAGCCGGGGGCCGCCTGGCCGGGGGCCGGGACGACGTAGGCGACCAGCCGCTGCTCACGGGCGACCACCGTGGCGTGCGCCACCGCCTCGTGGCGGGACAGCACCTCCTCGATCTCCCCGGGCTCGATCCGGAAGCCCCGGATCTTGACCTGGTCGTCGGCCCGGCCGAGGAACTCCAGCGCCCCGTCGCGGTCCCACCGCGCCAGGTCACCCGTGCGGTACATGCGTGTGCCGGGCGCGCCGTGCGGGTCGGCGACGAACCGTTCGGCGGTCAGCCCGGGACGGTCCAGGTATCCACGGGCGAGCTGGACGCCCGCCAGGTACAGCTCCCCGGCCACGCCCGGCGGCACCGGGCGCAGCGCGGTGTCCAGCACATACGTCCTGGTGTTCCACACGGGCCGTCCGATCGGGACGCTCACGGCTCCGGGCGGTACCTGGACGGCGGTCACGTCGACGGACGCCTCGGTCGGCCCGTACAGATTGTGCAGCTCCGCGGAGAGCACGGAGTGGAGGCGAGAGGCGAGGTCCGCGGGCAGGGCCTCACCGCTGCACATGACCCGGCGCAGCGCCGGGCATCGCGCGGCGCCCGGCTCCTCCAGGAAGGCCCGCAGCATCGACGGCACGAAGTGCGCCGTGGTGACCCGCTCGTCGCGGATCAGCCCGGCCAGGTACGCCGGGTCCTTGTGGCCCTCCGGCCTGGCCACCACCAGCGTCGCCCCGGTGATCAGCGGCCAGAAGAACTCCCACACCGACACGTCGAAGCTGGACGGTGTCTTCTGCAGCACCCGGTCCTCGCCGGTCAGGCCGTAGGCGTCCTGCATCCACAGCAGGCGGTTGACGATGCCCTCGTGCGGCACCACCACGCCCTTCGGCCGGCCGGTGGATCCGGAGGTGTAGATCACATACGCCGGGTGCCGCGGGTCGTAGGACCCGGGCAGCTCTCCCGGCGGGCCGTCCGGCAGCCCGTCGCGCAGCACGCAGAGCGGGCGGGCGTCCCGCAGCATGAACGCGATGCGCTCCTGCGGGTGGTCCGCGTCCAGCGGCAGGTACGCCGCGCCCGCCCGGTGCACCGCCAGCAGGGCGACCACCAGCTCGACGGAGCGCGGCAGCGCCACCGCCACCGTGCGCCCGGGACCGGCCCCCATGCCGGCCAGCGCCCGCGCCGCGCGCTCGGCGCGGGCGTCCAGCTCCGCGTACGTCAGGCGCTCGTCATCGAAGACCAGGGCGAGCGCGTCCGGCGTCCGCGCCGCCTGGGCGCGGAACAGCTCCGGCAGGGTGGTCGCCTCCACCGCTCGCGCGGTGTCGTTCCACTCGTCGACGACCAGCCGGTGCTCCCGCTCGTCCAGCACCTCCAGGTGACGCACCTGGAGGCCGGGATCGGCCACCACCTGCTCCAGCAACCGCACCAGCCGCCGGGCGATCCGCTCGACCGTGTCGTGGTCGAACAGGTCGGCGCTGTATTCGATCCAGCCCTGGATGCCGTTGCCGTCGCCCTGTTCGACGAAGTCGAAGCTCAGGTCGAACTTGGCGGTCTCCTGGCCGAGCGGTTCGGGCCGCGCGGCCAGCCCCGGGAAGGCGGGGAGGGCGCCCTGGTCGGCAAGGTAGACGACCATCACCTGGAACAGCGGGTGCCTGGCCAGTGAACGGGCCGGGTTGATCGCCTCCACCAGCCGCTCGAACGGCAGGTCCTGGTGCTCGTAGGCGGCCAGGTCCGCCTCGCGCACCCGCTCCAGCAGTTCGCCGAAGGTCGGCGCGCCGGACAGGTCGGCGCGCAGCACCAGGGAGTTGACGAAGAACCCGACCAGGTCCTCCAGTCTCTCGTCGGTACGGCCGGAGATCGGCGCGCCGAGGGGGATGTCCTCACCCGCTCCCAGTCTGTGCAGCAGCGCGGCCACGGCCGCCTGGGCCACCATGAACATGCTGACGCCGTGAGCGCGGGCGAGCCGGCGCAGGCCGCGCTCCAGGTCGGGGCCGAGCGACAGGCCGACCGCCCCGCCGCGGTGGCTGCTCTCCCGGGGCCGGGGCCGGTCCGCCGGGAGCGTCAGCTCCTCGGGCAGCCCCGCCAGGGTCCGCCGCCAGAAGGCGAGCTGGCGGGCCTGTGGGCTGTCCGGGTCGTCGCCGTCTCCGAGCACGTCGCGGTGCCAGAGGGTGTAGTCGGCGTACTGGAGCGGCAGCGGCTCCCACCGCGGTGCCCGGCCCTCGCGGCGGGCCTGGTAGGCGGTGGTGAGGTCGCGCAGCAGGGGCCGGTCCGACCACTCGTCACCGGCGATGTGGTGGACCACCAGCAGCAGTACGTGCTCCTGCGGCGCCACCTGGAAGACCCGGGCTCGCAGCGGCGGTTCGCGGTCGAGTTCGAAGCCGTGGCCGGCCGCCTCGGCCAGCCGCCCGGAGAGCTCGTCCTCGGTGATCCGTTCGGTGCGGGTGACGACGCGGACCCGGTCCGGGTCGAGGACGAGCTGGTGGGGGTGGCCGTCCCGCTCGGGGAAGACCGTGCGCAGGCTCTCGTGCCGGACCACCAGGTCCCGCACGGCGGCGTCCAGGGCGTCCGGGTCCAGCGGGCCCGACAACCGCCAGGCCATCGGGATGTTGTAGGTGGCGCTCGGGCCCTCCAGCCGGTACAGCACCCACAACCGCTGCTGGGCGAAGGAGAGCGGCAGGTACTCCGCCCGGACCGCCGGGGCGAGGGCGGGCCTGCCGCCCCGTCCCTCCCGCAGCCGCTCGGCGAGCCGGGCCACGGTGGGGGCCTCGAAGACCGCGCGGAGGGTGATCTCGGCGCCCAGCGCCGTGCGGACGCGGCTGACCAGCCGCATCGCCAGCAGGGAGTGGCCGCCGAGGGCGAAGAAGTCGTCGTCGACACCCACCCGTTCCGTTCCCAGCACGGCGGCGAACAGCTCGCGCAGGATCTCTTCGCGGGCGTTTCGGGGACGGCGCCCGGACGTGACGGCCGCCGGGTCGGGGGCGGGCAGCGCGCGACGGTCCAGCTTGCCGCTGACCGACCTCGGCAGGGCGGGAAGCCGCACGAAGGCCGCCGGGACCATGTGCTCGGGCAGCGCGGAGGCGACGTGTGCCCGCAGCTCGGCGGGGTCCGTGCCACGGCCGGGCAGGGCGGCCGCGCCGGATCCGGACGGGAGGAGCGGGCCCTGGCCGGACACGGGGACCAGGTAGGCCACGAGGCGGCGCACGCCGGGAGTGTCCTCGCGGATCGCCACGGCGGCCTGTGCCACGCCGGGGTGAGCGCGCAGCACCGCCTCGATCTCGCCGAGCTCGATGCGGAAGCCGCGCAGTTTCACCTGGTCGTCGGCCCGGCCAAGGAACGAAAGGGTGCCGTCGGCACGGCGCCGCACCAGGTCGCCGGTCCGGTACATGCGGCTGCCGGGCTCGCCGAACGGGTCGGCGACGAACCGTTCGGCGGTCAGCCCGGGGCGGCCCAGGTATCCGCGGGCCAGGCCCGCGCCGGCCAGGTACAGCTCGCCGGGCACCCCGGCGGGGACCGGGCGCAGCGCGGTGTCCAGCACGTGGGCGCGGGTGTTGGCCAGCGGTGCCGCCCAGGGCCGCCGGTCCGGGCCGCCACCGTGCCAGCCGTAGGCGTCGACGGCGCACTCGGTCGGTCCGTACAGGTCGTGGACCACCGTGCCGGGCAGCGCGCACAGCCGCTCCCACAGCGGGGCGGGGGTGGCCTCGCCGCCCACCGCGATGACCCCCGGCCGGTGGCGGCCGGGGTCGAGGAACCCGTGGTGGACCAGTTCCTGCAGGTAGGTCGGGGTGAGGTCGACGAAGTCGATCCGCTCGTCGGCCAGGTAGGCCAGCAGCGCGGCCGGGTCGGTCATGGTGGTCTCGCCGACGACGTGCAGCTCGTGCCCGGCGAGCAACCACAGCAGAGGCTCCCACGAGCCGTCGAAGCTGAAGGACGCGGCGTGCACGGCGCGCAGCGCCTCGCGGCCCGCCGCGCGGCGGGCCGGGTCGATGAGGTCCTCGCGGTGCGAGCCGAACAGGTTGCTCAGCCCGCGATACGTGCCGACCACGCCCTTGGGCCTGCCGGTGGAGCCGGAGGTGTAGATGACGTACGCGGCGTCGGACGGCATTGCGCGAGCGGCGGGGCGGCCCTCCTGCCCGGCGGCGGATCGCCGTCCGGACGGCGGCGGCATGCGGGCGGGCGAGCCGTCGCCGGGGTGATTCTCCAGCTCGGCGGCGATCCGGGGGTCGTCCAGCGGCAGGGTTTCGGCCCGTCCGGCGGGAAGCGCGGGGGCGACGGCCGCGGTGGTGAGCACGCAGACCGGTGCCGCGTCGTCGATCATGTACTCCAGCCGTTCGGCCGGATAGCCGGGATCGAGCGGAAGGTAGGCGGCGCCCGCGGTGAGCACCCCGAGGATCGCCGGCACCATCTCGGCGCGGGGAAGGGCCAGGCCGACCACGCTCCCGGCGGTCACCCCCCGCCGCCGCAGCAGCAGTCGCGCGATGCCCTCGACCCTGGCGGACAGTTCGGCGAAGGTCAGCCGGCGACCGTCGGCGACCAGGGCGGTCCGGTCGCTCCGGGTCCGGGCGGCTTCGGCGAACAGCTCGGGGACCGTGCGCCGTTCCACCGGTCGCGCGGTGTCGTTCCAGGCACCCAGGGACGCCTGACGCTCCTCGTCGGTCAGTACGGGCACCTGGCTGATCGGCCGGTCCGGGTCGGCGCTCAGCCGGCCCAGCAGTGCCACGGTGCGCTCGGCCATCGCCTGGGCGGTCTCCGGGTCGGCGAGGTCGGCGGCGTACTCCAGCAGCAGGATGACGCGGTCCTCGCCGACGTGGTCGACGAAGGTGAAGTCCAGGTCGAACTTGGCGGTCTGGATCCGGGCCGGCCACCACTCGGTGGGCAGGCCGAGCACCCGCGGATCGCCGTCGGGGCGGTAGTGGTAGCCCAGCATGACCTGGAACAGCGGGTTGCGGCCGGGCACACGCGGCGGGTTGACCGCTTCCACCACCCGCTCGAAGGGCAGGTCCTGGTGCTCGAAGGCCGCCAGGTCGGCGTCCTTGACCCGGTTCAGCAGCTCGGTGAACGTCGGGTCGCCGGACAGGTCGGCGCGCAGCACCAGGGTGTTGACGAAGAAGCCGACCAGGTCGTCCAGGGCGCTGTCGGTGCGACCGGCGATCGGCGCGCCCAGGGGGATGTCGGTGCCCGCCCCCATCCGGTGCAGCAGGGTGGCGACCGCGGCCTGAAGAAGCATGAACATGCTGGTGCCGGTCTCGGCGCACATGGCGCGCAGGGCGCGGGCGGTGTCCGTGGGCAGCTCCGCGCGTACCATGCCGCCGCGGCCGGTCGGCGCGGCGGGGCGGGGCCGGTCGAGCGGCAGCGGAATCTCCTCCGGCAGGCCGGTCAGCGTCCCGGTCCAGAAGGCGAGCTGCCGCGTGCCCTCGCCGCCGGGGTCGGCCGGCTCACCGAGGAGTCGCTGCTGCCAGAGGGTGTAGTCGGCGTACTGCGCCGGCAGCGGCGTCCAGTGCGGCGCCCGGCCCTCGCGGCGGGCCCGGTAGGCGGTGCCCAGGTCGGTGAGGAACGGCCGGTCGGACCACTCGTCGGTGGTGATGTGGTGCAGCACGATCGCCACCACGTGGTCGTCCGGGGCCACCCGGAACACCGCGGCCCGTAGCGGGAGTTCGGTGCCCAGGTCGAACGGGCGGCCGACGGCGGCGCCGATCCGGGCGTCCAGCTCCTCCCGCGGGCAGTCCTCGACGGTGAGGCGCGGCCAGGCCTCGGCCTCGGGCATGATCAACTGGTACGGCTCGCCCTCCTGCTCGGCGAAGACCGTGCGCAGCGCCTCATGACGGCCCGCCACGTCGCGCAGCGCCCGGTGGAGCGCGCCGGTGTCCAGCGCGCCGCGCAGCCGGAAGACCAGCGGGAAGTGGTAGGCGTCGCCGCCGCTGAGCCGCTCGGCCAGCCACAGCCGCCGCTGCGCGGGGGAGAGCGGAATGCGCTCGGGGCGGTCGGCCACGGGTTCGACGGCGGTCCGGGCCTGTCGGCCGGTGTCCGCGCGGCCGGCCAGCAGCGCGGGCGTCGGGGCCTCGAACAGGTCGCGGATGGCGAGTTCGGCGCCCAGCTCCGTCCGGGCCCGGCTGATGAGCCGGGTGGCGAGCAGCGAGTGGCCTCCGAGGTCGAAGAAACCGTCCTCGGCGCCGACCTCGGGCAGGCCCAGGACCTCGGCGAAGAGGCGGCAGAGCACCTCTTCGCGAGGGGTACGCGGTCCGCGTCCACCGGTGAGCGGCGCGGCCGGTTCGGCGTCGGGCAGCGCCCGCACGTCGAGCTTGCCGTTGTCGTTCATGGGCAGCCGGTCGAGGATGACGAACGCGGCCGGGACCATGTAGTCGGGCAGTTGCCGCCGGAGGTCCTCCCGCAGGCGCCGCACCAGGCCACTCGCGCCGCGCGCCGCCATCGGGACGTTGGCGTACGGGGCCGTACCGCCGCCCGGCAGGTAGAGGCCCGAGGTGGTCCGGAACTCGCCCCGTACGAAGACGGCGTCGTAGCCGCCCGGCTCGCGCGACCAGGTGGTGAGCAGCCGGTAGCCCTCCTCGGCCGCGAGCGCGTGCAGCGCCTCGGGCTCCACTCCCCCGGCTCCCCCGGCCGGTGCGGCTCCCCGCTCCGTGGCGGCACGCGCGTCGGGGACGCCGTTCACCCGCAGCCGCTCGGGCCGCCGCTCGCGTAGGTGCCGGGCGAGGCCGCCGACACCCTCCGCCACCGGTTCGCCACCCGGCAGGGCGGCGACGTCGGCCCACGTCAGCACCGGTTCGCCACCGAGGCCGACGTCGGGCTCGCCGTGGTGGAGGACGACGTCGTAGCGGTGGCGGGTGAGCTCGTTGTGGTGATGTCCGCGCTTGGTGCGCAGGTCGACGCCGAAGCCCAGGGTGGTGAAGTAGTCGGGGTCGACGAGGAGTTCCTTCTCCAGTGCGAGGCTCCGCTCGACGGCCCGGCGGACGTGCTCGGGGTCGGCGTCCTCCCCCGCGCGGGTGAGCTGGACGCCGATGTGGAAGGAGCGGGCCCGCCTCAGGTTCCGTACGTCGCCGACGAACAGGGCGCCGCCCGGCGCCAGCAGCCGCATGGCGCTCCCGATGACCTCCGTCAGGTGGTCGACGCTCGGGAGGTACTGGATGACGGAGTTGATGACGATCGTGTCGAAGTAGCCGGTGGGCAGCCCTTCGGTCACGTGGGCGGCCTGGCAGCGCAGCTCGACCTTGGCCGCCAGTTCGGGGACGCGGCGCAGGTCCTCCGCGATCTTGCGGATCACGGGGGCGGCGA
The DNA here is from genome assembly GCF_053601935.1 of Streptosporangium sp. NPDC004631. Taxonomy (NCBI): domain Bacteria; kingdom Bacillati; phylum Actinomycetota; class Actinomycetes; order Streptosporangiales; family Streptosporangiaceae; genus Streptosporangium; species Streptosporangium sp. NPDC004631. The sequence continues at coordinate 45,755 of NZ_JBSGCR010000026.1, read as the reverse complement.
AGTCCGTCGCCCAGTACGCCTCCGCCTCGGGCGCCAGGCGCGACAGCAGCAGCCCGGAGCCGACGCCGATCTCCAGGATCCGGCGCGGGCGCAGTTCCCGGATGCGGGCGACGGTCTGCTCGCGCCACTCGCGCATCTGCTCCAGCGGGATGGGCCGGCCGTCATAGCTGCTGTCCCACCCGGCGAAGTCCTCGGCGAGGACGGCGGTGCCGATCTGCTCGTACTCGTCGGAGTAGATCTTCTGCCACTCGCCGATCCGCTCCCACTCGGCGGACTCCCGCTCCTCGCCCGTCGGTTCGGCGGGCACGACGTAACCGACGAGGCGCCGGGTGCCGGGGGCGGAGGCGTCGTCGCGGGCGATGACGGCGGCCTGGGCGACCTGGGGATGCTGGGTGAGCGCGGTCTCGATCTCGCCCAGTTCCACCCGGTAGCCACGGATCTTGACCTGGTCGTCGGTGCGGCCGAGGAAGTCCAGGTTGCCGTCGGCGCGGCGGCGCACCAGGTCTCCGGTGCGGTACATGCGCTCGCCGGGCTCGCCGTACGGGTCGGCGACGAACCGTTCGGCGCTCAGGCCCGGCCGGTCGAGGTAGCCGCGGGCCAGGCCGACTCCGGCGATGTACAGCTCGCCGGGGACGCCGTCGGGGAGCGGTCGCAGCCAGGCGTCCAGGATGTGGGCGCGGGTGCCGCGGATGGGGCGGCCGACGGTGGGGGTGGGGCTGTCGTCCGTACCGCCGCCGAGGGTGTTGATGGTGTACTCGGTGGGGCCGTAGAGGTTGTAGCCGTAGGTGCCCTCGGTGTCGCGGAGCCGGTTCCAGACCGTCTCCGACACCGCCTCGCCGCCGAGCAGCACCAGCGGCGGGCGGTGCCCCCGGAGCAGCCCCTCCTCGATCAGCAGGTGGGCGTAGGTGGGGGTGACGTTGACGACGTCGACGCGGTGGGTCTCGCAGTAGGCGACCAGGGCTTCGGCGTCGCGCCGCAGCTCCTCGTCGCAGATGTGCACCTCGTGCCCCTCGACCAGCCAGAGCAGCTCCTCCCACGACATGTCGAAGGCGAAGGAGACCGTGTGCGCGATGCGCAGCCGACGGTCGCCGGCGGAGGCGACGGCCGGGGCGAAGATCTCCTTCTGGTGGTTGAGCTGCATGTTGGTCAGGCCGCGGTAGGGCGTGACGACGCCCTTGGGGCGCCCGGTGGATCCGGAGGTGTAGACGATGTACGCCGGGTGCTCCAGGCTGAAACGAGGACGGTCGGCCTCGGTGACCGGGTCACCGGGGAGCCGGGCCAGTCGCCCGATCACCGCCGGGTCGTCGAGCACGACGCGAGGCAGGTCCGGGATACCGTGCTCCAGCCGCGCGGAGACGGCGGCGGTGCACAGCAGCAGCACCGGCCGGGCGTCGGCGAGCGTCATCGTGAGCCGGTCGTCCGGGTGGTCCAGTTCCAGCGGCAGGTAGGCGGCGCCGGTGCGCAGTACGGCGAAGAGCGCGACGACCATGTCGATGGAGCGCGGCAGGCCGAGTGCGACGACCTTCTCCGGTGCCGCGCCCCGCGCGAGTAGTAGCCGCGCCATGCGGTTGATGCGGGCGTCCATGTCGGCGTAGGTGACGCTCCGGCCGCCGAAGACGAGCGCGGTCGCCTCGGGGGTGCGGGCCGCCTGGGCGGCGAGCAGGTCGGCGACGGTCTCCTGCGGGACGGGCACGCGGCTTGCGGCCCGTTCCCGTTCCAGCGCGGCGTGTTCGGCGGGCAGCAGCGGGTCCAGGCTGCCCGCGGGCGCGGCCAGGTCGTGTGTCAGCCGCTCCAGCAGGAGGGTGAAACGGTCCAGCAGGGCCTGGGCGCGGGGGCGGGCGATGACGTCGGGCCGGTGGGCGAGGGTGACCCGGATCCGCTCCCCCGGCGTCACGATGAGGTTGACCGGATAGTGGGTGGCGTCGACGTTGGCCACGGCGGTGGCGCCGTGGCGGTCGGAGAGCTCGACCAGCCGCTCCTCGGTGTCGCTGTTGCGCAGCACGAAGAGGGTGTCGAAAAGCTGCCGGTGGCCGCTCTCGGCCTGCAGGACGCCCAGGCCCAGATACTCGTACGGCATCAGGGCCAGGCGCTCGCGCTGGACTCGCCGCAGCAGGTCCAGTACCGGCTCGGCCGGGGTGAAGGCGATGCGTGCGGGGACGGTGTTGAGGAACATGCCGATGACGTTCTCGACGTCCGGCACCTCGCTCGGCCGGCCCGCGACCGTCGTGCCGAAGACGACGTCGGTGCTGCCGGTGGCGCTGGCCAGCACCAGGCCCCAGGCGGTGGTGAGCACCGTGTTGAGGGTCAGGCCGTGCCGGCGGGTGGTCTCGCGCAGCCGCTCCCCCAGGTCGGCGGGGAGGAGTGCCTCCAGGCTCTCCGGGATGACCGGTTCCGGGCTCTGACCGGCGGCGGCGAGCAGGGTGGGCTCGTCCAGCTCGCCGAGGGCGGCGCGCCAGGCGCGGGTGGCGATCCCGGTGTCCTGGGCCTCCAGCCAGGTCAGGTAGTCGCGGTAGGAACCGGGGCGTGGCAGTTCACGTCCGTCACCGCCCGTCTCGTAGAGCGCGAAGAGCTGGTCGAGGAAGAGCCAGGCGGACCAGCCGTCCCACAGCAGCAGGTGCCGGCCGATGACGAGCCGGTCGCCGCGGGCCTCGCCGAGGCGGATCAGGAGCATCCGGAAGAGCAGCGGCCGGGCCAGGTCGAACCTGCGGGTCCGCTCGGCGTCCATCAGCTCGCGCAGCCGCGCGTCCTGTCCGGCGGCGGGCAGCTCGGACAGGTCGATCTCTTCGAGCGGTGTCTCCGGGTCGCCGACGATGAACTGCACCGGCCGGCGCAGGCCGTCGCTGGTGAAGCCGGCGCGCAGGCTGGGGTTACGGGCCAGCAGCACCGTGGTGGCGGCGCGCAGACGGCCAGCGTCGAGGCGGGTGGCGAAGTCGAAGGACTCGTGGACGGTGTAGACGTCCAGGGCGCTGTCGTCGTAGGTGGAGTGGAAGAACAGGCCTTCCTGGAGCGGCGCCAGCGGCCAGATGTCCTCCACGGAGCCGCCGAGGCGGCGGACGCGCTCGGTCTCCTCCTCGGTCAGCGCGAAGGTGGCGCTCAGATCACGGGGTGCGGCCACGGCGGCGGCCGTGGCCGCGGCGGCCAGGGCTGCGGGGGTGCGGTGCTCGAAGACGTCGCGGGGGCTCAGGTCCAGGCCGGCCCGGCGGGCACGGCTGGAGACGCCGATCGAGGTGATGCTGTCGCCGCCGAGCATGAAGAAGTCGTCGTCGACGCCGGCCCCGTCGAGCCTCAGCACGGCGGCGAAGATCTCGGTGAGGGCACGCTCGCGCTCGTCGCGCGGGGCGCGCGCCTCGGCCCGCGCCACCGGGGGCGCGGGGAGCGCGTTGCGGTCGAGTTTGCCGCTGGGGCTCAGCGGCAGGGCGTCGAGCACCACGTACGCCCCGGGCACCAAGGGCGCGGGCAGCACGCCGGCGAGGGCGGCCTGCAGCGCGGCGGTGTCAAGGGGACGCGGCTCGCCGTCGGCGGGGATGACGTACGCGACGAGCGCCGACCCGTGGACGGTCACCGCGGCCCGGGCGACGGAGGGCAGACCGGCCAGGGCGGCCTCGATCTCGCCGGGTTCGACGCGGTTGCCGCGCAGCTTGATCTGCCGGTCGGTGCGGCCCAGATACTCGACGGTTCCGTCCTCGCGGCGGCGCACCAGGTCTCCGGTGCGGTACATACGGCCACCGGCCGGCCCGTAGGGGTCGGCCACGAACCGCTCGCCGGTCAGGCCGGGCCGGGCATGGTAGCCCCGGGCGAGTTGCACGCCGGTCAGGTACAGCTCGCCGGGCACACCGGCCGGCACGGGGCGCAGGCAGGAGTCCAGCACCCGCAGCCCGGTGTTCCACACCGGGCGGCCGATGGGGACGGTGGTGTCCGCCGAGCCGTCGCAGGCGTGGTGGGTGACGTCGACGGCGGCCTCGGTGGGCCCGTACAGGTTGTGCAGCGGCACAGCGGTGAGCGCCCGCCAGCGTGCGGCGGCGGCGGCGGGCAGCGCCTCGCCGCTGCTGAAGACACGGCGCAGCGAGGCGGCCCAGGACGGGTCATCGGTGATCTCGTCGGCCTGCAGGAAGGCTTCCAGCATCGACGGCACGAAATGCATCGTGGTGACGCGCTGCTCGCGGATGAGCGCGGCCAGGTACGACGGGTCGCGGTGGCCGTCGGGCCTGGCGAGCACCACGGCGGCGCCCTCGCACAGCGCCCAGAAGAACTCCCAGACGCTCACGTCGAAGCTGGACGGTGTCTTCTGCAGCACCCGGTCGTCGGCGCGCAGCCCGTACTCGCCCTGCATCCACGCCAGCCGGTTGACGATGGCGCGGTGGGTGACGACGACCCCCTTGGGGCGGCCGGTCGAGCCGGAGGTGTAGATCAGGTACGCCGGACCGTCCGGGCGGGCGGGCACCGGGGCGGGGCCGGCGCTCCGGTCGCCGCCGTCCGGAGAATCCGGGGTGTCCAGAGAGTCCGGGGTGTCCGGGGTGTCGAGGACGAGCGGGACAGGCCCGTCGGCCTCGGGCAGCAGTGCGGCCGTGGCGGCGGTCGTCACCACCGTCCTCGCGCCGGAGTCGGTGAGCATGTAGGCGACGCGGTCGGCCGGGTAGTCCACGTCGACCGGCAGGTAGGCCGCGCCGGACTTCAGCACGCCGAGCAGGGCCACCATCAGTTCCGCCGAGCGCGGCACGAGGACCGCGACGATCCGCTCCGGGCCCGCGCCCCGGGCTCGCAGGCGGCGGGCCAGGGCCTCGGCGCGGGCGTCCAGTTCCTCATAGGTGAGGCTCTCACCGTCGTAGACGACCGCCGTGGCCCGTGGGGTACGGGCCACCTGGGCCTCGAAGAGGGCGGCCAGGGTGGTCTCGGGGACGTCCCGTTCCTCCCCCGCCGGCTGCGCTCGCGTCAGTTCTTCGCCGGACAACACCTCGACGCGGGCCGCGACCTGCCCGGGGTCGTCGGCCAGGGCCCGCAGGATTCGGACCAGCCGGTCGGCGATCCGCTGGACGGCCTCGCCGTCCAGCCGCCGGGCGTGGTGCTTCAGGCGCAGGTCGAGCCGGCGGCCCGGCTTGACGATCAGGGCGAGGGGGTAGTGGACGGCGTCGTGGAACTCGTGGCCGGTGATCCGTACCGTGCCGGAGGGGTCGGCGAGGCCGGTGTCGGACGGGTAGTTCTCGAAGACGACGAGGGTGTCGAAGAGTTCGCCGCCGCCCGCGAGCCCGGCGATGCGCTGGAGTTCGGCGAGGCCGAGATGCTGGTGGTCCAGGAGTCCGGCCTGCTCCTCCTGGAGCCGGCCCACCAGATCGGCGAGGGTGTCGGCGGGCTGCCACCGGAAGCGGGTCGGCAGGGTGTTGATGAACAGGCCGACCATGGACTCGATGCCGTCGACCTCGGCGTCGCGACCGGAGACGGTGGTGCCGAAGATCACGTCCTGGCGGCCGGTCAGCCGCCCGAGAAGCAGGCCCCAGGCGCTCTGGACGACCGTGCCGAGGGTCACCCCGTGCTCCCTCGCGCGGGCCGCGAGCCGGGCGGTGACGCGCTCGGACAGCTCCACGCGGACCTGCTGGGGCTGGAGCGGCGTGCCGTCCGCCGGAACGCCGACCAGACGGGTCGGCTCGTCCAGCCCGCCGAGCGCGATCCGCCAGGCCGCGCGGGCGGCGTCACGATCCGCCGCGGACAGGCGGCGCAGATAGTCGCGGTAGGGGGCCGGCTCGGGCAGCACGGTGGAGGCGGTCCCGTAAGAGGCCATCAGCTCGCGGTGCAGCACCGGCAGCGACCAGCCGTCCGCCACGATGTGATGGAACGTCAGCATCAGAAGGGCGCGCTCGTGCCCGAGCCGTACCAGCGCGCATCGCACCAGCGGTGGCCTGGCCAGGTCGAAGCGGCGGGCGCGCTCGTCGGTCGCGACGGCGTCGATGAGCGATCGCCGCTCCTCGGCGTCCCGCGTGGACAGGTCCACCTCGCGCCAGGGCAGGTCCAGCCGGTCGGCGACGATCTGCACGGGCCGGCCGTCCGGGCGCTGGCGGAAGCAGGCGCGCAGCGGGGCGTGCCGGTCCAGGAGGCGCTGGGCGGCACGGCGCAGGCTCTCACCGTCAACCGGGCCGGCCAGCTCGATGACCTGCTGGACGACGTAGGCGTCGCCGTCCGAGCCGTCCAGGAGGGAGTGGAAGAAGAAGCCCTCCTGGAGCGGGCTGAGCGGCAGCAGGTCCTCGACGGTGACCGGGTGATCGCCCTGGATCTCGGCGAGCTCGGCCTCCGGGAGCCGCACGAGCGGCAGGTCGCTCCCGGCGTCCCGTGCCTCGGCGCGGTCCGGTGCGATCTCCGCCAGCGCGGCGACCGTGCGATGCCGGAAGACCTCCCGGGAGGTGAGCCGCACCCCGGCCTTGCGTGCCCGGATGAGCAGTTGGATGGCGATGATGCTGTCGCCGCCGAGGGCGAAGAAGTCGTCGTCGATGGAGACCGACTCCAGGCCCAGCACCTCGGCGTACAGCGCGCACAGCAGCTCTTCGCGGGCGTCGCGCGGCGCGCGGCCCGAGCTGAGGGCCGCGTAGTCGGGGGCCGGGAGCGCGACGATGTCGAGTTTGCCGCTCGGGGTGACCGGGAGCCGGTCGAGGGGGACGAAGGCGGAGGGGACCATGTACTCGGGCAGCCATTCCGCCGTGTGTGAGCGCAGGGTCCTCATCAGAGCGGTGACGTCCCGGAACGGCGCGGGCCGGTTGGCGTGCGCGAAGCCGCCGGCCGGGCGGTAGGGGACGGCGAGCGGCGTGTCCCCGATGGCGAAGAGCACGTCGAGGCGGCCGTCGTCGGCGTGACCGTTCCAGGTGACGGCCACGCGGTAGCCGTGCCGGGCACCGAGCGCGTGCAGCGTCTCGGGGTCGGTGTCGTCGGCCGGGGCGGGACGGCTGCTGTCCTCCAGGGCGCACAGCGCGGTGAGGTCCTCGGTGAGCCGGGCGTTGGGCACGCCGGTGACCCGGAGCCGGGCGGGACGGCCGGCCAGGCGCGCGCCGAGCGCGCCCAGGCCGCCGAGGTCGGCCCAGCCGATCTCCTCCGCGCCGGCCGGGGCCGGTGTCCCGTCGCCGTCCGGCGTGGTGGTGGCCCGCTTGCGCAGCACCACGTCGTAGCGGTAGCGGGTCAGCTCGTTGTGGAAAGAGCCCCGCTTGACGTGGATGTCGGCCTCGAAGTCCTCCAGCGTCGCGAAGAAGTCGGGGTCGAGCAGCAGTTCGCCCTCCCACGCCACGGACCGCTCGACGGCCGCCCGCAGGGCCTGCTTGTCCTGCGGGTCGGCGCCGCGCCGGGTCTCGACGGCCGCCCGCAGGCAGCGCAGCAGGCGCAGGTTGCGCACGTCGCCGACGAAAACGCTGCCACCGGGGGCCAGGAGCGCTCCGGCCTCGCGCAGCACATCCTTCAGGTACTCGGCGCTCGGGAAGTACTGGGCGACGGAGTTGACGACGACCGTGTCGAAGAAGCCCCTGGGCAGCCCGGTGACGTCGTGCGCGGGCTGGGCGCGCAGTTCCACCCGGCCGGTCGGCCCCGCCACCGCGCCGGCCTGGGCGCGCAACGCCCGTACCGCCTCCTCGGAGACGTCCGTGCCCCAGTAGCTCTCACAGCCGGGCGCGACGCGGGAGAGGATGAGTCCGCTGCCGACGCCGATCTCCAGCACCCGGCGCGGCCGCGACTCGTCGATGAGGCCGATCGTGGCGTCCCGCCACTCCCGCATCTCCTCCACCGGGATGGGCAGGCCGTCGTACATGCTGTTCCAGCCCGCGAAGTTCTCCCGGAAGCCCTCGGAGCCGGCGGCGGAGTAGAGCAGTTCGTGAAGGGCCTTCCACTCCTGCACCCGCTCGGTCTCGTCGCGGCCCGCCTCGGCGTCCAGCGACGGGACGACGTAGGCGGCCAGCCGCCGGTCGCCCGGCCGGTCCTCGCGGACCACGACCGCGACCTGGTCCACGGCCGGGTGCCCCCACAGCACGGACTCGATCTCGCCGGGCTCGATGCGGAAGCCGCGGATCTTCACCTGGGAGTCGACGCGGCCGAGGAACTCCAGCCGCCCGTCGGGCTTCCAGCGCACCAGGTCACCGGTGCGGTACAGGCGTTCCCCCGGTGCGCCGAAGGGGTCGGCGACGAACCGCTCGGCGGTCAGGCCCGTCCGCCCGAGGTAGCCGCGTGCCAGCCCGGCGCCGCCCAGGTACAGCTCGCCCGTGACCCCCACCGGGACGGGCCTGAGGCGGGTGTCGAGCACATAGGCCCGGGTGCCCGGGTCGGGGCCGCCGATGGGCACGATGGCGCCGGAGGGGATGTCGGGGTCGCACAGGCCGAGGGTGGAGTTGGTGGTCGCCTCGGTCGGGCCGTAAGCGTTGAACATCATCCGGCCGCGCGCGTAGCGGCCGACCAGCTCGGGCGAGACGCGTTCGGTGCCGGCCAGCAAGGTGGCGGCGGGCGGCAGCCGGACGTCGTCCGGCATGGCGGCCAGCAGGGCCGGAGGCAGGATCATGAAGGTGACGCCGTTGGCGTTCGCGTAGTCGGCGAGCGGCGCGCCGGGCACTCGGCGCTCGGCCGGCACGACGACGAGGCGGCCCCCGGAGAGCAGGCCGAGGCACAGGTCCCAGAAGGCCACGTCGAAGCTGGGGGAGGCGAACTGCAGGACGCGGCTGTCCGGCCCGACGCCGAAGCGCTCGCTCTGGGTGGCCACGAGTTTGGCGACGCCGCCGTGGGAGAGCACGACGCCTTTGGGGCGGCCGGTGGAGCCGGAGGTGTAGATCACATATGCCGCGTTGAGAACGGACAGCGGCCCCCGGTCGGCCTCCGCCGGATCGTGGCCGGGGCGGGCGGCCACCTCCCGCGCGGTCTGCGGCGCGTCGAGGAGCATCACCTCCGTCCCGGCGCGCGGGGGGATGCCGGCCGCCGTGTCGGCGGTGGCGATCAGGCAGGCGGGGGCGGCGTCGGCCAGCATGTAGGCGATGCGATCGGCCGGGTAGTCGGTGTCCACCGGCAGGTAGGCGGCGCCGGACTTCAGGACGGCCACCTCCGCGACGATCAGCTCGGCCGACCGGGGCAGGGCCAGGGCCACCACGCGCTCGGGGCCCGCACCGCGCGCGATCAGCGCGTGGGCCAGCCGGTTGGCGCGCTCGTCCAGCTCCGCGTAGGTGAACGAGGTGTCCTCGAACACGAGGGCGACGGCGTCCGGCCGCCTGCGGACCTGCTCGGCGAACATCTCCGGCCAGGTGAGCGGCGGGACGGAGTGGCCGGTGTCGTTCCACTCGACGAGGATCTCGTGCCGTTCCCCGGCGCTCAGCAACTCCAGATCGCCGACGGGGACGTCCGGCCGGGCCAGACCGTCGGCCAGCAGGGTCGCGTAGTGCCCCAGGAGCCTGTCGACGGTCGCGGCCTCGAACAGATCCGGGTGGTAGGTCACCCGCGCCTGTCCCGTGGTGACCTCCAGGACCATGTCCAGGGGTCCGGCGGCCTCCCCCGCCGCGGAGCCGGGACCGAAGCCGGTGTTGAAGAACAGCCCGCCGCCGCGCGTGGGTTCCGGCCGTAGTTCGGCCACCAGGGCCGACAGCGGGACCCGGTGCGCCCGCGCCTCCCGGCAGGCGCCCGTCACGCGCCGTTCCAGTTCACCGAAGCCCGTCTCGCCGCTCAGCCCGATCCGCAGCGGCAGCCCGTCATATCCGACGCTGATCTCGCCCGACCTGCCGTAGCGGTGCAGCAGTGCGACGTACGCGGCGAGCAAGGACGTCTCCGGCGCGGTGACGGCGAGTGTGCGGGCGCGCGTCCGCCGGTTCTCGGCGGACGCCGGCGGATAGGGGTAATCGACCGGAAGAGCCGTTTCCTGCGGAAGCGGGGCAAGCTGCCGACGCCAGTACGCCATCGCTTCTTCACTAGCGGACACGGATGACCGCTCCTCCCGAGCTGGACGGAACCGGCTCGGCTGAGCCGCGACCGCCACATACTAAGGTAAGCGTTACCTAAGTAGATAGACCCCTGCCAAGAGTGGCAATACAGACCCAATGGCTAAAGTTAAGGTCTGCCTAACCTAAGGAAGTCGCAAAGTGGAGACAGCTCGATGACTCCAGGCGGGGGGCTCCGGCCGGCGCTTCTCGTGACGCTGCTCGGTGGTGTCCTCGTCGCGCTCTGCCTGTTGTCGATCGCGTTCGGGGCCCTGAGCATCCCCCTCGACCAGGTCGTGCGGACGCTGTTCGGCCACCCGGGCAGCCCGCTCGTGGAGAACGTCGTCTGGTCCGTGCGCGTGCCGCGCACCGCGCTGGGCCTCACGGCCGGCGCGGCTCTCGGACTGTCCGGCGCGCTCATGCAGGCGCTGACCCGCAACCCGCTCGCCGACCCCGGCATCCTGGGCGTCAGCGCCGGCGCCGCCTTCGCGATCGTGCTGTCGGTCGCGTTCCTCGGGCCGGGGTCGCTGTTCGGCTACATCTGGTTCGGATTCGCGGGCGCCCTCGTCGCGAGTGTCCTGGTCTTCCTGCTGGGCAAGCTGGGGCGTTCCGGCCTGACCCCGGTCAAGCTCGCACTCGCCGGAGTCGCCGTAACCTCGCTGCTGTTCTCGCTCACCAGCGCCGTCGTCCTGACCAACCCGGAGACGCTCAACCGCTACCGTTTCTGGTCGGCCGGCTCACTCGCCGACCAGAACGGCGAGGTGGTGCTCCAGCTCCTGCCGTTCGTCGCCGCCGGCGCGGTGCTGGCGCTGGCCTGCGCGCCCATGCTCAACAGCCTGGCCCTCGGTGACGACGTGGCCGCCTCGCTGGGGCGGCGGCTCGGTCTCATCCGGCTCCAGGGCGTGATCGCCGTCACCCTGCTGACCGGCGGGGCGGTGGCGGTCATCGGCCCGGTCGTCTTCCTTGGCCTGGCGGTCCCGCACATCGCCCGGGTCCTCGCCCAATACGCCGGTCTGGGCCCCGACCACCGCTGGCTGCTGCCGCTGTCGGCGGTGCTCGCCCCCTGCCTGCTGCTCACCGCGGACATCACCGGGCGGGTCGTCGGCCGGCCGACCGAGATCCAGGCCGGAATCCTGGTCGCCTTCATCGGCGGCCCGTTCTTCATCGCCATGGTCCGCCGCCGCCGGCTCGCGGAGGTGTGAGCATGACCCGCCCGTCGCCCCCGCACCCCCGGCAGAACTCGCACCACCCCGGCGACACGTTCCCGCCCCCTTTCCACCACCCCTTCCGGCTGACCGCGCCGCCCGTCTCCGGAATCCTGCGGCCCCGGCTGATCGCGGTGTGCGTGGCACTCGCCGTCGCCGCCTTTCTGGTCTTCTGCTGGGGCATCTCGGTCGGCGACTACCCGATCGGCCTGACCGACGTGGTGAAGGCGCTGACCGGCTCCGGCGACCCCGGGACGCTGCTGGTCGTCCGGGAACTGCGACTGCCGCGCGCCGTGGTCGGGCTCCTGGCCGGCATCGCCTTCGCCGTCTCCGGCGCGCTGTTTCAGACCATGACCCGCAACCCGCTGGCCAGCCCGGACATGATCGGCCTCACCGCGGGCGCCGGAACCGCCGTGGTCGCCGGCATCGTACTGGGCTGGGACGGCGGCCTCGGCACCCAGACACTCGGACTGCTCGGCGCGCTGGCCACCGCCCTGCTCGTCTACACGCTGGCCTGGAAGCGCGGCACCACCGGCTACCGGATCATCCTGGTGGGCATCGGGGTGTCGTGGGTCTGCACCAGCGCCACCGACTACCTGGTGGCCAGGGGCGGGCGCTTCCAGGCGCAGGCCGCGCTCGGCTGGCTGGTGGGCAACCTCAACGGCCGCGGCTGGGACCAGGCGGTCCCGCTCACCGCCGTCATGGCGCTGCTGGTGCCGACGGCGCTGGTGCTGGGCCGCCTGATGCGTACGCTCCAGCTCGGCGACGACGTCGCCGCCGGTCTCGGCACCCGGGTGCAGCCGGTCCGCTTCGCCCTGCTGCTCACCGGTGTCGGGCTGGTCGCCTTCGGCACCGCGGCGGCCGGGCCGGTCGCCTTCGTGGCACTCGCCGCGCCGCAGATCGCCCAGCGGCTGGCCGGCACCGCCTGGCCGCCCCCGATCGCCTCGGGGCTGACCGGGGCCCTGATCGTACTCGCCGGCGACCTCATCGCACGCGAGCTGATCTCCGGCACGGAACTACCCGTCGGAATCGTCACCGGCGTCCTCGGCACGCCGGTCCTGCTCTGGCTACTCATCCGCACCAACCGCGCGGGCTCAGGAGGCTGAACGCATGTCGACCACCGACCCGGACCTGCGGGCGAACGGCCTGCACCTGGCATACGACAACCGGCTGGTCGCGGAGGATCTCGACCTGGTCATCCCGCCGGGCCGCATCACCGCCATCATCGGCGCCAACGCCTGCGGCAAGTCCACATTGCTGCGGGCCCTGGCCCGGCTGCTCGCGCCTCGTCAGGGCACCGTCCGGCTCGACGGCCGCGCCCTGCAGTCCATCCCGACCAGGGAACTGGCCCAGCGCCTGGGCATCCTGCCGCAGACACCGGTCGCCCCGGAGGGGTTGACCGTCATCGACCTGGTCAACCGCGGCCGGTCACCGCACCAGACATGGTGGCGGCAGTGGTCGAAGGCCGACGAGCAGGCCGTCCACCGCGCCCTGGCCGCCACCGGCATGACCGACCTCGCCAACCGCGCGGTCGACGAGCTCTCCGGCGGCCAGCGCCAGCGCGCCTGGATCGCCATGGCCGTCGCCCAGGGCACCCCGGTGCTGCTCCTGGACGAGCCGACGACCTACCTGGACCTGGCCCACCAGGTCGACGTCCTGGACTTGATCACCGACCTCAATCGGCGCGAGAGCCGTACGATCGTGATGGTCCTTCACGACCTCAACCAGGCCTGCCGGTACGCCGATCACGTCGTCGCCATGAAGGCCGGCCACATCGTCGCCGAGGGCGCCCCGGCCGATGTCATCACCGCCCAGGCCGTGGAGGAGATCTTCGATCTGCGCTGCCAGGTCATGACGGACCCGGTGAGCGGCACACCGCTGATCATCCCGATGGGCCGCCACCACGACGCCCCCGGCGTCAGGGCGGTCGCCGAGACGGCTTGAGCCCTCCGCCGGCCGTCACCTCGGGCGACGGCCGGCGGTCATGCCGGGAGCGGGCGCCCCCGCGACGGGAACCCTCCGCCGAGCGCGGGCGCCATGTTCACGGCTGCGGGGTGAGATAGCCGCCCATGGTCTGGAAGTAGTCGGAGGCGGCGTGCTCGGTGCCGTCATCGGTGCGCAGCCTCCTGACGACCAGCCCGGGCCTCCGCCCGCTCCGGGCATCCGCGCCGGCGACGATGACGACCCCGTCCCCCTCACGGATGAAGACACGCCCCGGGGTGCCGCCGTAACGGGCCCGCGACACCGCCGCCGACACGATCCGGATCCGCTCCCCGCAGTGATGGGTGAACGCGTTGGGATACGGGTCCGACTGCGCGCGCACCAGCCGCTCCAGATCCTCCGCCGGCCAGTTCCAGTCGATACGGCTGTCCTCGACGGACCGCTTGTGGAAGAAACTCGCCCTGCTGCGATCCTGTGGGACCCACTGTGCCCGGCCGGAGGCGATCAGGTCGAGCGCGTCGTGCACGATCGGCTCGATCAGGTCGATCGTCCGGTGGAACAGGTCGGTGGCGGTGTCGTCCGGTCTCACCGGCACGGCCCGTTGCAGCACGATGTCGCCCATGTCCAGCTCGGTGTTCATGCGGTGCGCGGTGACCCCGACCTCCCTCTCCCCGTTGATCAGGGCCCAGATCAGCGGGGAGAACCCCGCGTAAGCGGGAAGCAGCGAGTCGTGGACATTGAGCGTGCCGTGCGGCGGCGCGTCGAAGATCTCCGGCGGTAGCCAGGTCCGCCAGTTGTTGGCGACGATGATGTCCGGTGCCGCGTCGCGGAGCGCGCGCAACAGTTCGTCGTCGTCGGGCCGGTAGCGCAGCAGCACCGGGACGTCGTGTTTCTCGGCGAGTTCCGCGACCGAGTCGTCCCAGATCCTCTCGTAGACGTGGTCGCTCCTGGGGTGGGTCACCACCAGGACCACCTCGTGGTCGGAGTCCAGCAGAGCCCGCAGCGTGCGATGGCCCCAGGTCTGGTAGCCGAACATGACGACCCGCATAGTGGACCCTCTCCTCGGTATGCATTATTGCAAGGCAAGGCTAACCTTATTCAGGGTGCGACGCACAGGGTCGCCTCCGGGCGGGCCGGCAGTCTGGGCCCGGTATTCGGGTCGGCGTCACCGGGGGCGAGGTAGCTCTTCGTAGCCAAGGTGACGGTGTGTGATTCGCAGAAATGACCAGTTCCGCGAGAGCTCACGACCATCCGGCGCGCGTCCGGTTTGTCCTCGATCTCCGTTCTCATAACCTCTCGCAAAACCGCCTTCTAACAGCACCCGCGATAGGTTTTGCGACATGACCGAGCTCGCGGCCCCGGCCGCCGCTGTCGAACAGTTCGATTGCCCGATGTGTGAGGCGCCTGCGGGCAGCGCCTGCCGGACACGGGGCGGCAAGGTCGCGTCCAAGTACCACACGCCGCGCTTCATGCTGGTGCCGCAGTTGCGTACCGAGTTGGAGGTGCGCACTCCCGCCAAGCACGGGCCCGGCCGCGTCTGGCAGGTGGAACCGGCCCTGGACGCTGTGGCGCCGCCGGCCGCGAGGAGGCCGACCCGGGTGGCTATGCCCGGTGCAGCACAGCGCAGCAGGAGCTGGACAGTCAACTCGACGCCCTGAAGGCGGCGGGCTGCGAACCGATCTTTGCCGAGAAGATCAGCACGCGCATCAAGCTGCGGCCGGAGTCCGCCCGCGCGATGGACCACGCCCGCACGATCAAGCAGGCCGTCCCGCATCAGCGCGTGATTTTCACGGTGCGTGAGATGAAGCGCCTGGGCCGGGGTGCCGCCGAACTGCTCGCCATCGCCGAGGAACTACACCGCCACGACATCGAACTGGAACTGCTGAGCGGCCCGCTGCAGGGCATCTACAACCCCTCAGGGCACGGGCGGCGTTGTTCGCCTTCTTCGCGGGGATGGCCGAGTCCGAACGGGAGTACATCCGGGAGAAGTCCCTCGAAGGCCAGGCCTCGGCACGCGAGCGCGACCGCCACGGCGGCCGCCCCAAGGTGTTCGACGACGGCATGATCGCCTATGCCCGGTCGCTGCGCGCCCGGGGCGTGGCGGTGCCCGATATCGCCCGCAAGCTGGTCATCCCCGCGGGCAAGAGCAAGGGCCGGCATCCCTCGGTGGCCGGCGTCTACCGGGTGCTGGCCGACGACGGCGAGGTTCCAGCCAGGAGCTGATCACCTTGCTTATCTTGCCGGGCGGGGATATCCGGCCTGGTCGCCGACGGGCACCACGGCGATCGTCGCCTCGGCCAAGGATCCGGGCACCAGGCGGACCGTGTCGCCCGGTTGCGCTGAGGCCAGCTCGTGAGGATCGGCCGGCGCGAGCGGCTACCTGACCAAGGAGTTCGGCCTGCCGCCCCGGCCCAGGCCGTGTGCGACGTCGCCTCCGGCGCGTCGGCGCCGGCCCCGGGGGTCGCCGCGACTGTCCTTGATTTCGTACGGCAGGCGCCGACGCGGCGGACGGCGGCCCTGGACGGCCTCACCCCGCGCGAGGTCGAGATCTTCGGCCTGCTCGCCCGCGGCAGGTCCAACAGCGAGATCTGCGCGGAACTGGTGCTGAGCGAGAACACGGTGAAGTCGCACGTCCGGGCCGTCCTGCAGAAGCTGGACCTGCGTGACCGCGTGCACGTGGTGATCTACGCCTACGAGAACGGGCTCGTCGCTCGCCACGAATTCCATCCTAACGGGCGGTACCAGGTTCACCCCTTCGGGTGAGGCCGGACCGATTCCGCCCGGCCTAGCTTCGAGATTGTGCGTTTCCTACGTCTCATACCTCTCAGCGTCGTCATGCTCGTCGGCTGGACAGCCCCGGCCTATGCCGGTGACCAGGAGCTGATCGACGACTACCGCTCCGTCTACGGCACGCCGGGCGTCGCAGCTGCCGTGATCGACGGGTCGTCCGTCGAGACGATCGTCCGCGTCCGGGATGAGGACGACAACGCGGTGACGCCCCGGACGCCGTTCCGTATCGCGTCCTTGAGCAAGTCGATGACGGCGACGGCGATCATGCTGCTGACGGACCGATTTTCCGTGGACGACCCGGTCGTCAAGGTTCTCCCCGAGTTCAAGATGGCCGATCCGCGCTACACCAAGATCACTCATCGAGCTAGATCCCCGCGCCCGCACGAAACGAGGTCATCATGACTGCGCCCCCCACGCGCTCCAGTTCTGCCAGATCAACTGTTATCGATGCCACGTGGTTCTTCGCGATCGCCGTCCTGCTGTGTTTCGCGCTGGCCGTTCCGATGGTCTTCCGGCTGGTCCCGACGGACTTCTACAACCTGATCACTCCGATCCTGCAACTGACCCCGCTGCTCGCAGCGATCATCATGTGGCTTGCCCGACGACCCGGAACGTTCCGAGAGACGTTCGCCACCAGGTGGCGCGGCACACCCAAGTGGGCCGGCATCGGCATCGGCCTCATCGCCGCGATCGCCGCGATCCAAACCGCCATCGCACTGGCATTGGGGATCTGGCAGCTCAACCCGCTTGACCAGATCTTCGCGGCGACCATATGGATCGTTCCGGTCTTCCTCATGCAGTCAGTCTTCGCCATCGGCGAAGAGTTCGGCTGGCGCGGCTGGCTGGCGACGCGGGCCGCGTCATGGGGATTCTGGCCGCTGGCCCTTGTCAGCGGTCTGGTCTGGATCGTCTGGCACCTGCCGGTCCTCGCCGTCATCGGTGATCGACCACCCTGGGACATCGTTATCTACTTCGCGGGCATGCTGCCATGGGCGCCGCTGTTGCTCGCACTTCGCTGGCAGTCGGGGGGTGTCTGGCCCGCGGTTTTGACGCACGGAGCGATCAACAGCGTCCGGGTGTACCTGCTGCAATCCGTCCCCAACGCAACGGATCACCTGCTCATCGAAGTGATCGGCTGGGTGCTCACGCTCGCCGCTGCCGTGTGGCTGATGCGCCCGAGCCGGGCGCAGCCCGTCCGCGAGTCTATTGAAGATTAGGTTGATTCCTGCTCGGG
Source organism: Streptosporangium sp. NPDC004631 (assembly GCF_053601935.1). Lineage (NCBI taxonomy): Bacteria > Bacillati > Actinomycetota > Actinomycetes > Streptosporangiales > Streptosporangiaceae > Streptosporangium > Streptosporangium sp. NPDC004631. The sequence continues at coordinate 28,674 of NZ_JBSGCR010000026.1, read as the reverse complement.
TTTGGCCGCTATCCCGTTGCGTAAGCCCAAGCCAGAGCCTCATCCTCGATTTTCGCGAGGTCGGGCTGCGCGGACCGGGTAGCGGAAAATCGTGAGGCGATGATCATGCGGCGGAGCAGGGCGAGCATGTCGTCGAAGCTGGGCTGGCCACTCAAGCTCGTCCTCATCGAAGGCGAGCCGGGCACCGACACTCGCCTGGACCACCTCGGCGTCGAGGTCGCCTCCACCGACGAGGTCACCGCCGCCACCACCCACCTGGCCGGGCGCGGCCTGGCGACCACGGTGGAGGAGGACACCACCTGCTGCTACGCCGTCCAGGACAAGGTGTGGGTGAACGGGCCCGGCGCCGAGCCGTGGGAGGTGTACGTGGTCAAGGCCGACGCCAACACGCTGGCCAAGCAGGCCGATTCGGCCTGCTGCAGCCCAGCGGCCGCCACCGCCGACGGCAGCGCAGCCGAGCCGGCCGATGGCAGAAGGCCGGCGCCTGCTGCTGACATCCAGGAACGGTGGTGACCCTGCACCGAGCGAGGTCACCACCGCTCGACGTGCTCACCGGGCTATGCCTGGCCGATCTCGGTCTGCGGATCTGATGCGAGGTCCGGAGCTGCGAGGTCCGGACCGAGGTCGAGTCGTTTGCTCATGTCGAGCTCGAACTTGCCGTACAGGTTCAGACGGGTCCAGAACAGGGCTGACAGGCCGCGCAGGTCGGCGTCGGTGAGCTTCTTGCTCCACTTCGGTTCGGCCAAGACGAGTTGCACCATGCGGGTGTTCAAATAGACGATCGCGGCCTGGACCAGCTGGAGGGCCCTTGAGGTGCCCCTGATCTTCCGGACACGGTGCCAAGTAGGGCGCTGACTGGTTCGGAAGGAAGGGTTCGTGGCGGGGAAGAACTATTCAGAGGAGTTCAAGAAGGAGGTCGTCAAGGCCGTCTTGGACGAGCGGTCGACGATCGGGCAAGCGGCTAAGGATTTCGGTGTGTCGCGGGAGACCGTACAGAACCGGGTGACCAAGGAGAAGCGCCGCCGGTCGGGGAACACAACCTGAAGGACGACTGGCCGTAGGCCAGATTCCCATCACCTGTTTCGTTACCGGCACCCGGCCCGGCGGTGGCCGCGGCCAGCTCGGCGACCTTGAACTGCGGCACCGGCGGCGAGCCCGCTGCGAAGACCGCATTCGCGCCGCCAAGGACACCGGCCTGCGCAATCTCCCCTTGCATGGGTTCGCTCAGAACCAGTTGTGGCTCGAACTCGTCGCGCCGGCCTCCGAGGTGACGGCCTGGGCCCAGATACTCGCCCTTGACGGTCCGGCCCGCCGCTGGGAACCCAAACGTCTGCGGCTACGCCTGTTCTCCGCTGCCGGACGCCTGGCCCGAGGCGGCAGGAGACTTCGGCTCCGGCTCAGCAGCCAGTGGCAATGGGCCGGCCTGATCGCCTCCGCGATCACCCGCTTGCAGACCCTGCCAGCCCCCTGACCGGCGACAACCGCCTCAACAAGCCGGAAGGGACACCACCCGTGCCCGTGGAACCCCGCCCACTCGACGCGAGAGTCGGGCCGCCGGCCTGACCCACTGCTGAAAAACAGCAGTTGGTGGGGTTGTTATACGGCCCCACCAACATCACGAAACATCGAGGTTAGTACACGATTAGCAACGCGCCGTAAGGAGTGGATCACTGAGATTTAGGGCCAATAGGGGTGGGGGGATTGCTGGACGTAGGTGGAGCTTGCCCTTTTGCCGCCGCATTAGCGGCCTTCACTATTTCAGGCTGCACTGAATAGGAACGTCCGTCGGACAGTACTGCAGATATATTCTTGATCGGAAGATGGTTAATGAGGATAAAAAACCATCTATTTGGTTGGGTCGAGTATGTGTACGTGCGTTGTCGGTGAGAGCCAGACGCGTCGGAAAGATAGAGCTCGCGTACTTCGTCTCTAACTCCACCGTAGAGAAGAATTTTCTTGCCGTCCGTGACCTCCATTGCCATATTGATGGGGTGAGCTTTAGGCAATTCAATGTCGCAAGCAGGCGTCCCTTGCCGATGCGATGAATCGACAGCGATGCAGAAGACTCCGTTGCCGTCACGGAAGGCAACTAGCGACCAGCGATTGCCGTCAGCGGTGGCGGATCCAAGAGTCCTGACCTCGGCAAGGCTGGTTGGCCGCTTTCCGATGTTTTCTCGGATACCTTTAAGTACGGGCTCAGGCTTCGACACGGCGGTTTCGGGTGTCTTCTTAGAGTTGGCCGTTTGAGTGTTAGGACCGGTTTGCGTGCATGCTGATAGAGCCACGAGCGCAGCTAAAACCAGGCTAGTAAGACGAAGTGAGCTGATAGTTGGCTCCAAAATATAATATGGAACCCCCGTAGCCGCATTTTGGAGGCTACGGGGGTCAGATATTACTAGTTCCAGTATAGCCAAACATCGGACCAGCCTAGGCGAGGAGAACTGAATTGCTGAAGTAGCCCTGCGAAGTCGTCGTTAAAGTTCTTCCAGGGGCTACATGTTCCTGACTTTGGTCCATAGTAGACAGAGCTTGCCCAAGCGTACTGTCCTGGCCTGTTTAGATAGAGTCGGTAACCGTAGCTTTGGTCGTTGTTTTGTGAATTGAAACACATCTGTGCGTTTGAAATCGCATGTCGAGCGGGAGTGTGGTCGCCCATGTCCGGAACACCGAGGAGAACTGCTCGCCGCCGCCCTGCTGCTGGCCGTGGTGGCCGTACCGCTGATCGTCACCGGCGTCGCCATGCACCAGGAGTACCGGTCCGGCGGGGTCGGAGCCTGCGTCGCCGACCCCGCCGGCCAACGCGACTGCGCCCAGCTCGTCGACCAGTTCCTCGGCCGCCACACCGAATGGGGCAACCGGCTCGTCTGGGTCACATTCCTTCCCGCGCTCGCCGGCGTCTTCATCGGCGCGCCGCTGCTCGCCCGCGAGTTCGAGCACGGCACGTGGAGGCTGGCCTTCACCCAGAGCGTGACCCGCACCCGCTGGCTGGCCGCCAAGCTCGCCCTGGTCGGCGCCGGTGTCGCCGTTCTCGCCTGCGCGTTCGCCACCCTGTTCACCTGGTGGCGTGCTCCTCTCGACGAGCTCGGCGGCCGCCTGCGGACGGCCGCCTTCATCGTCGCCGCGCCGAGCCTGGCCTCCCTCACCCTGCTCGCGTTCGCCGTGGGCGTGCTCGCCGGCGCGCTGCTGCGGCGCACCATCGCCGCCATGGCGGCCACTCTCGCCGTCTTCATCGCCGTACGGCTCACCATGGAGGAGTACCTACGGCCCCGGTACCGGACGCCCCTCGTGCGGATCACCGACCCGACGACGCGGCCCGGCGCCGGGTGGCGGCCCTCCACCGACTGGGCCATCGACAACGGCTGGATCGACGGCTCCGGGCAGCGGCTCACCGACGGGAGGAAATCAGCGATCATCCGCCAGATCTACGACGGGAACAGGCCCGCCCCGGGCTCCGGCAACCTGGTCGAGCAGTACATGGCCGAACACGGCCTGCGCCACTACACCGAATACCACCCCGGCAGCAGTTTCCAGGCCTTCCAGGCCATCGAGTCGATCTGGGCCCTCGGCCTCGCCACCGTACTCTTCACCGCCACCATCTGGATCGTGCGCCGCCGCACCACGTGACGTTGTGCGCTCGCCGGGGAGGTCCAGGTACTGTCTGACGCCCCCTTCACCGGGCGCTGGAGCGGGTGCGGGTCGTGCGCCGAGGGCTGGGCCGTCCCCGTAAAGGGGCCTCGACCGGGCTGGTCCCATCTAAGGGCCCCTCTCATCAGAGACATGTGGTCACGATCTGCTAGGCGGGCCACAATGAGCCCAACGAACCCAAGGGGTATTTCGTATTACTACCGGGCCCCTGAAGTCACCATCCCGACCGCTCTGGAGAAGCCGTCATGACCACGCCTGAGCACCTCACGACCTGGCTCGACGCTCACTACGACATGCCCGTCAGTCAGCAGCTGGAGCGCTACGACAAGTTGGCCGCCCAGGACACGTCGGCTCGCGCCCGGGTTGAGCTGGTGGCCCGAGGGGTCTATGACCCGGTCCGGCACGGAGCCGAGGATCGGCCTCCGCTCACCGTGGCCGAGCACATCGAGCTGCTGGCGCTGGCGGAGTGCATCGCGCGCACCGTGCGCCATCCCGCCAATGTCCACCACGCGCTGCTGGCCGGGGTCACCTGGGCCGATATCGCCCGCATTGTCGACTCCGACGAGCCCACCGTCCGGCGGGCCTACCGGCAGTGGGCCGATGACCAGCACGACCTCAACCAGCATTACCCCAACCTCGGCATGACCGCCGACGAGCACGCCGCCGCGACCGCCAGAGCCGCCCAGAGCACGACGGACGCCTGAACAGGCCGAACCCCTGCCCCACCTGCCGGCAGACCCAGCACTTGACATCCTCCCCCGTCGTACGGAGAGAGGGCGGGAGACGCCGATCCGCCGGTCGACATCCCTGGCGGGTCCGGCGGGCATCGTGATCAGTCTTCCTTGGAACGGCGGGTGCGGAGCGCGCGTACTTTGTGCCGGTTGCCGCAGTGCTCCATGGAACACCAGCGGCGACGGCCGGGCCGCGAGGCGTCGACGTAGATCAGATGACAGTCCTCGGCCGCGCACATCCGGATACGGTGCGCGAAGGGACCGGTGAGAAGTTCGACGGCGTCACGCGCGACGGTGGCGAGCAGTTGCGTGCCGTCGGCGGTCCCCGGCCACTGCCGGTCTCCATCCGATCCGATGACGGGTGCCAGGGGTGGCTGGACGGCTGCTCGATTGATGACCTCCAGATCGGCGCGTGCGGGCGGCTCGCCGCGGGTGCGGGCGACAGCCGTCCGGAACAGCGCGTTACGCAGTCGGCGCGCGTCGGCCACCTCGGCGTCGGAGATCTGCAGTTCCGGTGTCGGCGTCAGCCGCGAACGCCCGGCCCAGGCGGCCAGGTCGGCGGGCTGGTGCAGTACCTCGTACCGGCGGTAGGGGCCAGGGCCGCCGGTGGTGAGCAGTTCCAGACACAGGGCGCCGGGGTCGAACCGGTAGGCGACGCCGGTGTGGGAGTACAGCGTGAGCCCTCGGGTTGCGACGGAGTCCATGTAACCAATATAACTAGTTACATGGCATTGAGCTGGAAACTTGTCGTCGACAGCACGAACGCACCCGCACTCGCGGACTTCTGGGCCGCGGCGCTGGGCTACGAGGTGGAAGACCCCGGCGCGCTCATCGAGCAGTTGCTGGCCGCCGGCCACATCGATGAGGAGGCGGTCGCCGAACACCGCGGCCGCAAGACCTTCCGCGGCTACGCCGCTATCCGCCACCCCGAGGATCCGTTCGACGAGACCAGCGGCATCGGCCGCGGGCGGCGTCTGCTCTTCCAGGACGTCCCTGAGGGCAGGGCCGGCAAGAACCGCCTGCACATTGACGTCCACGGTGAGCCCGGTGGCCTCGACAAGCTGGTAACACGACTGGAGGACCTGGGCGCGACCCGCGTCCGCGAAGTGAACAAGGGGCCCGCCGGACAGTGGTGGATCATGCGGGACCCGGAGGGCAACGAGTTCTGCGCCGCGTAGGACCTTAACGACCGCAACGTATTCTCCCGAGCGTCGGCGGCCACGGCTGATCCGTCTTGCCGCCACGGCACGGGGCCGTACGCCGGTCGCCGGCTCGGGTCACCGCCGCCGACCGCCGGGGCCCGGAATGCGCGCGGGCGTGAGGTCATGGTGGACGCGCTCCTCGGCGAGGTCAGGGCGGTAAGTCATCATGGACGACTTACGCTTGTCATCGTATTGACAAAGCTCGCGGGCAGCCCTGGGACGAGCAAAGGAGCAATCCATGAACCGCCTGAAGGACAAGGCCGCGATCATCACCGGCGCGGGCAGTGGGATCGGCCTGGCCGCGGCGGAGCTGATGAGCCGCGAGGGCGCCCGTGTCCTCGTGGCGGATCACGATGCCGCGTCGGCCGAGAGTGCCGCCGGCGCCATCGTCGAGGCGGGCGGCCTGGCGGTGCCGTGCACGGTGGACGTCACGGACGACACGTCCGTGGGCGACATGGTGGAGGCGGCCGTGCGTGAGTTCGGACGACTGGACGTGCTCTGCAACCACGTGGGCGGGACGGATCCGCGCAAGGACCTGGACCTGCTCCGCCTCGACATGGAGGAGTTCGGCCGGGCCGTCGACCTCAACATCCGCTCCACCCTGACGGGCTCCCGGCACGCCGTCCCGCACATGATCCGGGCGGGCGGTGGCTCGATCGTCAACACCGCCTCGGTGGCCGGTCTGGTCGGCGACGTACTCCAGATCTCCTACGGAGCGGTAAAGGCGGCGGTCATCAACATCACCAAGTCCATCGCCGTCCAGTACGGCCCGCAGGGCGTCCGCTGCAACGCGGTGGCCCCAGGAGCGATCATGACCCCGGCGCTTCTGGACAACCTTCCCGCCGAGGTGATCGAGGCGCTGAAGGGATACAACGCGCTTCCCTACCTTGGCGTTCCCGAGGACATCGGCTACACCATGGTCTTTCTCGCCTCCGACGAATCCCGCTATCTGACCGGACAGCTTCTGGTGGTGGACGGAGGAATGACCAGCCAATCCCCCGCCGCTCCTGGACGCCGCGCGATGCTCCCGACGGCATGACACCTTTCCGCCGGATCATTCCCGGCTCGCGGATCAGGCATGATCCGTAAGAAAGGGCCTAATGCCGCGTTCCCCTTTCTGTCTTCACCAGAAGCGGTTATGAGATGTGAACTTCCTGGAAAGCGCAAGAAGCGGGCCCTCTTCCCTTTTCGCGTACTGCGCGATATTCCTGGCAGGACAGGCGGCCGGATCCCGGCGGCTCATGGAAAAGACGGAAAAGAGGGCACCATGGACAACCCGGCCGCCCCCGCGCGGATGCAGGAGACCGCCGCGGCGACGAAGCAGCCCGGCGGCGAACAGGGGTGGTACGTGGACGGCCGTTGTACGAACTGCGACGTCGCCCGGCAGCTCGCCCCGGGGTTGATCGGTGAGGCCGACGGCCGTTCGGTGATGCTCCGTCAGCCGTACGGCGAGGCGGAGACCGGGCGGATGCACGCGGCCGCCTTCGCCTGCCCCACACGGTCGATCCGTCACTCCTCCCGGGCTCTGGACCCGGAGGCGGATCCCTTCCCCCTCGCTCTCGACGACTCCGTTCATCTGTGCGGGCACAACTCCCGGCACACCGCGGGAGCCAACTCCTACCTGCTGCGACGCCCGTCCGGGACCATGATGATGATCGACACTCCGCGGTGGGACCGTGGATTGGCGTCGCGGTACGAGACGCTGGGGCCCGTCACCGACGTGCTGCTCACGCACCGCGACCACGCCGCGCACGGCCGCCGCTACGCCGACCGCTTCGGCGCCCGCCTGTGGATCCACGAGGGCGACCTCGACGCCGCACCGGACGCCGATCGGGTGATCCGGGGCATCGGCCCGGCCGAGATCGCCGAGAACGTCATGGCGTACCCGCTGCCCGGGCACACCCGGGGAAGCGTGCTCTACGTCGCCGACGAGCGGTACTGCTTCAGCGGCGACAGCTTCTACTGGTCGCGCACCACAGCGGATCTCGAAGTGGCCGAGAGCGTCACCTGGTACTCCATAGAGGAGTTGGCCGCCTCCCTGGCCCGCACGGCCGGCCGCCTCCGCTTCGAGTGGCTCCTTCCAGGTCATGGTGACCGTAGGCGGCTTCCGGTCCAGGAGATGTCCCGGCGGTTGAGCGGGCTCACGACACGGACGCGGACGCTCCGGCCTCGGCCCGTCGACCTCTCCGCCTTGCGATGGTGAGTACCTGGCCGCCAGCCGTCTGCGCCGGCGCCGGGGAGATTACGGCCGGCAGCTGGGATTCGAGACGCTCCATGGGTCCTGGATCGGCTCCTGTCCGGTCATCGTGGCTCCGGAACGGCGTTGCGGCGAGCCCGGGTGACCAGCGTGAATCCGGCCGTCAGCAGGGCGAGCCCGATGCCGCTCACCCATGCCGGCGCCCGAAGGTCCCAGGAGGCGATCGCGCCGCCGGTCAGCGCGCCCAGGGGGACGGCTGAGATCGACAGCGTGCGGGCGGCGCTGTTGACGCGCCCGAGAAGCCCGGGCGGGACCAGGCGCTGACGCAAGGTGACCGACAGCACGTTCCACACGGCGAAGGCGCCCCCGGTGCCGCCCCAGGCGACCGCGGCCGTGACGGGAGTGGGCACGACCGCCAGCGTCAGGTCGATCAGCGCGCACACCGCCAGGGCCGCCACCTGCAGTGTCCGGCGGTCGAAACGGCGGACCAGCAGCGGCGTGATCACCGCTCCGGCGACGCCCCCGACGGCCCCCGCGGCGAGCACCACACCGTAGCCGGCCTCTCCGACTCCCATGGGGCCCGTGGCCAGCAGGACCAGCGTGGCCTCCCAGGTCATCGTGAGGAAGGTCAGCGCGGCCCCGGCCAGGACGAGGGTCCTGACCAGATGAGGGCGCAGCAGCCAGCGCATGCCGTCGGCCATGTCGGTCAGTACGGCTCTGGCGCCCCGCCCGGAGTCAGCCGGCGGTGGGGCCGCGGTGCGAATCCCGATCAGCAGCGCGACCGCCACGACGAGGGCCGCGGTGTTCAACCCGAAGGGCAGGGCGAGGGCCACGGCGAAAAGCACGCCACCCGCCGCCGGGCCGATCAGGTCCTGGCCGACGCGCTCGGCGGTGACCAGTGCGCTGTTGGCCCTCTCCAGGCCGGCGTCGCCCACGACCTTGGGCACGAGAGACTGGGCGGCGTTGTCGTAGGCCGCCTCGCCCACGCCGAGCAGGAAGGCCACGCCGTATATGAGGAGCATCGAGCGGACATCGGCCAGCAGCGCGGCGGTGAGCAGGAACAGCAGGGCGGCGCGGCCGACGTTGGCGACCACCATGACCGCCTCCGGACGGCTGCGGTCGATCAGTGCCCCGAGAGGCAGACCGAACAGCACCCAGGGCATGAAGGAGCACGCGGTCAGGCCCGCGACCAGTACCGGGTCACGGGTGAGGGTGGCGGCCAGCAGGGGCAGGGCCACCACCCGGATGCCGTCGCCCAGGTTGGACAGGGCCGCGGCGGCGACGACGCGGGGGTAGGCGTTCATACGGGCCGGGCGAGGGCGGCGGCGAGCCGCCCGCGCGGCGCGGGTTCGGGCAGGGCCGCGTGCCTGGCGATGACCTCGGAGGCCAACCGGCCGGGGTCGGCGGTGCCGAGGAAGGCGATCAGGAGAGCGATCCGGTCCTTGGCCTGGCCGGTCAGCGCGTCGGGGTCGTCGCCGAAGCGCCACGGGAAGGTCTCCCGGAGCCGCTCGTCTTCGGCGGCTGCCCGCTCCACGAGCTGGTGCATGACGTCCGCCCAGGTGGGCGGGGTGTCGCCGCTGAAGGTGATGTGCACCGACGGCTCGTCGCCGGTCCAGGCGTCATGTACGACGCCGCGCGGAATGTAGAGGGAATCGCCGGGGCGCAGGGTCGGCTCGGCGATGACGGGGGTGTCGTAGCGCTCGCCGGGCGCGGGCAGGGTGCGCGGGCGGCGCTCCGGCGGGGCCTGCAGGCGCCAGTGCTTGGTCCCGTGGACCTGGCGGACCAGGACGGACATGGGGTCGTAGTGCGGTCCCGCGCCGCGTGAGCCGGCTGGAGTCAGGTAGGCGCCGGCCGACAGCGGCACGCCGAGCTCGGCCGACAGCTCCGCGCAGAAGTCGGCGATGGTGGGCGCGTAGCGGACCAGTCCGCGCAGCACGACGGTCGCGCCCCCGGCGACTTCACGCAGAATGGCGTGCGGGTCTGCGACGCCGTCGGCCTGGCCGGCGGCGGTGCCGGTGCGGTGGGTGAAGCGCGCGGACGGCAGGTACGCACCGTCGCGCAGCAGCCGGAGATAGGGGATGCGCAGGCCGCGGTTGACGATGAGGTCCTCGGCCAGCGCCAGGCCGAAGACGTCGTCGAAGCCGCCCAGCCCGGTGCAGTGCAGGACCTCGGCCTCCCAGGCGGCGCGGAGCCGGTCGGTATCGTCGACGAGGCGGTGCAGGGCCATCGGTCAGCTCCCTTGCAGGCGTACGGCGGGCGGGTCGGTGAGCGCGAGCTGCGGGCAGAAACGGGTGGCCCTGGCGGCGAGGTCGCCGAGATCGAGGAAACCCCGGTCGTAGAGGGTGGGAGCGAGATCGGGGGCCTTCCAGCGTTGCAGGCAGAGCCGGGTCAGCGTCTGAGGGGAGATCCGGTCGAGGTGTCGGCCGCGCTCGGCCAGGGTGGCGTTGAGCGTGTCGGCGGCGGCGGCGAGTTCGCGGATCCGGTGGGTGCCGGGCAGCGGGCGGATGGCCTCGGCGAGGGCGGGGATCGGTGCCAGTCCGGACCGCCAGCGGTAGGACCGGACCAGGACGAGCGCCACCGCACGGACCAGACCGCCGTCCGCAGCCGGGTCCTGATGGATGGTCGTGCCGGTTCGTGGGCGCTCTTCTGGATCGAGCCAGTGGGTCCAGGCTGGGGGAAGCCCCGGGTGAGGGTTGTGCGAGCCGTCCGGCGAGGGGAACAGGCCGCGCTGCCGGGCCAGGCCGAACGCGTGGTGGCCGAGCTCGTCGAGGTCCTCGGCGGCGGATCCGGTGATCAGCCGCAAGATCACACGATGGTGCAGTTTGGGATAGTCCTCGGCGTAGAGCTGGGCGGCCGAGACGAGGACGGTGTCGTCGGGATACGCGGCGCGGCGCCAGCGTTCCATGTGGGTGGTGACGGGGGCGGGGCGCCGCCGGGTGGGGGTGGCCGGCAGGTTCCGGGCCAGCCGCCGCAGCAGCGCCAGCGCGTCCTGCGCCTTGACGTCCCAGCTGAGGGCGGGCGCCGCCGTGGTCTGGCGGAGGGTCTCCAGGGCGTTGCCGGGGACGCCCGAGGTGGTGGTGAGAAGCCGCCGCCATGTTCGTTCGGTGAACGGCAGTCGCCGCGCCGCCTCCAGCAGGCGGGTCTCGTCGGCCGGGCCGATCGCGCCGCGCCGTCGCAGCCTGCGTAGCGCCACCCGGACGGAGACCAGGGCGACGGTGTACGGCCGGGCGCCGGCGTCCGGGTCGGCGTGTACCAGCGCCACCTCGTCGTCGCGGTCGATCAGGCCGCTGGAGTAGAGGCGGTGGACGACGCCGTGACCGACCATTCCGAACGGGCCCAGCTCCGCGGCGCGCAAGGCGCCCATGCTGGCCGCGCCGTACACCTCGGCTCCCCGGTCGAGGAGCGCGCAGATCTCTTTGTGCCGCACCGAGGCCGACTGGAAGAACTGGCCGTCGACGACGGCGACGCGGTCGCCGGGGCCGGCGTCGCAGGCCGTCAGGTCGCCGTGCCGTACCGGCGGATGCAGGATCGCGCCGGGCAGCGCCTCGCGTGCGGCCTCGGCGGGCAGGGACGGGCCGAGGTAGACGTGGTCGGTCATGCCGGGCGTCCCGCGCTGACGTCGGTGCGGGAGTCGAAGGCCAGTCCGGGGGCGACGACCTTGACGACCGCGATGCCGGTGGGGCTGGGAAGCACGACCCGCACGGGCTCGTGACCGGTGCGCTCGGCGATGTGGTGCGCCAGGACGCGCGCGTCGGCGGCGAGGTCGGCGGCGCTCGCCGAGCGGCCGTTCCAGGGGACGGGCGTGCCCAGGTCTTCGCGGGCGGTTCCCGCCGAGGCTCGGTAGAGCAGTGCGGGCAGGTCGTCGCGGGCTCCGGCGATCGCGGTCAGGCGGCTCTGCGCGGCCTCGGTCAGCGCCCGGCACAGCGCGATCGCGGGGTCGAGGTGGCATCCGGCGCCGGTGAAGGTGACAGGTAACGCCTCGGAGCGGATGCGGGCCTCGAAGCACACCGGTGACACGGAGGGATACGTGGCGATCACCACGTCGACCTGCACGCCGGCTTCGGCGTAGACCTTCAGCAGGGTGCGGCAGTCCTCGTCGTCGACGGTGGGCAGCTCCAGGCGGCGCCACTCCTCGCGGGGGCGGCGGCGCAGCAGGGCGAGGCTGTCGCGTTCGCACAGCTCGGCCAGCGCGTGCGCGGTGGCCTCGGGAACGGTGTTGCCCGAGGCGAGGCCGTTGCTGGTGGCGTGGAAGAGCGGCGGACGCCATTCGGCCCGGAAGGTGTGGTCGAGCCGTACGGCGTCCAGGGGCACCGGGACGGCCGCCCCGCTGAGCGCCCCCTCCCCGGTGAGCCAGCGCAACGGCAGGTCCGGGTGGACGAGCGAGCCGTCGGCCAGGTCCAGCTCGTCCAGCCGGTAGGGCAGGCCGAGCGCGCGGGCGGTCACGGGCCCGGTTGCCGGCCCGCTGTCACCGATCAGGTTCTCGGCGTGTCGCAGCTCGACGGCCTCCATCGCGGCGGACACGCGAGCGGCGGCTCGGGTGAGGCCCTTGCCCTGGGAGACCGAGACGGTTCTGGCGCCGGGCCGTACCGCCTGGAAGACCGGGATGCCGATGTGGTCCAGGCCGGTCACGTCGGCGATGCGGGTGACGCCGTAGCGGCTGAGAAGCGGGGCGATCCGTGACCATGTCTCCTCCGGGGGCACGGCCCGGTGGGTTCCCCGCGTGTGGATTCCCGAGACCGTCGTCACGGTGGACTGAAGCACCTCCCCTGGCCGGAGTGGGTGTGCGGGGCCCGCAGGGACCCCGCACGTCAGAGCGTCATCGCCGTCAGGTGTGGTGAGCCACGCTCACGACGACTTCGGACTCGTCGCCCTCGAAGACTCTGGCCAGTTCCTCGTTGGAGTAGTCCATGCGCATCTCCCTCGTGGATCAACATGCCCCCGAGGTTGGCGGGGGCACTTGCCACTTTGGCCCGCAACGGACACTCTTGCAATAGTTTCGTTGTTGCGATCCACATGCATCAGGGAGAAGTGTGTGAGGCGTTCGCGCTTGCTGATCGTCGCTCTGCCGACAGCCCTCGCCTTGGCCGCCTGCGGAAACACCGCAACGGCCCCTCAACCCGCAGCGGCCACCGCCGGCGGGTCGGCGATCTCCCTGCGGCGATGCGGCGAACAGATCAAGCTCGACAGGGCCGCCTCCCGCGCGGTGACCCTCAACCAGCACGCCACCGAGCTGGTGCTGGCGATGGGACTGGGTGACCGGCTGATCGGCAGCTCGCTCCTGGACAACCCGGTCCGGCCGGATCTCAAAGCCGCCTACGACAGGGTGCCGGTCCTGTCGGAGACCGCCTATCCGTCCAAGGAGAGCCTGATCTCCCTGGGGCCGGACGTGCTCATCGGCGGGTTCGGCCCGACCTTCAGCGAGGCCAACGGGCTGCCGCCGGACCAGTTCCGGCAGGCCGGCATCGCGCTGTTCACCGTCCAGTGCCGCGGGCAGAGGCTCACTCTCGACTCCCTCGCCGAGACCGTCACCGCCTTGGGGACGCTCTTCGGCGCGCCGCAGGCCGCCGATCGGCTCAACGCCGAACTCGCCGCCCGGTTCGACGCGGTGCGCGCCCAGGTCCGGGGCAAGGCGCCGGTGGACGTGCTGCTGTTCGACTCCGGGCAGAGCGCGCCCACGGTCGGTGGCGGACGGGGGCTTGCCGGCGCGCTGCTGGAGACCGGCGGCGGCCGCAACGTCTTCGCCGGCCTGGCCACGGACTGGGCCGAGACCGGCTGGGAGGAGATCGTCAGGCGCGACCCCGACGTGATCGTCGTGGTCGACTACCTCACCGCCGGGGCCACCGCCGAGGCGAAGATCAGGCAGCTCAGGGCCGACCCCGTGCTCAAGGACGTCACGGCCGTCAAGAACAACCGGTTCGTCACGATCGGCCTCACCGGGCTCGGCGCGATCAGCCCACGCAACCCCGAGGTCGCCCAGCAGGTCGCCGACGAACTCCACCCGCGGCGGTGAACACCCCGGGAAAGAGCGCGGTGGCGCTCACCGCCGCCCCCCTGGACAGGGCCGGCCCGCGAGGCCGGGCCCGGACCCGGTACCTCGTCCCCGCCCTGATCGCCGCGCTGCTGGCCAGTGTGATCGCGGGCATCGCACTCGGCCCGGTCCGGGTTCCCCTTGACTCCCTGCTGCGCGTTCTGTGGGCCGTCCTCGGCGGCTCCCCCCTGGCCGCCGAGGACATCCGTCACAACGCGATCGTGTGGCAGATCCGCCTGCCCCGGGTGCTGCTCGGCGTCCTGGTCGGCGCCGGGCTGGCGATGATCGGCACCGTCCTGCAGGCGCTGCTGCGCAACCCGCTGGCCGACCCGTTCATCCTCGGCACCTCCTACGGTGCCGGAGTCGGCGCGGTGTCGGTCACCCTGGCGGGATCGGCCGTCGCGGGGATCCACACGCTGTCGGCGGGAGCCTTCGCCGGGGCGGTGTCCGCCACCGCGCTGGTGTTCGCGCTCACGAGAGCGGGGGGCATGACACGGCTGCTCCTGGCGGGTGTCGCCGTCGCCTTCATCGGCCAGGCCGTGATCAACCTGCTGGTGCTGTTCGGCGACGACAGCGGAGGTCAAGCCGCCCGCCAGGTCCTGTTCTGGCTGATGGGCGGCCTCGGCGGAGCCCGCTGGACCTCACTGGCGATCATCTTGGCGCTCACCGTGCTCACGCTGCCGGCACTGGCCCTGCGAGCACGTGCGCTGGACGCGCTGCTGCTCGGCGAGCAGACGGCGGCCGGCCTCGGCCTGCGGCCCGGCCGGCTGCGGGGGGAGCTGTTCCTGCTGACCTCGCTGCTCACCGGCGCGCTCGTCGCGGTCAGCGGCGCCATCGGCTTCGTCGGGCTGATGATGCCGCTGTTCACCCGCCTGCTGCTGCGGACCTCCGAGAACGCCCGCGTGCTACCGGTCGCCGCGCTGCTCGGCGCGATCTTCCTCATCTGGGCCGACCTGCTGGCCCGGACGATCGTCGCCCCCGCGGAACTGCCGGTCGGCGTGGTCACCGCGCTGTGCGGCGGACCGGTCTTCCTGTGGCTGCTGGTACGGCGCGGCGGCGACGGTCCGGGAGCGACGGCGTGAACGACCGGGCGGCCACCCTCACCGTCGCCGGGCTGCGGGTATCGCTCGGCGGCCTCCCGATCCTGCGCGGCGTCGACCTCGACGTGGAGGGCGGCGAGCTGCTCGGCGTCGTCGGCCCCAACGGAGCCGGCAAGAGCACCCTCCTGCGCTGTCTGTACCGGGCGCTGCGCCCGAAGGCCGGAGTCGTCCTGGTCGACGGCGCCGACCTGCTGGCCATGGACGACCGCGCCTCCGCCCGGCGGACCGCCGCCCTGCCGCAGGAGTCGCAGCAGGCGGGCGGGCTAGGGGTCCGCCACGTCGTGCTGCTGGGCCGCAGCGCGCACCTGCGCGCCTGGCGGTTCCCCTCCGCCGCGGACCACGAGATCGTCGACCGGGCGCTCCGGCAGGTCGGCGCCGAACACCTGGCCGATCGCGACATCGGCACCCTGTCGGGCGGCGAGCGCCAACGGGTCCTGCTGGCCCGTGCGCTCGCCCAGCAGCCACGGGCGCTGGTGCTGGACGAGCCGCTCAACCACCTCGACATCCGCCACCAGCTGGAGGCCCTGACCCTGATCCGCGGCCTGGGGCTGACCGCCGTGCTGGCGATCCACGACCTGAGCCTGGCGCTGCGCTACTGCGACCGGCTGTGCGTCCTGGACGCCGGGACGGTCGTCGCCGCCGGACCCGCCCGTGAGGTGCTCCGGCCCGACCTGGTGGCGCGGGTGTTCGGCGTGCGCAGCCGGCAGATCGAGATCGAGCCGGGGCGGCACGCGCTGTGGTGCGAACCGCTGACCGAGTCCGAGGAGCGCCTGTGACGACCCTGACCTCCGGCCCGCGGGAGCCGGCATGCTGAACCGGACGCTACTGAACCTGATCCGTCCTGGACGGGGCCGGCTGTCGGCCGCCGTGGCCGCCGGGGTGGGCGTGTCGGCCACCTACGTCGGGCAGAGTCTGTTACTCACCCTCGCGATAGCGGGCGGCCTTGAGGGAGACCTGCGGGCCGCGGTGGGGGCCTGCTGCGGCGCGCTGGCGCTGGTCGCGGTCCGCGCCGTCCTGGTGTGGGCCCGAGAGGTCGCCGCCGCGCGCGGTGCCGAGCAGGTCAAGACCGCGCTGCGCGGTCGCCTCTACCGGCACCTGCTCACCCTGGGCCCGGGCTATGTCTCCGACGTGCGCACCGGCGGGGTGCTGACCACGCTGGTGGACGGCGTCGAGGCGATCGACCGCTACATCGGGGTGTTTCTGCCCCAGGTGCTCGTCTCGGTGCTCGGCGGCGCCGGCATCGTCGCCGTACTGGTCTGGATCGACCCGGCCGTGGCCGGGCTCGTCGCGATCATGGCCGGGTCGGCGGCCGCCGCGCCCCGCCTCATGCGCCGCCGGATGCAGGCTGGGCTGACCGGCTTCTTCAAGGGCTGGAGAGGCCTGAGCGCCGACTACCTGGACGCGGTGCAGGGACTCCCCACGCTCAAGGCCGTCGGCGCCGACGGCGGCTTCGGACGACGTCTGTCGGCGAAGGCATGGGCCTTCTTCCGCGAGTCACTGCGTTTCACCTTCGTCTCCACGGTCTCCGCGGGATTCGTCGGATTTTTCGCGGCGTTCGGTACCGCTGCCGCCGTCGGCCTGGCCGCCTGGCAGTACGCCTCCGGCGAACTCACGGTCTCGGCGGTCTTCGCCGTACTGCTGCTGTCACGTGAGGCGTTCCGCCCGGTCACCGAGCTGATGGCGGCCTTCCACTCCGGGCAGGCGGCGCTGCCCGCCTCGCGCGGCATCGCCGAACTGCTCGCCACCGAACCGCCCGTCGCCGACTCGGGCACCGTACGGCTCCCGGCGCCGGCGGCGCCGCCCCGGGTGGCCTTCGAGGACGTCGCCTACACCTACCCCGGGCGGGAGCGGCCCGCTCTGCGCGGCGTCACCCTCACCCTGGAGGCCGGCCGCACCACCGCCGTCGTCGGCCCGTCCGGAGCGGGTAAGACCACGCTGATCCGCCTGCTGTCGCGCTTCGCCGACCCCACCGCCGGCCGGGTGACCCTCGACGGCGTCGACCTGCGCGATCTGCCCCTCGCCGACCTGCGCTCACGGATCTCCGTCGTCTCCCAGGAGACCTTCCTGTTCCACGGCACCGTCGCCGGCAACATCGCCTTCGGCCGTGGCGACGCCTCACGGGCCGACATCGAAAAGGCCGCGCTCGCCGCGCACGCCCACGACTTCATCACCGAACTGCCGGACGGCTACGACACGGTCATCGGCGAGCGCGGCCTGCGGCTGTCGGGCGGGCAGCGCCAGCGGCTGGCCATCGCCCGCGCCGTCCTCGCCGACGCCCCCCTGCTGATCCTGGACGAGGCCACCTCCAGCGTCGACGTCGCCTCCGAACGCGCCGTGGTGGGCGCCCTGGACCGGCTGCGCACCGGTCGCACCGTGCTGGTGATCGCCCACCGGCTGTCCACCGTCGCCGGCGCCGACCACCTGGTCGTCCTCGACGAGGGCCGGGTGTCCGAGGCGGACGCGCCGGCCGAACTGCTCGCCACGGGTGGTGCCTACGCCCGTCTCGTCGCCCGTCAGCAGGAGGGAACCCCGTGACCGCGACCCCCCGGACCGTGCGCTCCGACCACGCCGCGCGGAGCGCCGGGGCCTTTGAGGCAACGGCTGAAGGCGGGGCGCGGCGGCGGGGCGCGCTGCTCACGTTGCTGCGTCCTCAGCGGGCCCGGCTGACCGTGGCGATCGGTTTCGGGCTGCTGGACCAGGGGCTGGCGCTGGCCGCCGCGCTCCTGGGAGCGAGCCTGGTCGGCCAGGCCCTGAGGGGTATCGCCCCGGGCGACCTCGTCCCCGGACTGATCCTGCTCGCCGCGCTGGTGCTGCCCAAGGTGCCGGCCGCGTGGGCGGAGTCCTACCTCGCCCACGATCTGGCCTTCCGCGTGCTCGCCGAGCTGCGCGACCGCTGCTACCGCAAGCTGGCCGCGCTGACCCCCGGCTACCTGCTGCGCCGTCGCTCCGGTGACATCGGCGCGACCGCGATGGCCGACGTGGAGGTGCTGGAGCTGTTCTTCGCCCACAGTCTCACCCCGCTCGTCGTCGCCGGCTCCGTGCCGCCCGCCTGCCTGGTCGCGGCGTTCTGGTTGCACCCGCTCGTCGGGGCCGCGCTGCTGCCCGCCGTCGTGGCCATGGCCACGGTGCCGTTCTGGTTGCGGCGCCGCTCCGCCGTACAGGCGGCGCGAATGCGCGACGCCGCGGGCGAGGCGGCCGCGGAGACCGTCGACGCCGTCCAGGGCCTGTCGGAGACCCTCGTCTTCGGCCGGCAGGACCATCAGGCGGGCCGCCTGCGCACCGCGACCGACCGGCTCAATCTCGCCACCCGCGCGCACCGCTCACGGGGCGGCATCGAGAAGGCGGCCGGAGACGCGGTCGCGGCGATCGGCCTGATCGCCGCGTTGCTGGTCGCGCTGGCCCTGGTGGACTCCGGAGCCCTGACGGCCGACCGGATCGTCGTCGTGGCGGTGCTCGGCGCCTTCGCGTTCCTGCCGCTGATGACCCTCGTCGACACCTGGCGGGAGCTGTCCACCATCCGCGCCGCCGCCAACCGGCTGCTGCTGATCCTGGAAGCCGATCCCGATGTCGTCGAACGCGTCGATGCCCCTTCGCGGGAGTCACTCGATCCCACGGTGACCTTCGAGGACGTCCGCTTCGGCTACGGTCCCGGTCTGCCGGACGCGATCACCGGGATCTCCTTCACCATCCCCGCCAACCGGACCGTGGCCGTCGCCGGGCACTCGGGGGCCGGCAAGAGCACCTGCGCATCCCTGCTGCTGCGCCACTGGGACGTCGCGGGCGGGGCCGTGCGGATCGGCGGCCACGACATTCGCGACCTGTCCTTTGAGAGGCTGCGTTCCCTTGTCGTGGCCGTGCCGCAGGACACCTACCTGTTCGCGATGAGCGTCCGCGAGAACATCCGGCTGGCCCGCCCCGACGCCACCGACGCCGAAGTGGAGACCGCCGCCCGCACGGCCTGCGCCCACGACTTCGTCACCGCCATGCCCGACGGCTACGACACCCTCGTCGGCGAACGCGGCGCCCACCTGTCCGGGGGGCAGCGCCAGCGCCTGGCCATCGCCCGCGCCCTGCTCACCCGCGCTCCGATCCTGGTGCTGGACGAGGCCGTCTCCAACCTCGACGCCGAGAGCGAGGCCGCCATCGACGAGGCGCTGCGCTCGGCCCGCGGCGACCACACCACCATGATCATCGCCCACCGGTCCTCCACCCTGCGCACCGCCGACACCGTCGTCCTTCTCGAAGAGGGACGTGTCGCCGACACCGGCTCGCACGACGATCTCCTCGCCCGCAGCGCGGCCTACCGGCGGCTGCTGGCGCACCCCTCCTGACCGGGTGGTCGTTCCCACTCATCCGGGCCGGCGTGTCACAGGCCGGAGCGCCGGCCTCACGCCGGCTCCGTCGAGGCAGGACATCCCGCGAGCCTGTGGCGAGCGGCCCACCCCCGCATGACGGCAGGTGACACCACCATTACCTTACTCTGCGTATTCATTCGCCTACCATGAGCGAGCAATGGTTGTGAGAGCAGTTCCCTCCCCCTGTCAGGAGACCCTCTTGAAGACGATCAAGCTCCTCGCCCCGGCGGCCGCGCTGGCCGCCACCCTGCTCGTCGCCGCCGCCGGCACCGCCGACGCCGCCCCCCGGCTCGACGTCGACGGCCGGCTCACCCTGACCACCGCGTCCGGCCCGTCCATCGTCATCCCCTTCAACGACGGCTGCACGAACCTGGGGGACGAGTTGATCACCGGCGCGCACAACGACACCCCGGCTCTGGCGCTGCTGTGGAGCGACCCGGGCTGCCACGACCGGTGGTACCCCCGAGATGACATCCCGCCCGGCCACAGCACGCACTACGACCCCGGCATCCATGTGGGGTCGGTGTCGTTCTACAGGTAGACCGGGCGTGACACGGGTGGCGGGAGTGATCGGTCCCGCCACCCGTTTCCAGGACGCCGGGCCCATCCCGCTCACCCGGGAGCAGACGCCCGCCTCCGCCGCGCCCGCCTCCGCCGCGTCGAAAGGCCCATCGGTGCCATGCGCGACCCCTCGGGGACGTGTTGGCGGCCTCAGGCGAAGGCGGGGGCGAAAGGTCCTCGGCCGGCAGGACCTTGGTCTCTACGGGGATCCAAGACTTCGGGGTGGGATGAGGGCGAAAAGGAAGAACCGCCGTGAGCGGAGGATCCGCCCGGGAAGCACCGGTGCCGGTGGATGATGACTGAGGGGCGGATCGTCGTGAGAGCCGTTCATGCGGGGGATTCACAGCCTGCCGGGCCGCCCCGTCGCCTCCCATCGGACACGTACCGATCATCCCGGTCATGCCGTATGGCCCCGCTCGCACGCAGACACCCTCACGTGCCGGGCACAGCGAGACGCACCACGGCGCCGCGTGGGTGTGAACCCGCGGACAGGAACGGACGAAAATGCGTACCGACAGAGCCAATCGGAAAACTCTGAGCGATTTCAGCCGCGGGCCGGCGCTGATGCTGGCACTGGCCACCGTGGGGTTCGCGGTGAACTTCTGGGCGTGGGCGCTGCTCAGCCCTCTGGGCCCGAGGTTCAAGGAGCTCCTGAGCCTGTCGGCCTCCCAGCAGGCGCTGCTGGTGGCGGTCCCGGTGATCGTCGGCTCGCTGGGCCGCGTTCCTGTCGGGGCGCTCACCGACCGGTTCGGCGGCAGGGTGATGTTCCCGCTGATCTCGGCCGCCACCATCGTCCCCGTCCTGTTCATCGGCGTGGCCGGGCAGACCTCGCCGGCGGCGCTGCTGGCCGGCGGGTTCTTCCTGGGGATCGGCGGGACGGTGTTCGCCGTGGGCGTGCCCTTCGTGAGCGCCTGGTTCCCCCCCGGGCGCCGCGGCCTGGCCGTCGGAGTCTTCGGCATGGGGATGGCCGGCACCGCGATCAGCGCCCTGACCACGGTCAAACTGGTCAGGGCGGGCGGCTCGGCCACGCCCTTCCTGCTCACCGCGGCCGTGCTGACCGTCTACGCCGTCGTGTCGGGGCTGTTCCTGCGGGACGCGCCGGGCCGTACGGCGCCGACGCAGCCGACCGCCGCCCGGCTGGCCGCCGCCGTAAGGCTCCCGATCACGTGGCGGGCCTGCATCCTGTACGCGGTGGCGTTCGGCGGCTACGTCGCCTTCTCCGTCTACCTGCCGGTCTACCTGCGGTCGGCCTACGGGCTGGAGCAGGCGGACGCGGCGAACCGGATGGCGGGCTTCGTGCTCGTGGCGGTCGTGATGCGCCCGGTGGGGGGCTGGCTGTCGGACCGGATCGGGTCGATCCCGGTGCTGGCCGCGGTGTTCACCGTGGTCGCGTTCTGCGCGGCGGCGCAGGCGTTCACGCCGCCGCTGATGTTCCTGGGCACGGCCGCGTTCCTGACCATGGCCGCGGCGCTCGGCGCCGGCAGCGGGGCGACCTTCGCCCTTGTCTCCCAGGTGGCCCCGGGCGACAAGGTCGGTTCGGTCACCGGCCTGGTCGGCGCCGCCGGCGGCCTGGGCGGGTTCGTTCCGCCGCTGGTGATGGGCTTCGTCTACGGCCGGTTCGGTTCCTACGGCCTGGGCCTGGCCCTGCTGGCCGGGGTGGCGGTGCTGACGTTGACCGTGGTCCGCTCAACCGCTCGGCGCCACGCGGCCGTGACCCCGGCGCCGTTGATGTCCTCACGGTGACGTCGGCACGGGGACCCGCCGCCGGATTGAGCCAGGCCCCCGGCCCGTTACGGCAGGCTCTGGGTCCTTCGGATTTAAAAATGGGACTAAAGGCCCTGAGCTGGTCATACGGTCAGCCGCAAAGATCAAGATCACAGCAGCACCGGGCCGGAGCGACACAGGTGGCACACAGGTCAAACGACGCAGGGTCTTCCATGCGGCTGTCTGGCCATGAAAACACCGATGACGGGCACATCCGGTTCGTGACAAGAGAAAGAGGGTCACCTATGGCGGGTATGGACGGGCCGGTCAACGACGCCCTGTTACGGCTGGGGCGCCACCTACGGCCGGGCCGGGTCGGTGACGACCTGCGGACCGTGCACCAGATCGGCGGACGCCGGGGGGACGCCTTCTACCGCGACCGGTGGAGCCATGACAAGGTGGTGCGCTCCACCCACGGCGTGAACTGCACCGGATCGTGCTCGTGGAAGGTCTACGTCAAAGACGGGATCATCACCTGGGAGTCCCAGCAGACCGACTACCCCAGCGTCGGCCCCGACCGCCCGGAGTACGAGCCGCGCGGCTGCCCGCGCGGCGCCGCCTTCTCCTGGTACACCTACTCCCCCACCCGGGTGCGCTTCCCCTACGCGCGCGGCGTGCTGGTGGAGATGTACCGGCAGGCCAAGGCCCGGCTGGGCGATCCGGTCCAGGCGTGGGCGGAGATCACCACCGACCCGGAGCGGCGGCGCCGCTACCAGTCGGCCCGGGGCAAGGGCGGCCTGGTCCGCATCACCTGGCCGGAGGCCACCGAGATCATCGCCGCGGCCCACGTGCACACCATCAAGACCTACGGCCCCGACCGTGTCGCCGGCTTCTCCCCGATCCCGGCCATGTCGATGGTCTCCCACGCCTCCGGTGCCCGGTTCGTCTCGCTGATCGGCGGCACGATGCTGTCGTTCTACGACTGGTACGCCGACCTGCCGGTGGCCTCCCCGCAGGTGTTCGGCGACCAGACCGACGTACCGGAGTCGGCCGACTGGTGGGACGCGGCCTACCTGATGCTGTGGGGCTCCAACGTGCCGGTGACGCGCACCCCCGACGCCCACTACATGACCGAGGCCCGCTACCGCGGTCAGAAGGTCGTCGTGGTCAGCCCCGACTACAGCGACGCGACGAAGTTCGCCGACGAGTGGCTGGCGCCGCATCCGGGCACCGACGGCGCCCTGGCCATGGCGATGGGGCACGTGATCCTCAAGGAGTTCTTCGTCGACCGGCAGGTGCCGTACTTCACCGACTACGTCAAGCGCCACAGCGACCTGCCGTTCCTGGTGACGCTGACCGAGCGCGAGGAGGGCGGGTACGTGCCCGCCAAGTTCCTGACCGCGGCCGATCTCGGGGAGGCGGGCGATGAGGCGGCGTTCAAGACGGTGCTCGTCGACGCCGCCACCGGCGAGCCGGTCGTGCCCAACGGCTCGCTCGGCTTCCGCTACTCCGAGCGGGGCCAGGGACGATGGAACCTCGACCTGGACGGCGTCGACCCGCAGCTGACGCTGCACGGCGGGCGGAGCGCGACGGTGCTGCTGCCCCGCTTCGACCAGGCCGCCGACGGTGACGGGGCCGGCGGGGTGCTGCGGCGCGGCGTGCCGGTGCGCGAGATCGCCGGCAGGCTGGTGACCACGGTCTTCGACCTCATGCTCGCCCAGTACGGCGTCGCCCGGAAGGGCGTGTCCAGCGGAACCGGCGGCGAGGAGCCGCACGCGCGAGGCGGGCGGGGCCGGCCGTCGGGCTACGACGACGCGAGCGCGCCGTACACGCCGGCCTGGCAGGAGACGATCACCGGCGTACCGGCCGCGAAGGCGATCAAGATCGCCCGCGAGTTCGCCCGCAACGCCGAGGAGTCCAACGGCCGATCCATGATCATCATGGGGGCGGGCACCAACCACTGGTTCCACTCCGACACGATCTACCGCTCCTTCCTGGCGCTGACGACGCTGACCGGCTGCCAGGGCGTCAACGGCGGCGGCTGGGCCCACTACGTGGGGCAGGAGAAGTGCCGCCCGGTCACCGGATGGGCGCAGATGGCCTCCGCCCTGGACTGGTCGCGCCCGCCCCGGCAGATGATCGGCACCGCGTACTGGTATCTGCACACCGACCAGTGGCGCTACGACACCTACAGCGCCGAGGTGGTCTCCTCCCCGCTGGGCGACGGCGCGTTCGCCGGCAAGGCGACCGCCGACCTGCTGTCGGCCTCGGCACGGATGGGCTGGATGCCGTCCTATCCGACGTTCGACCGCAACCCCCTGGAGCTGGCAGACGAGGCCGCCGCCGCGGGCCGGGAGGCGGGGCCGTACGTCACCGAGCAGATCGCGGCGGGCACGCTGGGCTTCGCCTGCGAGGACCCCGACGCGCCGCGGAACTGGCCGCGCGTGCTGACGGTGTGGCGGGCCAACCTGCTCGGCTCCTCGGCCAAGGGCAACGAGTACTTCCTGCGTCACCTGCTGGGCACCGACTCCTCCGTCCGGGCCGAGGAGGCCGCCCCGGAACAGCGGCCGCGGGACGTCACATGGCGGCAGGAGGCGCCACAGGGCAAGCTCGACCTGCTGCTGTCACTGGACTTCCGGATGACCTCCACGACGCTGTTCTCCGACATCGTGCTGCCCGCCGCCACCTGGTACGAGAAGCATGACCTGTCGTCCACCGACATGCACCCGTTCGTGCACGCCTTCTCCCCGGCCATCGACCCGCCCTGGCAGACCCGCACCGACTTCTCGGCCTTCGCCGCCATCGCCAAGGCCTTCAGCGCGCTGGCCGCCACCCACCTGGGCGTGCGCAGGGACCTGGTGGCGGTGCCGCTGCTGCACGACACGCCCGACGAGTTCGCCACCCCGGGCGGCGTCGTGGACGACTGGCGTGCCGGCGGACGGGCGCCCGTGCCGGGCCGGAACTTCCCGAAGATCGTCACGGTGGAGCGGGACTACGGGGCGATCGCGCAGAAGATGGCCGCACTCGGCCCGCTGATGGAAAAACTCGGCGCCACCACCAAGGGCCTGACGTTCGACGTGTCGGGCGAGATCAAGCGGCTCGGCCGGATGAACGGCACCGTCCGCGGCGGCGTGGCCGACGGCCAGCCGTCGCTGGCCCGCGACACCGACATGTGCGAGGCGATCCTGGCCCTGTCGGGCACCACCAACGGCCATCTGGCCGCGCAGGGCTTCGCGACCCTGGCCCGCCGCACGGGCACGAGCTTCGACGGGCTCGCCGACGAGCACAAGAGGATCACGTTCGCCGACACGCAGGCCCGGCCGGTGCCGGTGACCACCTCGCCGGAGTGGTCGGGCAGCGAGAGCGGCGGGCGCCGCTACTCGGCCTTCACCATCAACGTCGAGCACCGCAAGCCCTGGCACACCCTCACCGGCCGCCAGCACTTCTTCCTCGACCACGACTGGATCCACGAGGCCGGTGAGGGGTTGCCGATCTACCGGCCGCCGCTGAACATGACCGCGCTGTTCGGCGAGCCGGCCGTCGGCGAGGGCGGTGAACAGGGCATCACCGTCCGATATCTGACACCGCACTCCAAGTGGTCGATCCACTCCGAATACCAGGACAACCTGCTGATGCTGACGCTGTCGCGGGGCGGGCCGACCATCTGGATGAGCCCCGCCGACGCCGAGCGCGCCGGCATCGGCGACAACGACTGGGTGGAGGCGCTCAACCGCAACGGCGTCGTGGTGGCCCGCGCGATCGTCTCGCACCGTATGCCGACCGGAACGGTGTACATGTACCACGCCCAGGAACGGGTCGTGGACGTGCCCAGGAGCGAGGCCTCCGGCAGGCGCGGCGGCATCCACAACTCCCTGACCCGGCTGCTGATCAAACCCACGCACCTGATCGGGGGTTACGCCCAGCTGTCGTTCGCGTTCAACTACCTCGGCCCGACCGGTAATCAGCGTGACGAGGTCACCGTGATCCGCCGCCGCAACCAGGAGGTCGACTACTGATGCGCGTCATGGCCCAGCTCGCCATGGTCATGAACCTGGACAAGTGCATCGGCTGCCATACCTGCTCGGTCACCTGCAAACAGGCCTGGACCAACCGGGCCGGCACCGAATACGTCTGGTTCAACAACGTCGAGACCCGCCCCGGCCAGGGCTACCCCCGCACCTACCAGGACCAGGACAGGTGGAAGGGCGGCTGGCGGCTGAACAGGCGAGGCCGGCTGACACCGAAGGCCGGCGGCCGGCTCAGGAAGCTCTTCTCCATCTTCGCCAACCCCCTGATGCCGTCGATCCAGGACTACTACGAGCCCTGGACCTACGACTACGACCGGCTGTTCTCCGCGCCCATGCAGGACGACACCCCGGTCGCCCGGCCCCGCTCGCTCATCACCGGCGAGCCCACCAAGATCAGCTGGAGCGCTAACTGGGACGACGACCTTGCCGGGGGCCCCGAGCTCGCGCCCGCCGACCCCGTCCTGCGCAAGATCTCCGGCCAGGTCCGGCTCGACTTCGAAAACGCCTTCATGTTCTACCTGCCGCGCATCTGCGAGCACTGCCTCAATCCCTCGTGCGTCGCCTCCTGCCCCTCCGGGGCGATGTACAAAAGATCCGAGGACGGCATCGTCCTGGTCGACCAGGACCGCTGCCGCGGCTGGCGGATGTGCGTGACCGGCTGCCCGTACAAGAAGGTGTACTTCAACCACCGCACCGGCAAGGCCGAGAAATGCACCTTCTGCTTTCCCCGCGTGGAGGTGGGCCTGCCCACCGTCTGCTCGGAGACGTGCGTGGGCCGGTTGCGCTACATCGGGATCATCCTCTACGACGTCGACCGGGTGACCGAGGCCGCCTCCGTCGCCGAGGAGAAGGATCTGTACGAGGCGCAGAGAGGCGTCATGCTCGACCCCCACGACCCGGCCGTGATCGACGCGGCCCGCGCCGAGGGCATCCCGGAGGACTGGCTGGAGGCGGCGCGCCGCTCCCCCGTCCACAGGCTGATCTTCGAATTCGGGGTGGCGCTGCCGCTGCACCCCGAATACCGGACCATGCCGATGGTCTGGTACATCCCGCCGCTGTCGCCGGTGGTGGACGTGCTCAGCGGCACCGGCCACGACGGTGAGGACGCCGGCAACCTGTTCGGCGCCATCGACGCCCTGCGTATCCCGATCGGCTACCTGGCCGAGCTGTTCACCGCCGGAGACCCCGAGCCGGTGCGGGCCGTACTGCGCCGCCTGGCCGCGATGCGCTCCTACATGCGCCGCGTCAACCTCGGCCAGGAGCGCGAGGAGTCGATCGCGGCAGCGGTCGGCATGACCGGCCGGGGCATCGAGGAGATGCACCGGCTGCTGGCCATCGCCGCCTACGGCGAACGCTACGTCATCCCCAAGGCCCACGCCGAGCAGGGCGCGCGACTGGAGGAGGCGGCCACCGGCTGCAGCCTCGACTACGAGGGCGGCCCCGGCATGGGCGGCCCGTTCGGTGAGGCCTCCGGCGTGCCCGCCCCGATCGCGGTGGAGAACTTCCACATGCTCAAGAAGCGGCAGACGGACGACGGCCCGGAGGGGGCCGATGAGCTGCGCGGCCGGGTCAACCTCCTCAACTGGGACGGCAGGGGCACACCCGACGGCCTGTTCCCGAAGAACGGCAAGAACGGGAAGGGACGGTCATGAGGGCTCTCGGCGAAGGCGGGCTGCGCACCGCCCACATGGTGGCCGCGGTGATGCTCGGCTACCCCGACGAGCGGCTGTACGGCGGGCACGAGATCCTGTCCGAAGCGGTGGCCGGCCTGCCCTCCGGGGAGGTCCGCGACCGGCTGGCCGCCTTCCTTGAGCACGCCGCGGCCACCGGCCGGGCCGAACTGGCCGCCCACTACGTGGCGACGTTCGACCTCAAGCGGCGCTGCTGCCCCTACCTGACCTACTACGCCTACGGCGACACCCGCAAGCGCGGCGCGGCGCTGCTGCGGTTCAAGCACGCCTTCCGCAGCGCGGGCTTCGAACCCGCCGACGGGGAACTGCCCGACCATCTGGCGGTGGTGTGCGAGCTGTCCGCGCGCGGCGCCGTCCGAGAGGCCAGGCGCCTGCTGCAGGAGAACCGCGCGGGCGTGGAGCTGCTGCGCAGGGCGCTGGAGGCCGAGAACTCGCCGTACGCCGACGTGGTGGCCGCGGTGCTGGCCACGCTCGGCCCGGCGAGCCAGCGCGACCAAGAGGCCGCGCTGCGGCTGGCGACGCAGGGACCGCCGGCCGAGGAGGTCGGGCTGGAGCCCTACGCGGTTATGGAGGCGAGCAGGTGAACGCGGTGAACGTGCTGCTGTGGGTGGTGACGCCGTACATCGCGCTCACCGTATTCGTGCTCGGGCACGTGTGGCGCTATCGCTACGACAAGTTCGGCTGGACCACCCGTTCGTCGCAGATGTACGAATCAAGGCTGCTGCGCATCGGCAGCCCGCTGTTCCACTTCGGCATCCTGGTCGTGCTGCTCGGCCACATCGGCGGCCTGGTGATCCCCAAGAGCTGGACCGAGGCGGCGGGCGTCGGCGAGGAGGCCTACCATGTCGTCGCGGTCGGGCTGGGCACCATCGCGGGCGTGGCCACTCTCGGCGGCCTGGCGATCCTGATCTACCGGCGCCGCACCGTCGGCCCGGTGTTCACCGCCACCACCCGCAATGACAAGTTCATGTACGCGACGCTGAGTCTGGTCATTGTGCTGGGCCTGGCCGCCACGGTCGCGGCCAACGTCGTCGGCGGCGGCTACGACTACCGCACCACCATCTCGCCCTGGTTCCGTTCGATCTTCTACTTCCAGCCCGATCCGGCGCCGATGGCCGGCGCGCCGCCGCTGTTCCGGCTGCATGCGCTCAGCGCGCTGCTGCTGTTCGCGATCTGGCCGTTCACCCGGCTGGTGCACATGCTCACCGCGCCCATCGGCTACCTGACCCGGCCCTATGTCGTCTACCGCAGCCGTGACGAGCAGCGGGCCGGCTCCCAGGCTCCCCGGCGAGGCTGGGAACCGTCTCGCTGACCGCCCCGCCGGCGCCGACGGCGCCGCTGTTTCCGCGCCGCCGTCGTCAGTCCCGCGCGCCGGCATCATCACCCCCAGGAGACCGAGCTTGCGGTGCTCGAACTCCTCCTCGTTTTCGAG
>NZ_JBSGCR010000025.1:0-109982 GCF_053601935.1 Streptosporangium sp. NPDC004631 | reverse complement strand
CCGCCAGGCGGTGCACTTCCATCTGCGCAACGCGCAGGCGTGGGCGAACAAGGCGGTCGGTGAGGATCTCACCGCCCAGATCGACCCGGACTTCGCCTTCGGGCCGGAGACCACCGTCACCTGCCACTCCGCCTGGCGTGCCCACCGGCGTCAGGGCTTCCTGCCCACTCCGCACACGATCAGGGCCTGCGACGGGTCGTCGTAGAGCGAGAGGTCCCTGGGCCTCCACTCGGGCAGCCAGACGAGTCCCGGATCCACCAGCTCGAACCCGTCGAACAGTTCCATGATCTCCTCGCGGGAGCGCAGGACGAGGGGCGAGTTGGCCCGCCGGTAGACCTGGGTGCCCTTCTCCGCGACCTCGGCCCGGTAGTCGTGGGTTCCGTGGGAGAGGACCAGGCAGCTGCCGGGCGGTACGGCGTCCCGCAGCGTGGCGAGGATGCGCCGGGGGTCGTCGGCCTCGGTGATGAAGTGCATGATGGCCACGAGAAGCACCGCCACGGGCCTGGAGAAGTCGAGATGCTTGTGGATCTCCGGGGCGTTCAGGATCTCCTCGGGCCGTCGCAGGTCGCCTGAGACGACTGTGACCTCGCCCCGCATGCCGCGCAGGAGCGCCCTGGCGTGGGCCAGGACGATGGGGTCGTTGTCGACGTAGGCGACCCGGGCGTCCGGGATGATCTGCTGCGCCACCTCGTGGACGTTGCCCTGGGTGGGCAGTCCGGTGCCTATGTCGAGGAACTGGTCGATCCCGGCCCGGGCCAGGAACCTGACGGCTCTGCGGAGAAAGGCCCGGTTCTCCCTGGCGGCGATCCGTACCTCGGGCACGATCGAGAGGATCTCCTCGGCGGCGACGCGGTCGGACGAGAAGCTGTCTTTACCACCGAGGTAGTAATCGTACATTCTGGCGACGCTTGGAGTGTTGACGTCGATCCCGCGTTGCGTCCACTCTTCGTCGGCCACGTTCACCCTCCGCCTGAACAATAGTGAAGATCTCTAGCCCGAGAGTAATGCCCCATGTGTCGGCATAGGCAATATTTTTGGTAGAAAGCATTACCGGTCGTTGTGCTGCGAACAGGCGGCGTGGGCCGTTCCCCTACATGTGGGCGGCGGAACCCCGACGGGCCCCGGGGCCGGAGAACTCGGGGGACCTGGGTTCTCCGTGCCGTACGGGGCCTGCCGGGGGGTGGACGCCGTTCCTCATGGAGGGGGCCGTCGGTTCTTCGCGGAGGGTTATCGACGCCAGACCCGGACCCAGGCCGACCGGCTGGTGCTCTCGTCGAGTTCGTCGTTGCCCTCGAAGACCGCGCGGTACTCGCCGCTCCTCAGAGCGCGGGCCCTGGCGTTGAACTTGCCCTTCCACTCGGTGTCGCCGGAGGCGACCCACTTCCAGGTGTTGGAGCCGTTGGAACGGAAGTAGATCGCCACCTCCTCGTCCTCCACGCCCTGCCAACGCCGGTCGTCGTCGACCTGCAGGCGGCCGGTGAAGTAGACCCAGCGTCCCTTCCGGACCGGCTGCGGGCCGGCCCGGAAGCTCGACAGGCGGGTCTCGGCCTTCTCCCGCTGCTCCTGCTTGACGGAGAAGTTGACCTGGTCGGTCACCTTCCTGCCGTCCTTGTCGTAGGCGTTGGCGATCGCAAGCCAGCGGCCTTCGAAGTCGTTCTCATCGAAGCTGGTGCTGAAACGCCACAGATCACCCTCGTGCATGATCTTCGGCTCGCGGACGTCCTGGGCACGGAACCGGTCGGAGACCGGCTTGAGGCGGAGCTCGACCCGGGTCGCCTCCGTCGTGCGGACCTCGATCGTGACCTGCGTGTCCCGGCCGTTCTCCACCACGACCGGGTTGGGGTTCACGCTGTCGACGCGCACGCTCAGGGCGGTGCGCTCGGCGGAAGCCGTACCGGCGGACAGGAGCAGCGAGCCCCCTACCGCCGCGGACAGCAGGCCGACGGCGATTCGGTTCATCAAGATGTTCCCTCTCCCCGTTGTCGAAAGCGGTCAGGAGTGATCGCTTTCACCTATATAAGACAGGTTTGTCGGAGCAAAGGTTGCTCCAAATCCCAAAAAAGTCTGGATAAAGTTTCCATCAAGTAACGTTTCGCTGTAAAGCTGCAGGTCAGGGCTTGTCCGGGAAATCCCCCCAATTTTGGGGACTTAAAGTGAAATATGTCGGATTTGCCGGGAATGGGCTCGATTCTGCCGTCCGATGACCGGACACACGGGGCAGCCCTCCGGGCGACGGGACCGGAGCGCGCCCGGGACCGCGGATCGCAGGTAGCGTCTTCCCATGAGCGCCACCATCGTCGCCAAGGGGATCGCCGCGGGACACGGCGACCGCGCACTGTTCTCCTGCCTGGACCTGGTCGTCGCCCCCGGCGACGTGATCGGCCTGGTCGGCGTGAACGGGGCGGGCAAGTCCACCCTGATGAGGATCCTGGCCGGGCTGCTGCCCCCGGAGCAGGGCACCCTGCGGCTCAGCCCGCCCACGGCCTCGGTCGGCTACCTTCCCCAGGAGCGCGAGCGCCGGGCGGGGGAGACGGTCGCGGGCTTCCTCGCCAGGCGGACCGGGGTGGCCGGGGCCCAGCACGCGCTGGACACCGCGACCGAGGGACTGGTCGAGGGCCGCCCGGGAGCCGACGACGACTACGCCGTGAGCCTGGAGAGATGGCTGGCCCTGGGCGGCGCCGACCTGGAGGAACGGGCCGAGGAGGTCGTCGCCGAACTCGGCCTGGCGGTGGAGCCGGACCGGCCGATGACGGCGCTCTCCGGAGGCCAGGCGGCCCGGGCCGGGATGGCCTCCCTGCTGCTCAGCCGCTACGACGTGTTCCTATTGGACGAACCCACCAACGACCTCGACCTGGACGGGCTGGAGCGGCTGGAACGCTTCGTCGCCGGGTTGCGCGCCGGGACGGTCCTGGTCAGTCACGACCGCGAGTTCCTGGCCAGGACCGTGAACCGGATCGTCGAGATCGACCTCGCCCAGCAGCAGGTCCGGGCCTACGGTGGCGGTTACGAGGCGTACCTCGCCGAGCGGGAGGTCGCCCGGCGGCACGCCCGCGCCGAGTACGAGGAGTTCGCCGGCACCGTCGCCGCGCTCAACCAGCGGGCGAGGACGCAGCGCGCCTGGATGGAGAAGGGCGTCAAGAACGCGCGGCGCAAGGCGCCCGACGGCGACAAGATCGGCCGGAACCTCCGCACCGAGACGAGCGAGAAGCAGGCGGCCAAGGCCCGGCAGACCGAGCGGATGATCGAGCGGCTGGAGGAGGTCGAGGAGCCGCGTAAGGAGTGGGAGCTCCGGATGGAGATCGCGGTCGCGCCCCGGGCCGGCGCGGTCGTCGCGACCTTGCGCGGCGCCGTGGTCCGGCGCGGCGCCTTCACCCTCGGCCCGGTGGACCTGCAGATCGGCTGGGCCGAGCGGGTGGCGATCACCGGGGCCAACGGCTCCGGCAAGTCCACGCTGCTGGCCGCGCTTCTCGGCCGGATCCCGCTGGAGGAGGGGAGCGCCTCGCTCGGCCCCGGCGTGGTCGTCGGCGAGGTGGACCAGGCGCGGGGGCTGTTCCTCGGCGACGAACCGCTGATGGACGCCTTCGGCGCCGCCGCGGGCGACATGCCCCCCGCCGAGATCCGTACGCTGCTCGCCAAGTTCGGGCTGCGCGCGGCGCACGTGCTGCGCCCGGCCGCGACCCTCTCCCCGGGAGAGCGGACCCGGGCCGCGCTCGCGCTGCTCCAGGCGAGGGGGGTGAACCTGCTCGTTCTCGACGAGCCGACCAACCACCTGGACCTGGCCGCGATCGAACAGCTGGAGTCCGCCCTCGCCGCCTACCCCGGCACGCTGCTGCTGGTCACCCACGACCGCCGGATGCTCGACGCCGTGCACACCACCGGGCACATTCATCTCGCCGACGGCACGGTCACCGGCGGCTGAACCCACGACGGCCCCGGCGGGCGGCGAACCCGCGAGGGCGGTCGCGGACGGTCACCTGGACAGGTAGAGGATCTTCCAGCTCCCGGCGTAGAGGCAGTTGAGCGAGGGCTTGGCCGCCCTGCCCTCGGCGCAGACCTTGAGCTCGACCTGGTAGACGTCGTGGTAGGCGAAGGTGAAGGGCTTGGGCGTGCCGTAGGAGCAGTTGCGGACGCTGTGGTGCTTGAACGGCAGGTTTCCGTCCGGGCTCCGGTAGGTGACGCGGAAGACCGCCCAGCCGCAGGTCGGGCCCTTGCCGGTCAGGTCGTGGAGCCTGCCGGAGATCCGGGCGGTCGCGGCGGCGGGGATGTCCCGGTGGTCCTCGCCCGAGACCTTCAGGGAGCCGACCGCCCTGGCCTTGTGACCGGGCGCGTCGTAGGGGCCCCACCGGGTCGCGGCGGCGGTGGTGGCGTCCGGCGCGCCGGACGCGGCCTGTGCGGCCACCGGGGCGGCCAAGGCGATCAGGACGGCCAGGGCGAGGCCGGCCAGGGGCCGAGTGATCGTCATCATCGGAGGGGTCCTTTCCTGTCGGGATATTCCGCAGTTTGTGACGGACCGCTTTCAGTTCGGTTGACCGCTCACTGCAGACGAGTATCAGCGGCCCGTCAGGGGGAAGGAGCCCGGGACAGGAGGTGGGCGTCATGGAGACCCTGGGGATCGACATCGGCGGATCGGGGATCAAAGGTGCCCCGGTGGACACCGCCAAGGGGGAGCTGACCCGGGAGCGGCTGCGGATCCCGACCCCCGCCCCGGCCAAGCCCAAGGCGGTCACCGAGGTGGTCGCGAGGATCGTCGAGCACTTCGACTGGGCCGGACCGGTCGGGGTGACCTTCCCCGGAGTCGTGATCGA
This sequence comes from Streptosporangium sp. NPDC004631, assembly GCF_053601935.1. NCBI lineage: Bacteria > Bacillati > Actinomycetota > Actinomycetes > Streptosporangiales > Streptosporangiaceae > Streptosporangium > Streptosporangium sp. NPDC004631. The sequence continues at coordinate 105,177 of NZ_JBSGCR010000025.1, read as the reverse complement.
CGGTGTCACGAGGTCGGCGGCCAACGTGGACGAGTCGTGGATCGGCACGGACGCGCGGGTGATGTTCGCCAAGGCGACGGGCCTGCCCGTGGTGGTGCTCAACGACGCGGACGCGGCGGGCATCGCCGAGATGGCGGTGGGTTCGGCCCGCGACCAGCCCGGCGTGGTGCTGGTGCTGACCTTCGGCACGGGGATCGGCAGCGCCCTGTTCGTCGACGGGCGCCTGGTGCCCAACACCGAGCTGGGGCATCTGGAGATCAGGGGCAAGGACGCCGAGAAGAGGGCCTCCGACCACGCGCGTACGGAGGGCGAGCTGAGCTGGGGCAAGTGGGCGGGGCGGGTCGAGGAGTATCTCCAGCGCGTCGAGGCGCTGTTCTCCCCCTCGCTGATCGTCATCGGCGGCGGGGTCAGCAGGAAATCCGACAGGTTCCTGCCCATGGTGAAGGTGCGCACACGTGTCGTCCCGGCCACCCTCCAGAACGAGGCCGGCATCGTGGGCGCCGCCATGGCCGCCGCGGCGCCGTAGTCGCCCTGTGCGTCATATGCCGGAAAGGCCGTTGAGATTTTGATCTTCCTTTGACGGACACGCCCTCTTACCTGGGTAGGTAGCGAGAGTTAGCAAGATCGCATCTGCTGGAAGCGGAGAGACGTGATGCACTCGACTGGCGTGCTGGCCCGCTGGATCGTGGTCACCGGGACGGTGGTCCTCACGGCCGCCGGGGCGGCGGGGACGGCCGCCGCCTCGGGAGACGGCGAGGAGGTGAGGCTCTCGCCGTACCGGGCGGGGCCGGGGGCCGACCTCAGGATCACGGCGTACGACTGCCGGGGACCGGCCTTCGCCCAGTCGGACGCCTTCCAGGACGAGCCCGAGCTGGAGGAGGACGACTCCGGCGTCGCCGTCGGCTGGGCCCAGGTGGACTACGGCGCGCGGAGCGGTTCGTACACCGTGGAGGTGGACTGCCGCGGCGACGGCGGGACCATCTACGGGGAGTTCTACGTGGTCGACGGCTACGGCCCCAACACCGGGGGCGGTGGTCTCGCCCTCGCCAGGGGCGCGGCGCGGGCGGCGGAGAACTGGAAGGCCGTCCCCCGGCAGACGTCCGGCACCCTGCCGGGCTCGATGCTCGGCTGGGAGACCGGCGGGGCCGCCGTACTCGCCGGTGCCGGCCTGCTCGCGCTGCTGAGGCGCCGCAGGGTGGTGAGGCGCGGCTGACCCTCGGGCGGGTCCACCCCGACCGGCCCGCATCCCACCGGAACGGCCCGCATCCCACCGGACAGGGCCGAGAATATTGAGGTGCACAGGGTGCGGAACGTCGGGCACCATGGGCGGTTGGCTCCTGATCTGTGGGCCGAACGTATTCTGGTCGCAGTATGGGAACATCTTCGTTGACATCTCCCCTCGCCGAACTCCACGCGCGCCTGCCCGAGCTCACGCTGCGTGACCAGCGGCGGTTGCGGCGCCGGCTCGACGGCGCGCGCAGAATCAGAAACCGTGCCGCGCAGCAGAAGATCGCCGCGGAGATCACCTCCGACATCGAGAGGGCGGAGCGCCGGGTGGCCGAGCGCCGGGCCGGAGTGCCCGCGGTCACCTATCCGGAGGCGCTGCCGGTCAGCCGGCGCAGAGACGACATCCTGGCGGCGATCCGCGACCACCAGGTCGTGATCGTCGCCGGTGAGACCGGTTCCGGCAAGACGACCCAGCTGCCGAAGATCTGCCTGGAGCTGGGCCGGGGGGTCCGGGGACTGATCGGGCACACCCAGCCGCGCCGGATCGCCGCCAGGACCGTGGCCGAACGCGTCGCCGAGGAGCTCGGCACCGAGCTCGGCGACGCCATCGGCTACAAGGTGCGCTTCACCGACCAGGTGAGCGACGGCACGCTCGTCAAGGTGATGACCGACGGCATCCTCCTGGCCGAGCTGCAGACCGACAGGGAGCTCGCCCAGTACGACACGCTGATCATCGACGAGGCGCACGAACGCAGCCTCAACATCGACTTCATCCTCGGCTACCTCAAGCAGCTGCTGCCGAAACGGCCGGACCTCAAGGTCATCATCACCTCGGCCACCATCGACCCGGAGCGCTTCTCCAAGCACTTCGGCGGGGCGCCGATCGTGGAGGTCTCCGGCCGGACCTATCCGGTCGAGGTCCGCTACCGGCCGATCGGCGAGGAGGACGACCAGATCCAGGCGATCGGCAAGGCCGTGGACGAACTCTGTGCCGAGGGGCCGGGCGACATCCTGGTCTTCCTCAGCGGCGAACGCGAGATCCGCGACACCGCCGACGCGCTCTCCAGACGCGAGGACACCGAGATCCTCCCGCTGTACGCCCGGCTGTCGGCCGCCGAACAGCACAGGGTCTTCCAGCGCCACACCGGCCGCCGGGTCGTGCTGGCCACCAACGTGGCCGAGACCTCGCTGACCGTGCCCGGCATCAAGTACGTGGTCGATCCAGGATTCGCCCGCATCTCCCGTTACAGCCACCGCACCAAGGTCCAGCGCCTGCCCATCGAGGCGATCTCCCAGGCCTCGGCCAACCAGCGCAAGGGACGCTGCGGTCGTGTCTCCGAGGGGGTCTGCATCCGGCTGTACGAGGAGGACGACTTCCTCACCCGCCCCGAGTTCACCGACCCGGAGATCCTGCGCACCAACCTCGCCTCGGTCATCCTGCAGATGACCTCCATCGGCCTGGGGGACATCGGGGCCTTCCCGTTCGTCGAACCGCCGGACCAGCGCCAGGTCAAGGACGGTTACGACCTGCTCCAGGAGCTGGGCGCGTTCGACCAGGTCAAGCAGATGACCCCGCTCGGACGGAAGCTGGCGGGCCTGCCGGTGGACCCGCGACTGGCCCGCATGGTGCTGGAGGCCGACCACAACGGCTGCGTCCGCGAGGTCATGGTCATCGCCGCCGCGCTGTCCATCCAGGACCCGCGCGAACGCCCGGCGGACAAGCAGCAGGCCGCCGACGAGAGGCACCGCCGCTTCGCCGACAAGGAGTCGGACTTCGTCTCCTATCTGAACCTGTGGAACCACCTCCAGGAGCAGCAGCGGGAGCTGTCCTCCAGCGCCTTCCGGCGGCTCTGCAGGGCCGACTTCCTGAACTACCTGCGCGTCCGCGAGTGGCAGGACGTCTACAGCCAGCTCCGCCAGATGTCGAAGTCCCTCGGTGTCACGCTGAACAGCACCCCCGGCGACGAGCAGAAGATCCACATGTCCCTGCTCTCGGGCCTGCTCTCCCACATCGGGGTCAAGGACATCGACAGGAAGACGCCGAACGACGGCCCACGCAGGCCGGCCGGCGAACCGCGCAGGCCGCTCACCGAGTACGCCGGTGCCCGCAACGCCCGCTTCGCCATCTTCCCCGGCTCCGCGCTCGCCAGGAAGCAGCCGCTGTGGGTGATGTCCGCCGAGCTGGTGGAGACCTCCAGGCTCTGGGCCCGGGTCAACGCCAAGATCGAGCCCGAGTGGGTCGAGCCGCTCGCCCAGCACCTGGTCAAGCACACCTACTCCGAGCCGCACTGGGAGAAGAACCAGGGCTCGGTGGTGGCCTATGAGAAGGTCACCCTGTACGGCGTGCCGATCGTGGCGCAGCGCAAGGTCAACTACGGCCGCATCGACCCCGAGCTGAGCCGGGAGCTGTTCATCCGGCACGCGCTGGTCGAGGGCGACTGGGAGACCCACCACGCCTTCTTCACGGAGAACCGCAGGCTCCTGGAGGAGGTCGAGGAGCTGGAGGAGCGGGCCCGCCGCCGCGACATCCTCGTCGACGACGAGACGCTGTTCGACTTCTACGACCAGCGTGTCCCCTCAGACGTCGTCTCCGGGCGCCACTTCGACTCCTGGTGGAAGAAGGCCAGGGCCGACCAGCCCGACCTGCTGAGCTTCGAGAAGTCGATGCTGATCAGCGAGTCGGCGGCCGACGTCAGCCGGCGCGACTACCCCGACGTGTGGCGCCAGGGCGGCCTGCGCTTCCCACTGACCTACCAGTTCGAGCCCGGCACCGACGCCGACGGCGTCACCGCCCACATCCCGATCTCCCTGCTCAACCAGGTGAACGCCGACGGTTTCGACTGGCAGATCCCCGGCCTGCGTGAGGAACTGCTCGTCGCGCTGATCCGGACCCTGCCCAAGAACATCCGGCGCAACTTCGTGCCCGCTCCGAACTACGCCGGACAGGTGCTCCAGCGGGCCGAACCCACCCAGGAACCGCTACTCGCGGTGCTGGAGCGGGAACTGCTCAACCTGACCGGCGTCCAGGTACCGAGGGACGCCTGGCAGCTCGACCTGGTCCCAGAACACCTGAAGATCACCTTCCGGGTTGTCGACGGGCGCAAGCAGAGACTGGCCGAGAGCAAGGACCTGGCCGAACTGAAACGCCGGCTCGCGCCCAAACTCCGCCAGACCCTCTCCAAGGCGGCGGACGGCCTTGAGAGGTCCGGGCTGACCACGTGGACCGTGGGGGAGCTGCCCAAGACGTTCGAGCAGCGCAGGATGAAGGCCTATCCCGCGCTGGCCGACGAGGGCGCGACCGTGGCCGTGCGGATGTTCGAGACCGAGGCCGAGCAGCGCCGGGCCATGTGGGAGGGCACCCGCAGGATGCTGCTGCTCAACACCCCGTCCCCGGCCAAGTCGGTGCTCGGCCGCCTGGACAACCAGTCCAAGCTCGCCCTCAGCCGCAGCCCGCACGCCGGTGCCGCCGCGCTGTTCGACGACTGCGTCGCCTGCGCCGCCGACGAGCTCATGGGCCGGTACGGCGGGCCGGTCTGGGACGGCCCGGCCTTCACCGCCCTGCACGACAAGGTCCGCGCCGAACTGTTCGACACCACCGCCGAGGTGGTGACCAGGGTCGAGGCCGCCCTCAAGGTCTGGCACAAGGTCATCACCCTGCTGCCGGAGGCCCGTTCCACCCCCGCCGTCGAGGACATCCGCGACCAGGTGGCCGATCTGGTCTACCCCGGCTTCGTCACCGACACCGGTTACAAGCGCCTGCCCGACCTGCTCCGCTACCTCAAGGCGGCCGAGCGGCGGCTGGAGAAGCTCCCGGACGACCGGTTCCGCGACGAGGAACGGATGCACAAGGTCCACGACATCGAGGACGAGTACCACGAACTGATCGAGAGGCTTCCCCCGGCCCGCCGCTCCGCCGACGACGTCCTGCAGATCCGCTGGATGATCCAGGAGCTCAGGGTCAGCTACTTCGCGCAGACCCTGGGCACGCCGTACTCGATCTCCGACAAACGCATCCGCAAGGCGATGGAGCAACTGTAGGCCCCACCTCCCCGGGAGCCGGGGAACGCCGTTCCCGGCCCCGCGAGAGCCGCGAACCCCACCCCCGGCCTTCCGCGAGTCGCGAACGCCGTTCCCCGGCTCCAGCGAGAGCCGTGGACTCCCCCCGGTGATCAGCCGATGTCTTCGCCGGGGTCTTTCACCACTCGCGCCGGTACGGCGAGTGGTGAAACCGGCCCGCCCGGCGTCGGTGCGCGACGCCCGACCGGCCACGGCAGGTCGGCCGGGCAGAGCGCCGTCAGCCGGAGGGGCTCACGGTCAGGTTTCCGTCGATGATCTCGGCGCGAAGGCAGAGGGTGGGGGGCAGGGATTCGAAGAGCTCTCTCGGGGTGCGAGGCAGGATGTGCCCCGCTGGAGCCGTGGTCTGCTCCGGCTGAGAGACGGTCTGCTCTCCGGCAGGGGTGTGCCGACCGGATCGCTGCGGGGCTGTCATCACCATTGACCTGTATCCCTTCGTATCCGAACAGACACTCCAAGTATTTCATGGGATGCCTGCGGCGGCGGAGGACATGCGCCATGGCTATGACGCACCTTGTCCTCCTTTTCTGGACTAAGAAAGTGATCACATGGGCTGCGGGCCCTCATCTAGAGTCGTCCGCGTGCCTGATCTCTCCTACCTCGCCGCTGTCCGGGAGTCGTACGACACGGTCGCCGCCGACTACTTCGAACAGGTCAAGCCCCCGGCCGAGCTGGATCCGCTGTCACGTGGGATGTTGAACGTGTTCGCCGAGGTCGTGCGAGCGGCCGATCTCGGGGCTGTCGCGGATCTGGGATGCGGGCCCGGCAAAGTGACGGCGCACCTTGCCGAGCAGGGAGTGCCCGCGTTCGGCATCGACCTGTCGCCCGCAATGGTCGAGTTGGCCCGTAAGGCATACCCACATCTGCGCTTCAGCGTCGGCTCGATGACCTCGCTTCCGATCGAGGACAACGAACTTGGCGGCATCCTTGCCTACTACTCCACCCACCACACGCCGCCAACGCTGTTGCCGGTCGTGTTCAACGAGTTCCACCGCGTTCTCGCACCCGGCGGCTGTTTGATGCTGGCCGGCCACGTGGGAGTCGGCCAGCATCTACGTCCAACACAGGCGTATGGCGGCCATCAGGTGTCTTACGAGTCCTACCTGTTGCCGCCAGATCGGATAGTCGAGCTCTTGAAGCAGGCTGGGCTCGTCATCACAGCGCGCTTGATGGAGGAACCCGACGAAGGAGCTCAGAGGACCATCGCTACCTTTCTTGCCCGCAAGCTCGAACGGCCTTGAAGCTCGTATCTGTCCGCGGTGGCGGGGCGGCATCGGTGAAGACCGGCATGCCGAGGGAGACCTTGCGGAGCTCGAACAGGCCTTCAGCTGCGCATTCGCGCGGTCGCCGGGGCCGCGGAGCTTCGCGTGAGCGGAGTTGGCCGCCTTCTGCGAGGCCGACTTGTTCCTGCCCTTGTACGGCACCAGCACCCGATGGCCTGCGCCGGCGTACCCCCTATCCGCCGGCGTGAGCAGCCCGGCGACCTCAAATCGGTGGACGATCCCTCAGATCCGGGAACTTCGCCCAGCCACCCGTTGACCTGGGCCTTGCCGATACATGCTTCTCTGAACCAGCGATAGCCCGGGCGAACGGACGGGAGGGAAGATCGTGATTCTCTCGGCTCGCCTCAGCGCCGGGAACTACTGTCGCGAGCATGGCCGAACACGATGCCCTCAGTACCACCCGCGAGGCTTACGATGCTGCTGCCCCCACCTACGCGCAGCTGTTCCGCGGCGAGCTGTGTGACAGGCCCCTGGACCGTGCGATCTTGGGTGTCTTCGCCGAGGTCGTGAGTGCGAGTGGGGACGGCCAGGTCGCGGACCTGGGGTGTGGACCTGGCCATATCACCGCCTATCTGGACGGGTTGGGGCTGGCGGCGTTTGGTGTCGATGCCTCTCCTGCGATGATCGAGTTGGCTCGACATGCCTATCCGGGCCTGCGGTTCGACGTGGGCTCGATGGCCGCGTTGAACATCGCTGACGGCGTGCTGGGCGGCGTACTCTCACGTTGGTCCATCATCCACACTCCCCCGCGGGAACTCCCCGTCATCCTGGCGGAGTTCCATCGTGTGCTGGCACCCGGCGGCCACCTTCTGGTCGGCTTTTCGGCAAGCGACGATCCGTCTCACCTGACGCAGGTCTTCGATCACACAGTCGCGCCGGCCTATCGGTGGCGGCCTGATCACCTCGCCGCGATGCTGCGCAAGTCCGGGTTGGCCGAGGTGGCCCGGATGGTTCGCGAGCCTCAGCCCACCGACCGGCGGCAGTTCCAGGAGGTTCAACTGCTCGCCCGCAAAGCCCAGGCAGGAGCCGCCTGACCGAACACATGCCCGCGTTCGGATGCGCAACGCGTACCGGCCGGACCAAGTGGGTGAGGCAGTCCTCTTCGGCGCGCCGCCCCTTGGTCCGGTCAACACCTCGGTGCAGGTCCCCGGCCCCGCCACCGTGCGGAGGCGACGGCGCTCGCCGAGGTCCGCCGTACGGAAAGTAGGATCGGTGGGCCGATCGAAGGGGGAGCATCGTGGTCCGGGCGCTGGTGTTCGATGTCGGGGAGACACTGATCGACGAGACGCGGATCTGGTCCCGCTGGGCCGACAGGCTCGGGGTCACCCGGTTCACCATGCTCGGGGTGCTGGGCGGCATGGCGGCCCTCGGCCAGTCGTTCGAGGAGGCGTTCCAGGTCGTCAGGCCCGGGTTCGACGTCGAGGCCGAGCAGGAGTCGTGGCGCCGGGACGATCCCGGCGGGCTCCGGGTGAACTTCGACGCCGACGACCTCTACCCGGACGTACGGCCCGGCCTGGCCGCGCTGCGCGCCCTCGGATACGAGCTGATCATCGCCGGGAACCAGCCGCCGCAGGCGTACGACGCGCTGGCCACGATGGATCTTCCGGTCGACGCCATCCACACCTCCGACGGCTGGGGGGTGGCCAAGCCCGACCCCGGGTTCTTCGCCAAGGTCGTCGCGGTGTCGGGACGGGAGCCCGGTGAGATCCTCTATGTGGGGGACCGGCTCGACAACGACGTTCTACCGGCCCGTACGGCGGGCATGCGGACCGCCCTGATCCGCCGGGGCCCCTGGGGGCACCTGCACGCGATCCGTCCCGAGGCGGGCGAGGCGGACTTCGTCGTCGACGACTTCCCCGCTCTCGTCGCGGCCCTCTCCTAGTGCCTCGTTTCCCAAAGCAGGGTTTCCCAAAGCAGGTAGGTAAAACGGCGTCGGCGCCGGCTGTTCAAAAAGGAACGGAGCACTAACCCGCGGAACCTCGAACGCCCGGTCAACGGCGAGATCCTCTGATCAGCCATCTGTTGCTCTCTGCTGGGCTTCCTATCCGTTCCGTAGGCGAATTTCGTCATTCGGCCCCCCGTGAATATCCACCGGCGGATACTTAGTGTGTACGACTCCTGGCAATGCGTTGGGTAGGGGGTGAGAAGTGAGTCCTCGGGCGACGCGGGCTTGGGCGGCGGCGGGCACGGTCGCCGTCGCCGCCCTCGTGAACATCACGACGGGAGTGCTCACCGAAAAGTGGACGTCGGCTTGGTGCGCGTTCCTCGCCGTCCTGGTGGTCGTCGGCGGCGCTCTCCACGCCTGGCTCTCGGTCGGCGAGAGAGCGGCGGCATCCCAGCGAGCTCAGGACGTGAAGGTCGGCGGCCGGGTTCATCAGCGGATGGGCGGCTCCGGCGAGCAGGCCGTCATCGGCTCCGAAATCGGGGCCGACCTGATCCAAGAGCAGGGCTGAGCGTTGGCGCACAAACCGCAGCCACGGGAACCCGAGCAGGTGGCGGACGGCAACAACGTCGGCGGCGGGATCTACCAGAATCGTGGCGCTCCCATGTTCGTCGGCGACGGCATGCAGGTGCACCTCACGGATCAGCGCTCCGGCCACGTCTCGCGTCGTGCGGTCCTGATTGGGCTGGGTTCGGTGGCACTGACCTCCGCTGGTGGCTGGGCCGGTTACCTGATCCTCGGCTCCGAAGAGGTCGGGAAGCCCGCGAAGGGCACGGCCGCCAAGGCGCCCTCCGATCGTGATGTGCTGACCGGCCACACGGGGGCGGTGAAGGCCGTCGCCTTCAGCCCCAACGGCAGGACGCTCGCCAGCGCTGGCGCCGACGGCACGATCCGATTTTGGGATCTATCGACCAGGGTGACCACCGTGACACTCACCGGCCACGGCGCGGATGTCACGTCCGTGGCGTTCAGCCCGGACTGGAAGACGCTGGCCAGCGCCAGCGCGGACAGCACGATCCGGCTGTGGGACCTCGCGCGCGGCGTCACCAGGACGGTGCTCGCCGACCACACCGGCCCGGTGAACTCCGTGGCCTTCTCGCCCGACAGCGGCTCCCTCGCCAGCGGCAGCACGGACCGGACCACCCGGTTGTGGCGTACGGCGAGCGGGAAATGCACGGCGGTGCTCCGGAAGAGCCCGGCGACGGTGAACTTCGTGATGTTCGGTCCCGACGGATCCAAGCTCCTGGCCGCGTACGCCGACAATACCGTGGGCTTCTGGGACACCGCGAACACCGGGGACGGCCCCAGTGTGCTGACGGTCAACGACATCAGTTCGGTCAACAGCCTGGCGATCTCGGCGCCGGTCATCGCGGTCGGCGCGACGCCCGGCATTGTGCGGCTTTGGAACGGCGACAAGAGCGTCGGGCCGCTGCTGGAGACCGACAGTCCGGTGAACGCCCTCGCGTACCACCGCGACGGCAGGAGGCTGGCCGTCGGCACGAGCAGTGGAACCGTGCTGCTGTGGGACACGAAGACATACAAGATCCTGGGCTCCCCCTTCACCGGGCACACCGGCGCCGTCACCTCCGTGGCGTTCAGCCCCGACAGTAAGGTGCTCGCGAGCGGGAGCGAGGATCACTCTGTGCGCCTCTGGACGGTCTGACGCGCCCGAGGGCGGGCCACAGGGAGCGGGATCCGGTCAGACGTCCGGCTCGATGTGGATCGCGCGTTCCTCGGCCGACAGATCACCCCCGTCGGGGCCGACGTCCCTGGCGTACTCCTCGGAGGTCTCGTCGGGACCCAGCCCCTGGTCCGGTGCCACCAGCCGGTCCTCCCGGCGCGGGGTCCGCTCGCGCTCCGGAGCCTCGCGCCAGAGGCGCTCGTCGAGGGTGTCCTGGTGCCCGGGGTCGTCCTCGACGATCTCGTGGGTGAAGCCGAGGTCGTCTGTCCATCCCTCGACTTCGACCGCTTGCTCATCGCTCAGACCTTCGCGGTCTGCGGGCATTTCACTCATACTGCCGCCCTACCCGTTCCATGCCCGAAAACCCTAGAAAACCAGCCCGTACCTGCCCGCGTCAGTCGACCCGCTCCTGGTCCGGGCCGGGGTCCGCCCGGCGGCGTGGTCACCGAGCCGGCCTGACCACCAAGCTGCACTTGGCCGTCCATTAGCGGCAAAAGCCCATGTCGATTGTCATCGCCGCATGATCCAGCCATGGTTCATACCTCCTCGAAACCCAGTAGGCCGTAGAACTCCCGGCTCTCCTGCACGGCCTCGGATTGGATATTGGGCACGACACGGCGAACGGCCATCGATGACTCCAAACAAGCGAACGGGTCTCTGAGACTGGGCCGATCCTGGTTACGATGTTCCGATGCGTGAAACGCCCGAAGAACTCAACGAACTCCAGGCACTGCTCGACGCCTCCCTGTCCCGCTCCACTACCCATCTCCGCTCGATCATCGCCGAGCGCACCCTGACCGCGGAGCGGCTCACCCGGATTCTGACCGGCATGTGCACGCTCGCCCTGTCCACCGTGACGGCGAAGGGGGAGCCGCGGATCAGCGGCGTGGACGGGCATTTCCTGCACGGCAAGTGGTACTTCGGCACGGCGCGCAGCGCCGCCAAGGCCCGCCACCTCGCCGCCCGCCCCGCCGCCAGCGTCGCGCACATGCGCGGCGAGGACTTGGGCGTGTTCACGCACGGCACGGTGGAGATCCTCAATCCCGAGGACGGCGAGTCGGCCGCGGACTGGCCAGACCTGCTCGCGTACTTTCAGGACTTCTACGGCGATGACGCCTTCGACTGGGACAATGACGTGGTCTTCTACCGGCTGCGCCCGCACTGGATGACCGTCTACGCCCCCGATGTCGCGAAGCTCACCGCCAAGTGACCGTAGGCTCTTGAGCGATCACAGCCACTCGTTGACCGCGGCGGCGGGGACGGTGGCTTCGTAGTGGACGGTCGGCTTGTCATACCGGATCGCCACCGCTCGATGGTGCTTGAGGCGGTTGATGCCGCACTCCACGGCATGGCGGCCGCGGTAGTCGCCCCGGTCGAACGCAGGCGGACGGCCGCCCCGGTTCTTGCGGTGACGGATCTGATCAGCCTTCTCCGGGATCGTGCAGGTGATGCCACGCCTGCGCAGGTAGAGGCACGGTTGGTGCGGGAGATCAGGGCATGCCCTAACCCGTCAGGTACACGGTCTGCCTCTCCTTCCGGGCGTGGCGGGCCGAGGGCAGCCGCGCCGCGGTGTGGCTCGGCAGCAACGCGGTGGCCTCGTCCCAGGGCAGGAAGACCAGGTCGTCGAGCTCCTCCGTCTGGAGCCGGATGCCGGAAGGGTCGTCCACGGTGCCGCCGTCGAACAGGAAGTTGACCATCGGTCTGGGGCGCTCCTCCAGTGGAGGCGACCAGTGCACGACAAGAAGCTCACCCGCCGTCACCACCAGGCCGAGCTCCTCGGCGATCTCCCGCGCGGCGCAGTCGTGCGGCGTCTCACCCGCCTCCACCACTCCGCCGGGGATGGACCAGTACGGCCGGTAGTTCGGTTTGACCAGCAGCACCCGGTCTTCGGCGTCGGTGAGCAGCAGGCACGCCGAGGCGAACACACTGGGCAGGCTGGCATACCACTCGGCGGGCTCAAGGTAGGGCTTGCTCACCTTGATCAGATTACCTTTCCCGGACGCGGCGTCACCGGTCGAACCGGCCGCCGGGACTCTCCCCGGGGCGTCGCCGGACGGGTGCCCGTTGCCGGCGCGGGATCACCGGCATCTCCGTACGGCGATGCCGGTGCCCCCTCACGCCCTCATGCGTGGTTACGTGCGGCCCTCTTCCCGCTCTCCCAGCCAGACGAGGTCGGAGTGGAGCCGCTTCGCGGCGCTGTAGGCGCTCCTCCACCGGCCGAACCCCTGGACCACGCCGACGGTGGCCGCCGCACCGCACGGCATTTCCAGCCCGTAGGCCACCACCTCGGCGGCGTCCTCCTCCTCGAACCCCTGGACGAGCGCGAACAGACGGGGCAGGCCGCCGGTCAGCACACGTACCCTCTCCATCCCCACAGCCGCGAACGCGACGTTCCGAAGCGCGTCCTTTTCGCCGTTCTCACTCGTGCTCCCCCGGGGAGCCGGGTCGTGGTAGACAGTCGGGTAGTCGGAACCAGTGAGGTGCTCCATAGCGGGTGCTTCCTTCCGGCGTCTGAGGCCGGGGCGGCCCTGCCCTCCAAGCGAAGGCCGCCCCGGCCTTTCCGATGTTCATGTGATCACGTGACCGTTCCGTGGTCACTGGCTGCCATTTACTGCACTCCTTGTGACCAAGTTGCTACCGTGGGTATAGTGACACGCGGTTACGAAGTTTCACAAGCTGTGAAATCAATGACTGTGAAGTCTTTGGCTGCACAGCGCAGTCTGGGAGGGATGGTGTATGGCTGCTCCGAAGTGGGTGACGCTCCGAGCGCAGTGGCTCGGTCAGCAACTCCGTGACTTACGGGAGGCCAACGGCCTGCTGCTCAGGGACGCGGCCGAGTATCTCCAGCGTGATCCGTCCACCGCGGGCCGTTTCGAGTCCGGGGAGTATCCGATCCGGCGCCCCGATCTGCTGGCACTGCTCGACCTGTACGGCGTCGCCGACAGCAGACGGCGCGAGGACCTGATGAAGCTCAGCCAGGAGGTCTGGCAGAAGGGCTGGTGGGACGGATACGCCGGAGAGGTCGCCGGAGCGTTTGTCGACTACGTGTGGCTGGAGTCCCGAGCACGCGAGATCCGTGCCTTCGACAACACATTGCTCCTCGGGTTGTTCCAGATCGAGGAGTACGCGCGTGCGGCAATCACCGCAGCGGAGTTCGGAGCCGGGGACGAACAGATCGATCGTTGGGTCGAACTGCGTATGGCCCGTCAGGAAATTCTCAAAGGCGATAATCCGCCTCGACTCTCGGTCATTATCGATGAAGCGGTATTGCGCCGTAAGGTCGGGGGTCCGGCATGCCTGACGGAGCAACTCCGTCACCTGGCCGAACAAGCTGTTCAGCCGAATATCGAGATCCGGGTGTTGCCGTTCAGCGCAGGGGCGCATGCCAGTCCGACGGGTGCCTTCCGCGTCCTGATGATGGAGGCCCGTTTTCCCGAGGTTGCCTATGCGGAAACCGCGAAGGGGGCCATCTACGTGGAATCACCCGATACAGAGCAGTTCATACTGACGTACGATAATTTACAGAAGCTCGCCCTCGGCCCCGAAGAGTCGGCCGAGTTCATCTCCGCAACGGCAGAAGAGGTGCGGTGAACGCGATGGAAGAGCACAGGTCTACCCCCGGAGAACTGGTCGGCGTCGCCTGGCGCATCAGTACGAGGAGTGAGAACGGCGGTGGGAGTTGTGTTGAGGCTGGGCCCTTCGCCGATGGTAGTGGGCGGGTGGCGGTGCGGCACAGTCATCGGCCTGGTGGTGAGGTGATCGTCTATACCCGTGCCGAGTGGGAGGCGTTCATCGGCGGCGTCAAGGACGGCGAGTTCGACTTCCCCGTCGGGTAGAGGTGGTGTCGCGCGGGGGCGCGTGGAGCGATGAACATGAGAGCAGGGGGCCGTCCCGTGCCGGGACGGCCCCCTGCTCTCCCACCCTCCGGGTCAGATCATCGGAAGCCGGCCGTAGTAGCCGCCGATCTCCTCGCGGTAGCCGGAATCCCGGTAGGTCGCCTCGTCGAACTCCGGCGCCGCCTTGATCTCGTCCTTGGTACGGTTGACGTAGACCTTGCGTTCCTGCGGGTCAATCCGGGTGACGGTGGAGGCCGGCAGCACCACCTTCTTGCCGAAGATCCAGAAACCGGTGTCGACGACGATGTAGCTGTCACCGACCACGTTGCTCTCCTCGTCCACCGAGCCGATCTTGCCGTCGGTGGCCTCCACGTCGAAGCCGATCACGCTCAGGCTCTCGTCGCCGAAGACGCCGGAGCGGTAGGCCCACACGTTCTCACTCGTCATCTTCACGCTCTCCTCATCGATCATGGGGTCGGGCAGAAGATGAGCTACCCGGGTCGGCCGGGCTAAACGGGTCCGGGGCAAGGTTTCCCTCGATCACCGGCGATGACCGGCTTGGCCGCCCCGGACTCCGTCACGCGTGGTCGTTCAGTAGGCGATCCGCTCCAGGATCCAGTCGGCGAGTGTCTTGGTCACCTTGCTGTGCTCTGAATTCTCGGTGTCGCAGTGGAAGTCGTCCAGGTCGCTGCTTCCGGCGGGCATGGTCGACAGGTCGGTGTACAGGTCGACCGGCCAGTCGACCGGGTCGTATTTGAGGGCGACCGCGCTCACCGAGGGGACGAAGCACACGCTGCGATGCCGGTCCCCGATCTCGACGCCGAGCTTGTCGGCGAGCATGCCGTAGGAGGCGAGGGTGCCCCCGGGGGCGCCGTCGAACGGCGGGACCTCGGTGGTGTAGGTCTTGCTCACCCACAGGGGCACGGCACGCATCCCGCCGACGTGCTGCCTTGTCCCGTAGGCGGGCTGGGCGTGGACCGTCGCCCCGACGAGGCCGCCCAGCTCGCTCCACTCGAAGATCAGCTCCCCGGGGGTCACCTCCCGGCCGGTCCCGGTGGCGGTGCCGTTGGCCACTCCGAGCTTGCGCGGCCGGGCCGGGAACCAGTTCACCCCCTTCAGGTCGGCGAGGAACTCGCCGCGCAGGGGGCTGGCGGTGGCGACGGGGCCTGAGTAGCCCGTCTTCTCGATCCAGCCCCAGAGGAGCTGCTGCGCCGCCGGGCTCTTGATCAGGTCCGCCTGGCTGGGTCGGCCGGGCTCGGGCGGGGTCAGGTTCTCGGAGAAGTAGGCCAGCTGCTGGAGGATCAGCGGGATCCAGGCCCCGTTGTGCGGTGAGTCGTAGGACAGGTAGGTCTCGGTCTGGTGGTCTTCGCCCTGGCTCTCCATGGCGGCCAGCGCGTAGCGGGTGACCAGGCCGCCCATGCTCGCGCCGCCGACGATCAGGGGGGCGTCTCCCTGCCTGCGCTCGATGGCCTGGCGGATGCAGCTCACTGCCACACCGGCGTTGGCCTGGATGTGGGTGTGCCGCATGTCGAAGCCGAGCAGGACGATGTCGACCCCCGCGGCGAGCAGCTGGTCGAAGAGCCTCTCCTGGGAGGGCGAGTAGGGCTCGTTGAAGTGGTCCCAGAGCGCCGCCAGGTCGCTCGGGCCGTAGTTGAACCCGTCCGCGAAGATCATTGGCCTCGTCAGGTGGCTGTGACCGGCGCCGTAGTAGACCGCGGCCGTCCCGCTCGCCGTCTGCCCCTGGTACGGCCAGGCCGAGGTGAGCGTCCACTCCTCGTCGGGCACCCGGGCCGGTTCGCCGGAACGGCTCGGCTGGGTCGCGAACATGACCCCCTTGGGGAGCAGTGCGGCGATCTCTTCCGCCCGCCCGGCGGGAGGGGTCTCCGCCTGTTGCTGGAGGAGCCGCTCGACGTCGACCCTGGCTTGCTGGTCCATCGGAGAATTAGTCATCTTTTTCCGATTTCCTCTCGCTCGACATCTTTGTAAGAGATGTCAGAAATTGGGCGATAACTGCCATGAGGGAGTTCGCAAGACGCGTCCTACCCGGCGCCATTGAGTCGGCAACTCGATCGGGTCGGAAATCTTTCCTCCTTGTCATGATTTTTTTCCTCTGGAATTTCACGAAAAGCCTTTAGTGGGAGCTAATCGACATTTAGTGCATGTTCTCGGGGTGGGGTCTGTCGGCGCCGGAGCCGCGGCGACACCTGTGGGAAAGCCGCGGAGCTGCGGAAACGGCCAGGCTGGACGCGGTCGACGGCGTGATGGGACCCGCTGGGCCATGCCGGGGAAAAGGAGAGGGAAAGAGGCTCCGTGTGGCCGGGTGTTTCGGCGCCGATTCATATGAAAGCTATTTTGGGGCCTGTGGTCTGGGATAAAGAAGGCTCGATCGGGACGCCGCTCCGTCGATTGTCTGGTTCATTCCTTGGCGTCTTGACCGAAACGTCGGGCGGGGGAGTCATTCGGCGGTGTGCTCGCCGAGGCGCTCTCCCCGTGCCCCGCGAGATCCTCCATGTCCTGCGAGAGCTGCCATGTCCTGAAAGGGGCGCCGTGTCCTGAGGGAGCCGTCGTCCCGGCGGGGGCGGACACCGCCGGGGCGGCGGGATCGGCCGGTCAGTCGTGGGGAGGGATGCCGGAGACCTCGTGGTCGGCGTGGAAGAGGGCCTCGCCGATGAGCGCGCTGACATGGGCGTCGCGCGCCCGGTACAGCACGCGGCGACCCTCCCGGCGAGTGCGTACCAGCCCGGTGAGGCGGAGTTTGGCCAGGTGCTGGGAGACCGAGGGGCGCGCGACCCCGACGGCTTCGGCCAGCGAGCCCACGTCGTACTCGCCGGAGGACAGCAGCCACATCAGGCGGAGCCGCGTGGCGTCGCTGAGCATGCGGAAAGCGTCGACCGCCTTGTCCACCTGGGCGGGAGTCGGTTGTTCCTGCGACAGGCCGGTACTTGAGTCGTTGTCGCGTGCGTACATGAATACATATACTCCGGGATGAAGGCGTCATTCGCAAACGAGGTGGC
Organism: Streptosporangium sp. NPDC004631; assembly: GCF_053601935.1. Taxonomy (NCBI): domain Bacteria; kingdom Bacillati; phylum Actinomycetota; class Actinomycetes; order Streptosporangiales; family Streptosporangiaceae; genus Streptosporangium; species Streptosporangium sp. NPDC004631. The sequence goes on along the minus strand of NZ_JBSGCR010000025.1, from coordinate 88,120 downwards.
TATGTCCGACCAGCAGGATGCGGGTTCCCCGTTCCCCGACGCGCACCACGAACACGGGCACGAACACGGCCGTGGGCACGGACACCCTCGCGGGCGTGGGGTGTCGGCCGGAGGCGGCCGGCTCAGAGGGCTGATCTCGCGGGCCGGCCACGTTCTCACCCCGCACGGTCACGACGGCGCGGACAAGACCGACGCGGCACTGGAGTCCAGCAGCCGGGGCATGCGTGTGCTGGGCGTCTCGTTCGCGGTACTGGTCGTCACCGGGGTGATCCAGGCGGTGATCGTGGTCCTCTCCGGCTCCGTGGCGCTGCTGGGTGACACGCTGCACAACTTCGCCGACGCCCTGACCGCGGTTCCGCTGGCGATCGCCTTCTCTCTCGGGCGGCGGACGGCCACCCGCCGGTTCACCTACGGCTACGGCAGGGCCGAGGACCTGGCCGGGATCGTCATCGTGGTCATCATCGCCGTCTCGGCCGTGTTCGCCGGATACGAGGCCGTGGAGCGCCTGATCAACCCTCAGGACATGCACGCGCTCGGCTGGGTCGCCGTCGCCGGGGTGGTCGGTTTCCTGGGCAACGAATGGGTGGCCCGCTACCGGATCAAGGTCGGCCGTCAGATCGGTTCGGCGGCGCTGGTCGCCGACGGACTGCACGCCCGTACCGACGGGTTCACCTCGCTGGCCGTACTGCTCGGCGCCGGGGGTGCCGCCCTGGGGTGGCCGCTCGCCGACCCGGTCGTCGGCCTGCTGATCACGGTGGCGATCTGCTCCGTGCTGCGCGACGCGGCCAGGGAGATCTACCACCGGCTGATGGACGCCGTCGATCCGGCCCTGATCGACCTGGCCGAGCGGATCCTCACCGCCACCCCCGGTGTGCGGCGGGTCGGGTCGCTGCGGCTGCGCTGGATCGGCCACGCACTCCGCGCCGAGGTGGACATCGTGGTCGACCACGACCTGTCGCTGCTGGAGGCGCACGCCGTGGCCGTGGAGGTCGAGCGTCGGCTGATCCACGGTCTGCCCCGGCTGAGCGCCGCCACGGTGCACGCCGACCCCGACGGCCATGACGGCGAGGGTCATCATGTCGTGCCCGCCGCCCGGCAGGCCCCGCACCTGCGCGGCGTCTCTCCGCGATAGGGCCGGGGCGGGGGCGTCACGCTCAGGCCGGGCGTCTCGTCTCGACGTCTCCGCCGGTGCCGGTGACGCCCCCGGCGGCCTGGGCGTCGCCGAGGCGCCAGCGGGTACGGCCGCCGACGATCGTGGCCACGCACCGTCCCGGCCCCTCGTGGAGCAGGGCGGTGTAGGCGGTCCGCGCGTCGGCCTCCACCGCGAAGACGGCGAAGTCGGCGCGGCTGCCCGGGCCGAGGCACCCCAGCCGGCGCCGTCCCTCGGCCACGCCCAGGGCCCGCGCGCCGCCCAGCGTCACCGCCTCGACCAGCAGCCGGTCGAGGCCGGGGGAGCGGTCGTGGGCGAGCATGCGGGCCGCGGCCAGCGGGTCGCCGCCCGTCCGGGTGCCGAACGCGATCGGGTTCCCGCCGTCCAGCAGCCCCTCGGCGGCGAACGGCGAGGAGATCGCCACCGTGGTGTTCCGGATCCGCAGGAGCTTGCGGTCGGCCTCGTCGAGCGGACCGAAGATCGCCACATGGCAGCCGCGGCCCAGGGCTCCCACCTCGTCGAGGAACCCGGCGGGGTGGCGGCCGAGCTCGACGTGGAGTCGGAGTCCGAACGTCCGGGACAGGATGGCCAGGTCCTCCATGACCAGGGGGTCGGGGGAGTGCGGGGCGATGCCGACGGCCCCCGGATGGTCCACCTCGCGGATGGCGGTGATCAGCCGGTCGCGCTCCTCGCCCTCCCAGCGGGCCTCGTCCGCACAGCGCGTCTCCAGGTAGGTCACGCCGCCCAGTCCGGTCCCGCCGAACGCGGAGGCGGTCTCCGGGTCACCGGCCACGCCCGCGACCGAGGTGACACCGTGGACGAAGACGGGAGGAGCGTTCCGGTCAAGCCTGAGATGGGCGTCGATCAGTCCCGGTGCGACCGTGCCCGGCCAGCGGACGGGGGCGAGTTCGGGATAGGCGGCCTCGATCTCGCGGCGAGGCCCGACCCGGAGCACCCGGTCGTCCCTGATGGCGAGGGCGCCGTCCTCGACGGGCGGCCCGCAGATCGGAAGGATCAGCGGCGCGCTGTGCACGACGACCGCCGACGGCGTACGCGCGCCGATGGCATGGCGCACGTGCGTGGGCATTAGGCACTCCTGGCTGTTTTGTCCTTTGGGAGAGATTAAGGGCATTACCCTGCTGATCTCAAATGTCGGACCGAAATGATCTGAAGTGGTCGTTTTCCCGCCGTCGGTGGATCTTCCTGGCGGGCGATTGATCGCTGCTAAACCGATCTATAGCGTCATTTATCGTGACTCGTCCCCCCAGGTTCCTGAAAGTGCTGATCGCGGCTATCGTCGTGATCCCGATCGGGTTCGGCTCCGTGCCCGCCTCCGCCGACCCTCCGTCCGGCCCCGAGTACCCCTGGCGCCTGGACCAGTGGCCCCGGATCCAGCCGTGGCAGCGGGACGCGCCCGTGACGGCCACACGGCGCGGCCGGCCGGGCGACCCGGCCCCCATCGACCCGCAGAACTGGAAGAACCCCGACCACATGACGTGGGCCGACTACACCAGGCCACCGGGCACGAACTGGGCCGACCCCACGGCCAAGGGCTCCAGGCGGACCTTCCGCGGCGCGCTCGTCCTGCTCGACTATCCCGACCAGCCGTTCGTGGTCACCCGGCCCCAGGGCTCCACGGTTTTCCGGAACCCCAGCGCCGAGGCCCACGACATCCCGCGCGAGCGGGTCGCCCGGTTCTACCGGGACTTCCTCAACACCCCGAACGAGCTCAACCGGGGGCACACCATCCACGAATACTGGATGGAGGACTCGGGCGGTCGCTACGGCGTCGAACTGACCGCCTTCGGCCCCTACCGGATGCCGGGCAGGTCCCACGAGTACGGCATGGAGTTCCAGGCGGGCACCGGCTGCCCGGCCGGGGACCGCTGTGACAGGAACATCAGGACCGACGGGCGGGCGGCGTGGACCGCCGCCGCCGGCCAGGACGTTCCGGCGGGGTTCGACTTCGTCTTCTACCTGAGCGCGGGCCAGGACGAGTCGGCCACCTGGCAGGAGTTCGGATCGATCAAGTTTCCCGTCAAGGAGGCGGTGACCGACGACTTCGGCCCGCCGGACCCGGCCCTGCCCAACTGGGCCGGGACCCGCTACGTGGAGTGGACCTCCTGGGCCTCGGCCGCCTCCCTCTGGCCCAACGCCGGGGGTGGCTCGTCCACCCAGGCGGAGAGCTCGGGACAGGGCGTCTACGCCCACGAGTTCAGCCACATCCTCGGCATCGGCGACAACTACAACAACCCGTTCGGGGTGCCGCCGCGCCGCGCGTACACCGGCATCTGGGAGATGCTCAGCCGGGGCAGCTTCAACGGTCCCGGCGGGCCGCACAGCCGGTGGCTGATCCCGCCCACCTCGGGGGGCTCGATGGGCGCCCAGCACATGCTCCGCAACAAGATCAAACTTGAGATGGTGGACGAGCGGAACGTGCTCCGCCTGTCCCGCGAGGCGCTGGCCGAGTCCGGGCTCGTCGTGGCCAGGGTGACCGCGCGGGCCGTACAGCCGGGCCCTGACGACCTGTCCGGGATCACCGTCGCCCTCGGCGGCGGAGACCGGAGCCCCGCCTGCGACATCGCCGCCGACCCGCTCTGCGACGGCGGTGGTTACGACGACTACACCGTCGAGGTCGTCGACCGGATGGGCGCCGACTCCTTCACCCCGGACTCCGGCGTGCTGCTGGCCAAGACCAAGAACGCCGACCGCGCGCCCTTCGAGTGGGTCGTCGACGCCAACCCGCGGGACATCGGCATGACCGACTACGTCCTGCCCGACGGCACCGCCGTGCCCATCACGATCGGCGACTACCGTCAGCTGTCGGACGCGCTGTTCCACGCGGGCACCGGCTCCGGCTCCGAGTACGAGTACGCCGACAGGGCCAACGGGCTCCACTTCTACGTGCTCGACGTACGGCGGGACCGTCGGGGCGTCCTGTCCTACACGGTGGCGGTCCGCTCCCTGGACGGCGGGGGACCGCGGCGGCGCGGTCCGAGGCTGCTCCCGGCCGCCGGGATCCCCTCGGGCGGGGACCTGTCCACCTGCCGTTTCCCGCTCCTCAACACCGGCGGGCCGGCCCCCGCCGGGGGACGGCACCCCGAGGACGTGAGTGCCTATCTCGGCGGTGACGTCTACCGGCTGTCGGCCACCGTGGAGGGGCGGGGCTGGACGGCCTCGCTGCCCAACGGCCTGGCCACCGCGGACTCCGGCGGGTGGGTGTCCGTGGCCGTCGACGCCCGGCGGACCTCCGGCGGCAGCCGCCTGGCCAAGGTCACGCTGACCGCCGTCTCCGAGAGCGACCCGTCCAGAACCGCCCGCGCCACCTGCCACGTGGTCGGTCTGTGACGCCCGTTCCCGCCGGAGGAGAGCACGCCGGACGGGGCGGTGAGCCGCGAACCAGGAGGTCATGGAAGGGGGTTGCCGTTTGCGGTAATGAGCCCGGACGTTAACTGCATGGTCATTCCATGACGTATAAGCTCATTGGTGATGAATGATCTGACGCGATGGATTGATCTTGAAGGTGCCGTCAACGTGCGCGACCTCGGCGGGCTCGCGACGGTGGACGGCGGGACCACACGCTTCGGCCGGGTGTACCGGTCGGACAACCTGCAGGGCCTGACAGGGCGTGACATAGAGCTGCTCGTCGGAGGGCTCAAGCTCCGCCACGTCGTCGATCTGCGCTCCGGAGCCGAGGTGTCCCTGGAGGGCCCCGGCCCGCTCACGGCCGTTCCCGAGGTGAACATCCACCATCTCACCCTCTTCGCCGAGGGCGGCAGGAACACCGACGTCGGCGCCGACAGGATCGACGCCGACAGGGTGCTGCCCTGGCAGACACAGCTGGAGGAGGATCTCGCCGAGCTGCGGGTGACCGGCTACTACTACGGCTACCTCCGCGACCGCCCCGACTCGGTACTGGCCGCCCTGCGCGCCATGGCCCACGACGACGGCGCCGCCATCGTCCACTGCGCGGCGGGCAAGGACCGCACCGGCGTGGTCAGCGCCCTGGCCCTGGAGGTCGCCGGGGTCACCAGGGAGGCGATCGTCGCCGACTACGTCGCCACCGGCGACCGCCTGGAGGGCATCATGGCGCGGCTGCGGTCCAGCACCACCTACCGCGACGACCTCGACTCACGCCCGACCGACGACCATCTGCCCCGCGCGGAGTACATCGAGCAGTTCCTGAGCGTCCTCGACGACCGCTTCGGCGGTCCGCTGCCCTGGCTCGCCTCCCAGGGGTGGACCGGATCCGACCTGCGGGCCCTGCGCTCCCGGCTGCGGGACTGACCGTCCAGGCCGCGCCGTACCCGGCGAGGCCGACACGGAGGTCAGTCACCGCGCCGCTCGTCGCGTTCGGCGAGGAACGCCTCGAACTGGGCGGCGAGCTCCTCGCCGGTGGGCATCTCGGCGGACTCGGCCATCAGGTTCTCCTGCTGGGAGCCGGCGGCGAACGCGTCGTACTGCTGCTCCAGGCCGGTGATGGCGGTGGACAGCTCCTCGGAGGACTCGATCTGCTCGGCGATCTCGGCGTCGGTCCGGCCGGCGGCCTCACGCAGGCTCTCCAGCGGGAACACCAGCCCGGTGCTTCCGGCGACCGCCTCCAGAGCCGTCAGGGCGGCCGCGGGATACTCCGCCTGGGCGAGGTAGTGCGGGACGTGCACCGCGTAGCCGAGCGCGTCGTGCCCCTTGGCCCCGAGCCGGAACTCGACCAGCGCGGCCACGCTCCCCGGCACCTGGACCCTGCCGAAGGCACTGGTCTGGCCGCTGATGAGCTCGGGGCGGCTCGCGTGCCCGGTGACGCCCAGCGGGCGGGTGTGCGGGACGGCCATCGGGATGCCGTGGGCGGTCACCAGCCTGCCGACGCCCAGCCGGGTGGCCAGCGCCTCCAGGGCCGAGGCGAACAGCTCCCACTGGCTGTCCGGCTCGGGCCCGCTGAGCAGCAGGAACGGCGTGCCCGCGGTGTCGTGGACCAGGCGCAGGGCGAGCTCTGGGCTCTCCACCTCCACCCACCGGTCGGTGTCGAAGGTCATGATCGGCCGTCGTGACCGGTAGTCGAGCAGGCGGTCCACGTCGAACGTCGCGACGACCCGGTGCTCCAGCTCGTCCATCAGGTGGCCGATGGCGAGCCGCCCGGCGCCACCCGCGTCCACGAACCCGTCGAAGTGGTAGAGCAGCACCGGATCGGTCAGCTCAGGGACATCTCCGCTGAGCCGGTAGAGATCCGTCGGGTCGAACACGTGTTCCAGCCTTTCGTCGGGCGTCTCTTCACATCATGAACCCGTGGGCCGCCCGGTGAATTCCGTCCGCCCCCAGGCGATCACTGGGCACCCTATCGGGGCACAATGAACGCCATGCAGCCTGACCCTGAGCTTGAGGAGTTCGCTACCCGCCTGTTCGACCTGGCCAGGACCGGGGAGACCGACCGGCTCCGCGCCTACGTCGAGGCCGGGGTGCCGACCGACCTGAGCAACGACAGGGGCGACACCCTGCTCATGCTCGCCGCCTATCACGGCCACGCCGGAACGGTCCGGGCGCTGGCCGCCCTCGGAGCCGACCCCGGCCGGGCGAACGACCGGGGGCAGACGCCGCTGTCCGGCGCGGTCTTCAAGAAGGAGTCCGAGGTGATCCGGGCGCTCCTGGAGGCCGGCGCCGACCCGGACGAGGGGACCCCCTCGGCGAGGGAGACCGCACAGATGTTCGGCCACAACGAATACCTGAGCTGGTTCGCGCGGTAACTACGATTTACGGCGTTCCGTTATTGGAGGTGTATAGGAAACCTTCTAATTTTCGGTCATTCTTAACGGGTGGGAATTACTACTACGCACGGTTTTGACCAATCCCTCCGCCTCCCGCCGCTTCCCTGCCCCTTCCCGAGCGAGGTGAATCCCCACGTCGAACGGGTCAACGTGGAGACCCTGGAGTGGCTCGTCGCCTCGGGAATGCTGGGCGACGGGAAGATGATGGAGAGCTACAGGCAGGCGAAATACGGCTGGCTCGGCGCGCGCACCTACCCCTACGCCGAGCATCACACGCTCCGCCTGGTGACCGACTGGTGCGTGTGGCTGTTCGCCTTCGACGACGCCTTCTGCGAGTCGGACCGCCGTGCCGCGGAGATCGCCCGCGCGCTGCCCCAGTTCTACGCCGTCCTGGAGGATCTGGACACGGGCGACGAGGTGGACGACGTGTTCGCGAAGTCGCTGCTGGAGATCAAGGGCAGGATCGCCGCCTACGGGGACGACGACCAGCTCGACCGCTGGCGAGCCGTCACCAAGGACTATCTGTTCGCCCAGGTCTGGGAGGCCGCCAACCGCGAGGACAAGGTGGTGCCCCCGGTGGAGGACTACATCTTCATGCGGCGCAGGACCGGGGCCATGCTCACCGTCTTCGCCCTGATCGACGTCGCCACCGGCCGTCCCCTCACCCCCGGCGAATGGCGCCACCCCGGGATCCGCGCGATCACCGAGAGCGCCAACGACGTCGTCGTCTGGGACAACGACCTCATCTCCTACGCCAAGGAGAGCGACGGCGGCAACTCCCGCAACAACCTGGTGAACGTGCTGGCCAGGCACCGGGGCTACTCCAGGCAGGGCGCGATGGAGGTGATCGGCCGGATGCGCAACCGGGCCATCGCCCACATGGTCGAGCTGCGCCCGTCACTGGAGGCGCTCGGCTCGGAGGCGGTGCTCGCCTATGTGCGCGGCCTGGAGTTCTGGATCAGCGGCAGCGTCGACTACTCGCTGACCAGCTCTCGCTACACGCTCGCCTGGCAGCAGACCCGGCGGCCGGCAGGGACGTGATCACACCTGGGGGAGCGGGTCGCCGGGCTCCTGGTCGCCGAGCGCCAGCTCGATCAGCTCCTCCAGGTTCAGCCTCTTGCCGTCGGCGAACGCCTCCTCGTGCGCCCTGTCGCCCATGACGCGCCTGCACTCCTTGACACATCGGTCGTGCTCGGCGTTGAAGAACGGCGAGTTCATCCGGGGCATCCCGAAGGTCCGCCAGTTCGCCTGACCGGCACCCATCAGCTGCGAGGCGAGCACCGGCTGCCCGTCCTCCAGCGCCTGCTTGGCGACCACCTCGATCGCCAGGCCGATGCCGAGCACATCGTGGAAGTGGCGCTTGAGCCGGAGCGACTCGCGTGCGTTGGCCATGGCCTCGGAGCCGCGGCCCATCGCCTGATAGACGCAGGCCAGCGCGTAGATGGCGTACGAGCGCAGCCACAGCTCGCCGCGCTGGGTGCAGACCATGACGCAGTCGCGCAGCAGCACCTCGGCCTCGTCGGGGTCGTTCTGCATGAGCAGCACCATCGACAGCTCGACGATCGAGGGGAGCAGTCCCGGGTTGAGCTCCCGGCCGCTCTTGTGGAACTCGATCGCGACACCGAGCAGCGCGCTGGCCTTCTGCAGGTCGCCTTGGAGGAACGCGGCGGTGCCGAGCATCTTGGTGGACAGGATGACCGCGCCGGAGTCACCCACCCGCACGGCGTCCGAGCTGCACCTCTCGGCGGCCTCGACAGCCCCGGAGATGTTGCCCTGGGCGCTGTTGATGTAGGAGAGCACCCACAGCGCCTTGCACCGTTCCGGGCTTGGCTGGGGCGTCAGCTCCAGGGTCCGCTCCAGGTACAGCCTGCCCTCGCGGCCCAGCCCGCAGGCCACCCACATGAACCAGAGCGACGACAGCAGCCTGAGCCCGGCCTGCACCTCGCCGGGGGTGCTCAGGCAGTACTCCAGGGCCACCCGGACGTTGTCGTGCTCGTGGCGCATCCGGACGTACCAGTAGACCTGGCGGGCGCCCGACCAGGCGTCCTCGCTCCTCTTGGCCAGCTGCAGGTAGTAGTCGCGGTGCCGCTCCCGGATGCGGCCGGTCTCGCCCAGCTTCTCCAGCCACTCCTCGCCGTACTGGCGCAGCGTGTCGATCAGCCGGTAGCGGTGCCCGGAGGGCGTGTCGACGCTCAGCAGGATCGACTTCTCCACCAGGCTGGAGACGAGGTCCATGATGCGCTCGCCGGGCAGGTTGTCCTCCGAGCACACCTGACGGGCCGCGTCCAGCTCGAAGTCGCCGGCGAAGACCGACAGCCGGGCCCAGAGCAGCCGCTCCGCCGGCTCGCACAGCTCGTGGCTCCAGCCGATCGCGGCGCGCAACGTCTGGTGCCGGGGCAGCGCCGTACGGCTGGCGCCCGCGAGCAGGCTGAACCGGTCGGCCAGCAGGCCGAGGATCTGCTCCACCGACAGCGCCCGCATCCGCACGGCGGCCAGCTCGATGGCGAGCGGGATGCCGTCCAGGCGGCGGCAGAGCTCCGCCACCGGGCCGATGTTCTGCTCGTCGAGCACGAAGTTGGGCACCACCGCACCGGCCCGCGCCGCGAAGAGCTGCACGGCCTCGTTGGTGAAGGGGCTCTCGCCGGGGAAGTCGCCGGGGACGGTCAGCGGCGGGATGGTGACGGTGTGCTCACCCCGGGCGTTCAGCGACTGGCGGCTGGTCGCCAGGATGGTCAGGCCCCCGGCGCTGCTCAGCAGCTCCTCGAAGAGCATGGCGCACGCGTCGACCAGGTGCTCGCACGTGTCGATGATCAGAAGGACCTCACGGTCGCCCAGCCACTCGACCAGCGTCTCGTCCGCCGTGCGGGACGACTGGTCGGCGATCCCGAGAGCGGAGGTGATCGTGTGCCGGACCATGCCGGAGTCCTGCAACCTGGCCAGGTCGGCGAACCAGATGCCGTCCCTGAACCGGCCCCTCATCAGATGCGCGATGCGCAGCGCCGTACGGGACTTGCCCACCCCGCCGATGCCGGTCACGGTGACCAGCCGATGCTCGCCGAGGCGCTGCCGGAGAACGGTCAGGAGCCTGGTGCGCCCCACGAAACTGGTTAGCTCGTTGGGGAGATTGCCGTCTCGCCGCCATCCTGATGGCGTTGCCATGGCCGCCTCACGGGGGTAGCTGACACCTGCCCTCGCATCGTACTCGGCTGCGCCGCCGCTGTCCCCGGGGCCGAGGGCGCCGGGAGCCGGCCTTTCCCCCGGGGCGGAAACGGCGCGCCGTGACGCTGGCTAGCATGGACGGGTGACTCCGCTTGAGCCCGACGACCTGCGCCCCGTCGACATCTCCGACGACGGCCCGCCGATCCTTCCCGACTCCACCCGTGACGACACCGATCTCGGGTGGGGCGGGTGGCACGAGCCCGACGACAACGACGCACGGCTGCTGGAGGACCGCCCGCCCCACTGGGGCTGAGCCCCGCCGGTCATGACACCACGTCCCCGCGCCGGAACCGGCGGAAGGCGAAAGCGGTCAGGATCGCCGAGTAGGCGATCGACACGGCCACGCCCCTGACCATGCCGCCATACTCCGGTTGCGGCGCGAGGGCGTCCAGCCAGGCCGTGTTCCAGAACGTCGGGAGAAACTCCCGGAGCGAGCCGAGTGCCTCCACCGCCTGCAGGATGTTGCTCACGATCACCAGGCCGACCGCGCCGCCGACCGCGCCGAGCGGGGAGTCGGTGCCCGTCGAGAGCAGAAAGGCCAGTGCGGCGGCCGTGAACTGGCTGACCAGCACGTAGCCGACCACGACGCCGAAGCGCGGCAGCACCTCCAGCGCGGCGACGGTCTCGCCGGTGCCGGGAACCCGCACGTCGTTCCAGCCGAACGCCAGCGTCCCGGCCAGCAGCGCCATCAGCGGCAGGCAGACCACCGCGGCGGCCGAGTAGGCCAGCGCGACGATCAGCTTCTGCCGGAGCAGCCGGTCGCGGGGGATCGGGGCGGCCAGCAGATAGCGCAGCGAGGACCAGCCGGCCTCGCTGGCCACGGTGTCGCCGCAGAACACCGCCACCGCGACGACCAGCAGGAAGCTCGCCGACACCGACAGCGCGAACGCGGCGAAGTTCAGCCCGCCCTCGGTCGCCAGATCCGAGACGCGCAGTGCGGTTCCCGGCTGGCCCGACCCGGCGCCGACCTTGAACGCGATCACCAGGATCCACGGCAGCGCGAGCAGCAGGCCGAACATCACCAGCGTGCGGCGCCGCCTGAACTGGCGGACGAACTCCACCGAGAGCGGCAGCGTGCGCCCGGCCAGGTAACCGGCGGCCGAGCCGTCCTGCCGGAATCGCCCGCGCCCGGCCGCCGGGCCCGCCTCCCGGGAGCCGGATCCGGCGGCCGGTCCGGCCTCCGGCGGGCCGTCTTTGGCCGGGTCGCCGGTGAGGATCCCGCCGGAACCGTTGACGTCGCTCATCGAAACTCCTTAAGCGTGGAGACTCCGGGCTTCAGCCGTGGGGAGGAGGTCAACTCTTCTCTCCGATCAGGTCCAGGAACACGTCCTCCAGGCGGATGGATGAGCCGTTGGCGGAGGTGCGGCCGCGCAGCAGCTCACTCACCGGGCCGGCCGCGACGAGGCGCCCGCGGTGCATGACGACCACGTGGCCGCAGGTCTGCTCCACCTCGGCGAGCAGGTGGCTGGAGACGATGACCGTACGGCCCCGGGCGGCGTAGGAGATCAGGACCTCGCGCATCTCCCGGATCTGGGGCGGGTCGAGGCCGTTGGCGGGCTCGTCGAGGACCAGTAGGTCGGGCAGGCCGAGCATGGCCTGGGCGATGGCCAGGCGCTGGCGCATGCCCTGGGAGTAGGTCCGCACGGTACGGTCCAGCGCGCCGCCGAGCCCGGCGATCTCCAGGGCCTCGGCGAGATGGGCGTCCTCGGCGGGGCGGCCCGTCGCCCGCCAGTAGAGCTCAAGGTTGGCCCGGCCGGTCAGGTGCGGCAGGAATCCGGGCCCCTCGACGAACGAGCCCAGCCGGGACAGGACCGGCGCGCCGGGGACGACCCGGTGGCCGAAGATCCGGATCTCGCCCGCGTCGGGGTGGATCAGTCCCATCAGCATCCGCAGGGAGGTTGTCTTGCCCGCGCCGTTGGGGCCGAGCAGGCCGAGCACCTGGCCGTGCTCCACCGTGAAGGAGAGCCCGTCCACCGCGGGTTCGCCGTTGCGGTACGCCTTGGTCAGGCCGTCGATCCGCAGCGGGACCCCGGCCAGGGCCGGGTCGTACTCGCCGGGGTCGCGCCGGCGCCCGGCGAGCAGCAGGACCGCCGCGACGGCCAGGGCGGATGCCGGGAGCGCCCAGGTCCACCAGGCGGGACCGCCGGCGGGGGTGCGCAGCGAGGCGTCGGTGGGAACGGTCAGGACCGGTGAGGCCAGCCCGATCTCGTAGACGGCGGGGGTGGAGGGCGAGCTGTAGCCCAGGTCGGTGGTGGTGAACGCGACACGCAGCCGGTGCCCGGCCTCGAAGCGGTGGTCGACGGCGGGCAGGGTGACCGTGGCCTCGCCGCCGCCGCCCGCGGGGATGTCGATCCTGACCGGGGCGACCAGGCCTTTGGGCAGCAGCGGCGCCTGCGCGCCGCCCGCCACGTCGTAGAGCTTGGCGAACAGCGTCGCCTCCGTCGGGGCCGCCCGGCCCGGCCTGGGCGCGCCCCCCGGGGCCGCGGGAGGTCCCTCCTCGACGGACCTCACCCGTACCGTCACCGTGGAGCCGCCGGTGACCTGGAGCGGGGCGGTGAGCGGGGCGGAGTCGAAGAAGGCGCTCTGGCCGGCCACGTCCATCGACACGCTCAGATTGCCGGCGCCGCCGGTGAGCCCCGCGAACCCGGGGACGGAGGAGATCGAGGCGGGCGAGCCGCCCGGCGGGCTCGCCACCAGCTGGCCGGGGCCGCTCACCGGCACCGTGACCTCGGCGGCGCCGGACAGGCCCGGATAGCGGTCCGCGGTGGCGTGCAGCTGGACGGGGCGGCGGGTGCCGGGGTCGCGCCCGCCGTCGCGGGTGACGGTGAACGGGCTGTTCACCCGGTCGGCGCCGGCGGTCTCGCGCAGGTGGTGGTCGAACCAGCCGAGGGTCTGCTCGTGGATCCAGTCGACCTCGCCGCTGCCGCCGTCGTGGCCGCCGTCGAACCAGGCGACGCCGACCGGGGCGCCGGTCGCCGCGATCGCCCTGGCGTTGGCGTCCGCCTGGCCCAGTGTGAACAGAGAGTCGCGCAGCCCCTGGAGCAGCAGCGTGGGGATCCTGATCCTGCCGGGTACGGAGATCGGGCTGGATCTGCGCAGCGTCTCGACCGCGTCCGGTGTCGCCCGGCCGGTCTCGGCCACCCGCTGGTAGACGGCGCAGATCTCCGGCAGGAACCGGCCGCACCGGGCCTCCTGCGCGGTCGTGGGCCCGCCGGGCTGGGCGGCGTCCGCCTGGCCGGGCCTGGCGGGCCGGGCCGCCCCGCCGCCGGCCGACGGCGCCGGACCCGTGGCCGGACCGCCCCGGCTGAAGAACAGCCCGGCCCACATGCGCTTGAACACCCCGTTCTCCGGCCCCCGGCCGCCCGCGTCGGGGAAGAGCGCGTCGGCCAGGTCGTACCAGGTGATCTGGGGGACGATCGCGTCGATCCTGTCGTCGTAGGCGGCGGCCATCAACGCGATGGCCCCGCCGTAGGAGCCGCCCGTGACGCCCACCCGGGGGTCGCCGCCCGCGTCGAGCCGGACCTCGGGCCGGCGGGCCAGCCAGTCCACCAGCCCGCGGACGTCCTTGACCTCGTAGTCGGGGGAGTTGAGCGCGATCTGCCCGGTGGAGCGGCCGAAACCCCGCGCCGACCAGGTCAGTACGGCGTAGCCCTCTCCCGCCAGCCGTGCCGCCGCGTCCCGGACGCTCTCCTTGCTGCCGCCGAAGCCGTGGGCCAGCAGCACCGCGGGGGCCCTGCCGCCTCCGGCGGGCGGGAAGAAGCTCGCGTCGAGTGTGACCCGCTGGTCGTCGCCCGGACCGTCGATCACCGTGATCCTGTGGTCCTGAGCCTCCACCGCGGGCGCCGACGGCCAGAGCCACCAGGCCGAGGCGCCGACGACCAGCACGGTGACCACGGCGACCCAGATGACGGGCCTTCCCCCAAGCTTCATGCGGCGAGCCTACTGACGGCGGCTGAGAGGTGGCTGAGACCGTTCCGCGATGGCCGGAGAGCCTTCCGAAGGGGTGAAATTTTCCGACATATCACCTATAAAAGGCAACTAGTTGGACAGAGAGGTCAACCCCTACCGATCTCTCAGGGATGTTCCCGATTGCGGACCAAGGTAAAGGGCGGGCATCATTTCGCGCGTGAAGTCAGTCCTGAGCTTGAGAAGAAGAGCCGCCCTGGTCATCCAGTGGGCCCTGCCGTACTGGACCAGGGGGAAGGCGGGCCGTGAGACGCCGGAGGCCCTGTTCCGGGTCCTCTACCTCGGCTGGCTGGTGGCCTTCTCCTTCAAGGTCCTTGGCGCGTCCTGGGACGTCTCGTGGCACTTCAAGTGGCTCCGCGACGACCTGGCGCCACCCCACCTGCTCAACAGCGTCGGCACGGCCATCGCCCTCGCGCTCACCGTCGCCCACCTCTACACCGGCTACGGCGTGGACAGAACGGCCCAGCGCCTGATCGGCTGGGGCACCGGGATCTTCCTGGTCGCGGTCCCGCTCGACCTGATCAACCATCGTGTCAACGGGCTCGACATCACCTCGTGGAGCCCGTCTCACATGATGCTCTACTTTGGCACGTTCCTGATGATCGCCGGGGTGATCCGAGGCTGGTTCATGGGCGCCCCCGCAGGGCGGACACGGACGATGGTGCTCGGCGGCCTCTTCGTGTTCCTGTTCGAGAACGTCTGGTTCCCGGCCCAGCACCAGGAGTACGGCGTGTTCGGTATCGCCGCCTGGGACCGGGGACAGCCGGAGGCCGAGCCCATCCTGCTGCAGTTCGCCGCCGACCAGATGGGCCGCGCGGTGGACCGGAAGATGGTGGTCAACTTCGCGCTGCCGGTCCCCGACCAGGTGTATCCGCTCTACGCCGCGGCCGTCGCCGTGATCGTCCTGGTCTTCGCCCGCGCCATGATCGGCCGGACGTTCGCCGCCACCGCGGTGGCCGCCTCCTACATCGCCTACCGCACGCTCATCTGGCCGCTCCTCGCCCTCGCGGACTTCCCGCACTCGGCGGTGCCGATCTTCCTGATCGCCGGGGCGCTCGCCGTCGACCTCGCGTTCCTGATCCGCGTCCCGCCGCTCCGGGCACTGGTCGGCTCGCTCGCCGCCACCGTCCTGGTGGACCAGGCGCTCCGCCTGCAGAGCATGGCGTTCCTCACCCCGCCGCTGGTGCCGCCGCTGACCATGCTGATCGGCGGGGCGCTGCTCACCGCCCTGTGGCTCGGCGGCGAGTGGGCACTGACCCGCCACCGGCTCCGGGCTCAGGATATGGAGGCCGTGGTCAGCGCCACCGCGACTCCGTAGGCCAGGCCCATCACGGTGAGCTCCGCCGCGGCCCAGGTGACGACGGCGGTCCCCCGCCCCGCCGCGACGTGCGGCAGCAGCCGGAATCGGATGTGGGCGGCGAACGGGATCAGCAGCGCCACGCAGACGGTCTTCGCCACCACGAGCGGTCCGTACTCTCCGGCGAACAGCGCCCCGGGCAGCTCGACCCCCTGGGTGAGGGCGATCGTGGCCAGGCCGTTCACCAGGCCCGAGAGGCTCACCACGACCAGCGCCAGGGTCGCCAGCCGGGAGAACCTCGGCAGGACCCGCGCCAGCAGCTCACGGTCTCCGGCGACCAGCAGGACGATCGTGAGCAGCCCGCCGGTCCAGGCGGCGGCGCCCATCACGTGCAGTTCCATCGAGATCATGATGGGGTCGTGCCAGATGGAGTTCACCGCGTGGCCGGTGACGGGGATCGGCAGCAGGCCGAAGAAGGCGATCACGATCCTCAGCTCCGCCGGGACCTTCTCGCCGAACCGCACGGCCAGCAGCCCGATCCCGGCGTAGCCGAGCGCGCAGGCGGCGCTGAAGAGCATCCCCTGGCCCGCGCCGACGTTGTCGACGTACTCGGCGATCATCCCCGGTGTCGGGACCGGTCCCGGGTTGAGCTCGGCGGTCTGGAAGACGATGACGACCAGCGCCAGCACCGCCCACGCCCACGCGAACGTCACCGCGGCCGGCCGGGCCCGGCGCATCACCGGCTCGGTCCGGTCCGGGTCGTCGAACCCGAGCAGCTTCGGCAGCAGGCTCAGCCCGACCACGGCCACCGCCGCCAGGTCCAGCAGCACCCGCAGCACCGGCAGGCCGTACTCCACGAGCGGGCCGGGGATCGCGATCCCCGGCACCGCCTCCTGCGAGGTGAACGCGGTCGCGGCCAGCACGGCGATCAGGGCTCCCGAGACGAACCCGCCGGCCACCAGTCGCCGGACCGTTCCCGCCTCCGAGGGCCGCTCCAGGGTCGCCGTCATCGCGGTGCCCCCGGCCCCCCGGTACGGCGCAGCGCCACGACGGTGGCCCCGCCCAGCACGACGAGCGCGCCGACGATCCAGAGCACCGCCATCCCGGCCCCGCCGTTCTGCGCGGCCTCGGCCGCCTGGGCGCTCAGGTCGGGCGCCTGCGACGCGGTCGCCGGGGTGGCGCCCGCGGTGGCGGCCGGCTGCGCGGCGGTGCCGGTGCCCGCGGCGGTCAGGGTGAAGGTCACCTTGCCGGCCACCGGGTGACCGTCGGAGGACAGGATCCGATATCCCGCCACATACCGCCCAGCCGGGCCCAGGGGCCTGACGCCGACGCTGACCCGCGCCCCGTCCACGGCCGTCCCGCCGTCCTCCCAGCGCGTCCCGTCGGGACCGGTCACACTGATCTGCGCGAAGCCCCGCCGTACCGACTGGTCGAAGGTGAGGGTGATCCTCTCCGGTCCGGCGGCGAGCCGGGCGCCGTCCTTGGGGTCGCTGCCGATCAGCACGTTGTGGGCCTGCGCCGGGGTGACCACGCCCAGGAGCGCGGCGCCCGCGAACAGCAGGACGGTCAGTAGCCGCCTCACCGATCGTGGCCTTCCTTTGGGTCTGTCATGACCCGGCCATGCTCCCATCCCCGCCTTCCGCCGTGGGAACCGAGTGAGGTCCATACTCACCCACTCGGCGGGACGCCGCGCGGACCGTGGCGCCCGCCCGTCCGCCAAGGCGGTCCGGGGGGTGCCGCCGGAGGGGCGTACCGCGTACTATTCCGAGCATGCCTCGCGTTTTTGGGCGCCTGGGCGACGCTGCGAGCACGGAGTACGAGGCACATGAGCACTGTCCAGCCGGTTTCCGACCTTCCGGCGGCGCTCGCCGAACCGACCCGCAGGGTGGGCCCGCGCTGGGTGGCCTTCATCTCGCTGGCCAACCTGGCGCTGTGGATGGGCTACTTCGGCCCGCTCCAGGTGCTCCTTCCCTCGCAGGTGGCGCAGATCGCGCCCGGTGGCAAGGAGGCGGCTCTGGCCCTGGTCACCGGGGCGGGGGCCGCGGTGGCGATGCTCTGGAACCCGATCGCCGGAGCCCTGTCCGACCGGACCGCGAGCCGGTTCGGGCGCCGGCATCCCTGGTCGCTGGCGGGGGCGCTGGCCGGCGCCGGGGCCATGGTCCTCCTGGCCGGGCAGACCACGATCCTCGGCATGGCGGTCGGCTGGTGCCTGGTGCAGGCCGGGCTCAACGCGATGCAGGCCTCGCTCACAGCGGGGGTGCCCGACCACGTGCCGGTGAGCCAGCGGGGTGAGGTGTCGGGCTGGGTGGGGATTCCGCAGTCGCTGGGGGTGGTGATCGCCGTGGTGCTGGTCACCGTGGTCACCACCACCACCGAGTCCGGATATTTCCTGATAGCGGCGCTGATCCCGCTCTGCGTGCTCCCCTTCGTCCTCACCACCCCGGACCCCCGGCTGACGGCCAGGCCGCGCTTCGAGCTCGGCGCCTTCCTCAGGGGTTTCTGGATCAGCCCCCGCGCCCACCCCGACTTCTTCTGGGCCTGGCTGACCCGGTTCCTGATGCAGCTCGGCAACGCCGTCGCCACGCTCTACCTGCTGTACTTCCTCACCGACGCGGTCGGCTACGAGCGGCTCTTCCCCGGTGAGAAGGCGGAGAACGGCCTGCTCACACTGATCCTGATCTACACCGCGGCCGTGGTCCTGACCGCCGTCGTCGCGGGTGTGGTCTCCGACCGGCTCGGCCGCCGCAGGCTCCTGGTCACGGTCTCCGGCCTGATCAGCGCGGTGCCCGCGGTCATGCTCGCGTTCTGGCCGCAGTGGCCGGTGGCCATGGTCGCGGCCGCGATCCTGGGCGCCGGCTTCGGGATCTACCTTTCGGTCGACAACGCCCTGGTCACCGAGGTTCTGCCGACCGCCGAGGGGCGCGCCAAGGACCTGGGTGTCATCAACATCGCCAACTCCGGACCACAGGTCCTCGGCCCCGTCATCGCCGGTCCCATCGTGGCGAGCTTCGGCGGCTACCCCGCCCTCTATCTGGTCTCCGCCGTGCTGGTCCTGGTCGGCGCCGTCCTGGTGACGAGGATCCGCTCCGTCCGCTGACCCCGCCCGCGGTCCCCTGACGCGGAAAGTCCTAGTGCGGAAAGTCCTCGGCGGGTATGAGGTCCACCGTGTCGGTGTGGCGTCCTTCACTCCGCGTGTTAGTCGGGCCACCCTCCATCCGTTTAGTGATCTTCCGGTAGCCGAACGTAGTGGAATCCTTCTTCCATGGCAGCGGTACCCGCTCCCCGACCCCTCTTGGGAGCCGTGCTTCTGTTGTTCGTCAGCGTCGCCTGGGGGTCGGCTTTCCCGCTGATGAAGGACCTCATCACCCGCATGCCGGTGGCGGACCTGCTCACCGAGCGGTACGCGGTCTCGGCGTTCGCCCTGCTCGCGCTGCGCCCGCGCTGCCTGCGCGGACTCTCCGAGAGCACCTGGCCGACCGGCGTCTGCCTTGGCCTGCTGTTCGGCGTGGGCCAGACGGCCCAGGCGGTCGCGCTGCGCGACCTGCCCTCGTCGATCTCGGGCTTCACCGTCGGCTCCTACGTGGTGATCACCCCCATCCTCGGGCTGATACTGCTCGGCGCCGGCGTCTCGGGGCGCACCTGGGCCGCGGTGGCGCTGGCCGCGGCGGCGATGACGCTCTTCACCCTGCTCAGGGGGGCCGAGGACGGCGCGGTCTCGCTGCCGGCCCTGGCCGTCACCCTGCTGTCGGCCGTACTGTACGCCGGGCACACGCTGATGCTCGGCAACCTCGCCAGGGCGCGGCGCGACGCCTACGCGATCACGGTGATCCAGCTCGGCACCATCGCGCTGCTGGCGGGTGTCCTCGCCCTGCCGGACGGTCTCACCCTGCCCAGCTCGCCGGGTGACTGGGTGATACTCGCCCACCTGTCACTGGTGGCCTGCGCCCTGGGGTTCCTGGCCCGCTCCTTCGGGCAGCTCCACGTGCCGCCGGCGCCCGCCGCGGTGATCCTGTCGGCTCAGCCGCTCTGGGTGACCGCCCTGGCCGTCGCGATGTACGGCGAGCGGCTCACCTGGACCGTCTTCCTC
The DNA here is from genome assembly GCF_053601935.1 of Streptosporangium sp. NPDC004631. NCBI lineage: Bacteria > Bacillati > Actinomycetota > Actinomycetes > Streptosporangiales > Streptosporangiaceae > Streptosporangium > Streptosporangium sp. NPDC004631. The sequence goes on along the minus strand of NZ_JBSGCR010000025.1, from coordinate 68,645 downwards.
GGGGGAGGGCTGATCGCCCTGGCCATGCTCCTGGTCGTGCTGCCCCGGGGGCTGCTCAGCGCAGTGTGTCGGGGGAGAGGCCCAGTTCCTTCGCGGTAGCCGTACGGACGAACTCGGCCAGGCGGCCCCGGGGCAGCAGGCGCTTGTGCACGGTCACCTGGGTGGACAGGCCGTCGATGAGCGAGACGATCCGCCAGGTCGCGCCGTCGGGGTCGGAGCAGGTGAAATCGCCCGCCTCGGCGCCCTCGTCGATGATCGCGCGCAGGGTCTGCTTCCAGCGAAGGTCGGTCCTGCGGGACATCTCCTCCAGCTCGGCGTTGCGCATCGACTCCGCCCAGGCGTCGATCCACAGTGCCCACGACTTGGACCTGCCGGTCGGGGAGTAGAGCCTGAGCAGGGTGCGCAGCCGCTCCACCGGAGGGCCGCCCGCCCTCTCCAGCTTGATGAGACCCTCCAGGTCGCGCTGGGCCGCGTAGTCCAGGGCCAGCGCGAACAGTTTCTCCTTGGTCTGGAAATGGTAGAACAGCAGCGCCTGGCTGACCCCGGCGGCCTGAGCGATGTCCGCCGTCCGCGTGTGCCCGAAACCTCGGACCGCTATGACGTCGCAGGCGGTCCGGAGTAGATCTTCGCGACGTAGTCGCCCAAATCCCCGTGCCACATGGGAACCCTAGCGGTTTAGGGGGAGACGCAACACGAAACGTGCGCCTTGGGGGCTGTCTTCCAGCGTCAGGGTTCCGCCGTGCGCCTCGGCGACCTCCCTGGCGATGGGCAGTCCCAGGCCGGTGCCCCCGGCGTCCCTGTTGCGTGAGGCGTCGAGCCGGGTGAACCGGCGGAAGACCACGTCCCACTGGTCGCGGGCGATCCCGGCGCCGTCGTCGAGCACCTCCAGAACGGCCGTGTTCCCGTGCGCTGCCACGCTCACCGTGATCCGCGAGGCCGCGTGCCGCTGGGCGTTGTCCATCAGATTGGTCAGCAGCCGTGCCAGCCGCAGCCGGTCACCGGTCACCGTGACCCCGGACCGCAGCTCGCGGACCACCTTGACACCGCGTTTGCGGCGCCCCAGCTCCTCCTCGCACAGCCTGCTCAGGTCGACCGGCTCCGCGAAGGCGGGTGCGCCGGAGTCGAGCCTGGCCAGCATCAGCAGATCGGAGACGATCGCCTGGAGCCGGTCCAGGCTGGTCAGCATCTCGTGCGCCTTCGCCTTCCAGTCGGTGTCCTCGGGGTAGTGCAGCGCCTCCTCCACCTGGGTGCGCATGGCGGTGAGTGGGCTGCGCAGATCGTGGGAGGCGTCGGAGGTGAACCTGCGCTGCTGCTCCGCCGCGGCCTCCAGCCGGTCCAGGGTCTGGTTGATCGTCATGGCCAGCTGCCTGATCTCGTCCCAGGCCGGAGGCACCGGCACCCGGCGGCCGAGGTCGGTCGCGGTGATCTCGGCCAGTTCGCTCCTGATCGCGTTCACCGGGACCAGCACCCGTGTCACCGCGTGATGGACCCCGAACCCGGTCAGCGTCACCAGCAGCAGATAGGTGCCGACGATGATGGTGAACAGGCCGGGATGGACGTACCAGGGGACGACGTCGTCGGCGGAGTAGACGATCCAGTCGCCGTCCGGCTGGTGGATCCGGAAGGTCGCCACGACCATGCAGCGGCCGGGGAACCGGGGGAGGTCGCAGCTCTCCCGGAACGTCCTGATGCTTCCCGGCGGGGGGAGGAACTCCGCGATTCGCGGGGCGCCGTACAGGTTCGGGGTCGACGAGACGACCCGGCCTCTCGGGTCCAGGACCTGGATGCCGCCGGACGTCCGCGGCGGCAGTACGGCGGGCAACCGCCCCCTCAGCGTCAGGTTCAGGGTCTCCAGGGTGGCGTCGCCGATCTCCCGGGCCTGGAAACCGCCTGCCAGGTTGTACAGCGAGAGTGTGGCGACCACGGTGAGGATGAGGCCCGACAGGGCGGCGACGGTGATGGCGATCAACGTCAGCCGGGTCCGCACGGACCACGTGTGCCGCGTGACCATGCCAACCTCCCCCGAGGTCAGACGAGCGCATTAGACGGAATAATTGCCGTTTCCTGGCCATCCATGGCTAAGCGGGGGCAAAGATCCTCCCTGCTTCCGCTGTAGAGCATTGCCCGGCGTGGTCGTTCCGTGGCGGGTTAGAGTAAGCGGGCACTGACGAGAGCCCGGACGGATCCTCAGGAGCACCGAGGGATCCCCGAGCCCGTCTCGCCGGCCCGCTGGAGCTCCGAGGGAGGAGTCCCATGCCCGATATCAGCGCGCTCCCCGGCTTCTACCGGATCGCCGGGGCGGACCCGGACCGCCGGGCGGTGATCGGCACCGGTGGCACGGTGATCACCTTCGGTGAGCTGCTCGCCAGGGTCAACCAGGTCTCGCACGGGCTGCGGGCCAGAGGGCTCGCCGAGGGGGCCGTGGTCGCCGGGGTGCTGCCGGCTGGTGTCGACGCGCTGGTGATGCTGCTGGCCACCGGGCAGACGGGGCTGTACTACGTGCCCGTCGACCGGCACCTGACCGACGCCGAGATCACCTACGTCCTGGCCGACTGCGGTGCCGAGGTCGTGGTCACCGGGCCGGGCCGTCCGGTGAACGGCACCCTCGACGCCGGTGACGGCGGTGTTGCCGGCAGATCCCCCGGCGGGCCCGCCGGGGGATCTGCCGGCTGGGCCGGCGGCGTCGCAGACCTGGCCGAGGGGCAGCCGGTGACCGCCCCCGGCGGCAGGTCGGCGGGGAGCGTCATGTGGTACACCTCGGGCACCACCGGCCTCCCCAAGGGGGTGCGGCGGCCACTGCCCGGCACCGAGCCCGAGGCGACGATCCCGCTCGCCACCTGGTTCCTCGGCGAGATCTGCGACCTGCGGCCGGGTGACGGCGTCCACCTGGTGACCGCGCCGATGCACCACTCCTCGCCGTGCGCCCACAGCGTGTTCGCGCTCCACCTGGGTCACACCCTGGTCATCGCCCCCCGCTTCGATCCGGTCACCGTCCTGGAACTGATCGACAGGCACCGGGTGACCAACTCCATGATGGTCCCGACGATGTTCCACCGGATGCTGCGGCTGCCACAGGAGGTCCGGGACGGGTACGACCTCTCGTCGCTCCGGCAGGTGATCCACACCGGCGCGGCCTGCCCGGTGGCCGTCAAGAGGGCGATGACGGACTGGTGGGGCCCGGTGCTGTACGAGTACTACGGCTCCACCGAGTCGGCCATCGCCTTCTCCGTCAAGCCGCGCGACTGGCCGGCACGCCCCGGCACGGTCGGCCGCCCGGCCCCGGGTTTCGAGGCGAGGATCCTCGGCCAGGACGGGCGCGAGCTCCCGGCGGGCGAGCCCGGCATGATCTACATCAAGTCGGGTATCGGCGGTTTCCAGTATCACGGGGACCCTGAGAAGACCGCCCTGAGCATGCGTGGCGAGTGGTACGCCTCCGGCGACATCGGCTTCCTGGACGAGGACGGATTCCTGTTCCTGTGCGACCGCCGTACCGATCTCATCGTCTCCGGCGGGGTGAACATCTATCCCGCGGAGATCGAGGCGGCGCTGCTTGAGCACTCGGCGGTCGCCGACGTCGCGGTCATCGGCGTGCCCGACGAGGAGTGGGGGCACCGGGTGGTCGCGCTGGTCCAGCCGATGCCCGGCCCCCGGCCGTCCGCGCGGGAGCTGCTGGACCACCTCGGTCCGCGCCTCGCCCGCTTCAAGCACCCCAAGGTCGTCGAGTTCCGCGACGAACTGCCCCGCACCCCCGGCGGAAAGCTCTCCCGCTCCAGGCTCCGGGAGGAGTATCCGGCCGGATAGCGCCTCGTGCGGGGGCGGCGCCCCTACAGAGTGATCCATTCGGTGGAGACGGTGACCTCGTCAAGGATGTCGGGAACGGGGTCGACGCCGATGCCGGGGCCGGTGGGCACGGGCAGGTGGCCGTCTCGCAGGACGAACGGTTCGGTGATGTCGGTGGCGTAGTAGCGGTGGGAGCCGGAGGTGTCGCCGGGCAGGGTGAAGCCGGGCATGGCGGCCAGTGCGAGGTTGGCGGCACGGCCGATGCCGGTCTCCAGCATGCCGCCGCACCACACCGCCAGGCCGTGGGCGCGGGCCAGGTCGTGGATACGGCGGGCCTCCAGGTAGCCGCCCACGCGGCCGGGTTTGATGTTGATGATCGAGCAGGCGCCCAGGCTGATCGCGGCGGCGGCGTGCTCGGCGGACTCGATGGACTCGTCCAGGCAGAGCGGGGTGGTGAGCCGGGGGGCGAGCCGAGCGTGCTGGACCAGGTCGTCGTTGGCGAGGGGTTGTTCGATCAGCAGCAGGTCGTAGGGGTCGAGTCTGGCCAGGTGGGGCGCGTCGGCGAGGGTGTAGGCGGCGTTGGCGTCGACCTGCAGGAGCAGGTCGGGGCCGAACCGCTCGCGCACGGCGCGGACCGGGGCCAGGTCCCAGCCGGGCTCGATCTTCAGTTTGATCCGCCGGTAGCCCTCGGTGAGGTAGCCCTGGACGGTGTCCAGCAGCTCGGGGATGGAGTTCATGATGCCGATCGACACTCCGCAGGGCACCTGGTCGGCGGAGGCGCCCAGGAAGGCGGCCAGGGACTGGCCGCCGATGCGCAGCTGCGCGTCCAGTACGGCGGTCTCCAGGGCGGCCTTGGCCATGCGGTGGCCCTTGAAGGGGTGCAGGGCGCGGCCGACGGTGTGGGCGTCGGGGTGGGCGGGCAGGGCGGGGATGAGGAAGCGGCGCAGGACCTCGGCGGCTCCGTCGACGTATTCCGGGGAGTAGAGCGGATCGGTCATGGCCACGCATTCGGCCCAGCCCTCGGCGTCGGGGGTGACGACTCGCAGCAGCAGGACGTCGCGTTCGGTCTCGGTGCCGAAGGAGGTGCGGAAGGGCGCGACCAGTGGCATCGCGATCCGCCGTAGTTCGATTCCGGTGATCTTCATGGTGGTGTGCGGCGTGGGCCGCGTCTCCGTTCCGTTGTTCTGTTCCGTTGTTCGCCGGCCCTCTTGGGCGGGCCCCTGGGCGGGCTTGGCCGTACGGGCGGCCGGATGGGGCGACGGGGTCAGCCGGTCCGTTCCACGATGTAGCCCGATTCGGGGTGGAAACCGGTGACGGCGGCCCCCTGCCCCAACAGGCCGCCCAGGACCTCGCGGACGGCGTGCCGCCAGGCGCGGGCGGCCCGCGGATCGGCGCGGCGCAGGGTCTCGACGTCGCGGGGGACGGCCACCAGGATCACGGCGGCGTCGACGGTGCCGACGACGGGCCGGTCGTGCCGGTCGCGCAGCCCGGCCGCGGCGCCGGCCGGGACCGCGGGGGTGTACGGGTTACCGGCGGCGGCGGCGATCACGTGGGGGGCGTTCAGCCGCCAGCGGACCAGGATCCGGTCCGACTCGTCGCCGACGTTGATCGCATCGTCCATGGTGCCGTAGAAGGACGGCAGGTAACTCTCGGGGCGGGCGCCGAGCTTGACCAGGTTGAAGTGGGCGTTGCGGCGGACCAGCGGATCGTAGGTCCAGGTGATGTGCTCCAGGCCGCGTTCCAGCGCCCAGGCGCGCTGGTGCTGCTTGAGGGCGAACCCGACGCCCCTTCCAGAGGGGGCGCCGGTGACGTGGGAGTGCAGGACGTGCCCGGCCGGGGCGGCCAGGAAGCCGACCGAGGCGCCGACCAGCAGATCGTCCCGGTAGGCGCCGGCCACGTAGTTGCCCGCGTGCGACAGCGCCCGCATCAGCTCCACACTGATCGGCGTGTCGCCCGATTCGGGGCGCCAGATCTCGTCGAACAGCCGGCGGACCCGCTCGAACTCGCCGAGGTCGAACAGCTCGGCGACCCGCACCCCGGCGACCCCGGCCGCCCCCTCCGCGGCCTTCCCCGCCTCGGCCGCGACCTCCGCCGCGCTCTCGGCCGCGTTCTTCACGGCGGCCTCGGCGCGTACGTCCTCGGAGGAGGGGCCGGTCATCCGCCGTCCTCCGCCGACGGAGACGCGGCCTCCCTCAGCCGGCCCCGGAACTCCCCCGACGGGGCCGCGGTCCCTCCCGCCGGGGCGGCGACCGCCCCCGCACCCGTCCAGGTGTCCCCCGCGAGCACCGCGCCGATCAGCCCGGCCAGCAGTCTCGTCCTGCCGGGCATATCCGCGACGACCACGTGCTCGTGGGCGGCGTGCGCGCCGCCACCCACCGCGCCCAGCCCGTCGAGCGTCGGGCAGCCGACCCCCGCGGTGAAGTTCCCGTCCGAGGCGCCGCCCACGGCCACCCCCCGCAGCGGCTCCATACCCAGATCCTCCGCGATCCGGCAGGCCAGCTCGAACAGGCGCGCCGAGGAGGACTCCTCCAGCGGAGGACGGTTCGGCCCCCCGCTCACCTCCAGACGGGTCCCCGGAAGACGGGGAACGAGCGCCCGCACCAACCCGTCCACGCGGCCCTGCTCGGCGATGCTGGGAACCCTGACGTCCACGGCCACACGCGCCAGCGCGGGCACCGTGTTGACCGTGGTCCCGCCGGACAGCACGGTCGGCGTCACCGTGGTCTCTCCGGAGCCCATCGCGCCGAGCGCGAGAATCTGATGGGCCAGCTCGATCCCGGCGTTGGCCCCCTTCGCGGGCTCCAGACCCGCGTGGGCGGCCCTGCCGTGCACGGTGACCCGGTAGTCGGAGGTGCCCTTGCGCGCGGTCTTGAGCGCCCCGCCGTCGGCGCTCGCCTCCAGCACGAACGTGGCCGTGCACCCGCGGGCCGACTCCTCGATCAGGGCGCGCGACGACGTCGAACCGACCTCCTCGTCACCGGTGATCAGCAGGCGGACCCCCTCCGGCGACGGCAGGGCCGCCAGCGCGTGGAACATCTGCACCAGCCCCGCCTTCATGTCGAACACGCCCGGTCCGCGGGCGATCCCGTCCACGAGCGACCAGGGAAGCTCGCGCAGCGTCCCGACCGGCCAGACGGTGTCGTGGTGGCCGACCAGCAGGACCCGGGGCGTGCCGAAGGTCCACCGCAGATGGGTGACCCCGTCGATCACGATCGTCTCCGGCGGCGCGCCGAGCCTGCCGCGCCCCTGGTCCCCCACCACCCCGGCGCTACGCGCCACCGCGGCGTGGTCGGCGGAGAAGGACTCGCAGGTGACGAGCTCCTCCAGGTCGTCGAGCATCACATCGAGGTTCAAGCGTGTCTCCCCAGTTCGGCACGGAACAGGCGCAGAACATTGTCGCCGAGGATCTTGACGATCTCCTCGTCCGCGAAGCCGTGTTTGAGTAGCGCGTCGGTGACCGAGGACAGTCCGGAGGGACCGGCGAGCCCCGGGATCGCCGCCATGATGTCCAGGCCGCTGAAGCCGGACACCTCGCAGCACGGCGGGGTGACGTCGTGCACGACCTCGCGGACGAAGTCGGGGCCGAGTCCCACGTGGTCGATCCCGGCGACGCCCACGACGTGCTCGATGTGGTCCACCAGGCGGTCCACGGTGTAGTCGGCGGGATCCTCGGCGAGGAGTGCCGGCAGGAAGTTCACGCAGACCACCCCGCCGGTCGCGGCGACCGCGCGGATCTGGTGGTCGGTGAGGTTACGGTGATGATCGCGCAGGGCCCGGGCCGAGGAGTGGGTGGCCATCACCGGCCGGGTCGCCAGTTCCAGCACGTGGGCGACGCCGGAGGCGCTCAGGTGCGAGACATCGAAGATCATGCCGAGGCGCTCCATCTCCCGGAACGCCGCCACACCCGCCGAGGTGAGCCGGCTGCCGGTGGCCTCCTCGCCGCTGCCGTCCGCGAGAGCCGTACGGCCCCAGTGCGCGATCGAGGCGATCCGCACGCCCAGCCGGTACAGCGTGGGCAGCAGTTCGACGCTCGTGTCCAGGCCGGGGGCGCTCTCCAGCGCCAGTACCAGGGCCATCCTCCCCTCGCCGAGGGTCTCGTCGATCTGGGCGCCGTCCAGGCAGAGCCGTACCGTGTCCGGGTTGCCCTCGGCCAGCGTGTGCGCGCACTCGATCATGCGCAGGGTCTGCCTGAGCGCTCCCTCCGGCCGATACCGGTCGTCCACGAAGACCGGGAGCACCTGGAGATTCACCCCGCCCTCGTGAAGCTGGGGCAGCCAGCGTTCCCTGAAGAACGACGCCCACCGCTGCGGGGGCCTGGCCGCGACCGCCATCAGCAGGTCGTTGTGGGTGTCGGCGACCACGGCGTCGCGGTGCAGTTCGGTGAACACGGGCGGTCCTTCGTCGCGGGTGGCTCTCGTCTGTCACGACGCTACCCACAGGCCGGCCCCGGTGTCCGTGAGGGACCGCCCTCCGCCGGGGATTCCCCTCCGGTGCCGGGCAGGCGGGTAGTCTGCGCGGGTGTCTACCCTTGCCGACATCGTCGGAGAGCTCGAATCGATCTACGATCCCGCGTGGGCGGAGGCGTGGGACGCGGTCGGACTCGTCTGCGGAGATCCCGCCGTGGAGGTGGGTAAGGTCCTGTTCGCGGTCGATCCGACTGCGGTCGTCGCCGCCGAGGCGGTCGAATGGGGCGCCGGTCTGATCGTCACGCACCATCCTCTCTACCTGCGGGGCACCACGAGCGTCGCCGCCACCACCTTCAAGGGCCGTCTGATCCACACGCTGATCAGGAACGACGTCGCCCTGTTCACCGCCCACACCAACGCCGACGTCGCCGACCCCGGCGTCTCCGACGCCCTCGCCCGCGCCGTGGGGCTGACCGGCCCGCTCACGCCCCTGCTGCCCGCCGCCGATGACCAACGGCGCGGCCTCGGCCGGATCGGCTCGCTGCCCGCGCCGCTCTCCCTGCGCGAGTTCGCCCGGCAGGCCGCGCGCGGCCTCCCCGGTACGGCGGGCGGCCTGCGAGTCGCCGGAGACCTCGGCCGTGAGATCCGGCGAGTCGCGGTGAGCGGGGGATCGGGCGACTCCCTGCTGGGAACGGCGCGGGCCGCGGGAGTGGACGTGTTCCTCACCGCCGACCTGCGTCACCACCCGGCGAGCGAGTTCGTCGAGGAACCAGGCGGTCCCGCGCTGATCGACGCCGCTCACTGGGCCACCGAATGGCCCTGGCTGGCCGATGCGGCACACCGTCTGACGTCCGCTCTGGCCCTGCGGGGGATTACTGTTGAGACGCGCGTATCCGAGACGGTCACGGACGCCTGGAAGACAACAGCAGAGTGCGAGGAATTGAAGTGAAAGCAGCCCCGGCCGCCCAGAAGCGTCTGCTCGACCTGGCCGAACTTGATTCAGTCATCGACCGCCTGGCCCATCGCCGCCGCACGCTGCCGGAACTGGCCGAGATCGACGGCCTCTCCACCCGTGTGGCCCGGCTCGCCACCCAGGTGATCACCGCTGAGACCGAGGCGACCGACCTGGCCCGTGAGCAGGTCAAGGCCGAGGCCGACGTCGACTCGGTCCGCATCCGGGCCGAGCGTGACCAAAAGCGCCTCGACTCCGGCCAGGTCTCCTCCCCCAAGGACCTGGCCAGCCTCCAGTCGGAGATCGTCTCCCTGAACCGTCGCCAGAGCGACCTGGAGGAGGTCGTGCTGGAGATCATGGAGCGCCGTGAGGCGGCCGACGCGCAGGTCACCAAGGTCGCCGCCGAGCGGAACGAGCTCTCCGCGATCTGCGCGAGGGCCGAGGACCGCAGGGACGCGGCCTTCGCCGAGATCGACAAGGAGAGCGCCGAGGTCAAGAGCCGGCGCGCGGAGGCCGGCGCCGACATCCCGGCCGACCTGCTCGCCCTCTACGAGAAGCTTCGCGAGCAGTTCGGGGTGGGCGCCGCCATGCTCCAGGGCACCCGCTGCCTGGGCTGCCGCACCAGCCTGTCCATCGCCGAGATCAACCGCATCAAGGCGGCCTCCCACGACGAGGTCATCCGCTGCGACGAGTGCCGCCGGATCCTCGTCCGGACCCCGGAGTCGGGCCTGTGAGTTCCTTCGTCGTCGAGGCCGACGGCGGATCGCGGGGCAACCCCGGCCCCGCGGGATACGGTGCCGTCGTCAAAGACGCCGCCGACGGTCAGGCGCTGGTCGAGGTCGCCGAGGCGATCGGCGTCCAGACCAACAACGTCGCCGAGTACCGAGGGCTGATCGCGGGTCTGCGATCGCTGCTCGACCTCGCGGGCGACGGCGCGGCCGTCGAGGTCCGGATGGACTCCAAACTGGTCATCGAGCAGATGGCCGGCCGATGGAAGATCAAGAACGAGGGGCTGCGGCCGCTCGCGCTGGAGGCCGCCGCCCTGGCCCGCCGTCTCAGGGTCACCTGGCGGTGGATCCCCAGGGAGCGGAACAAGGACGCCGACCGCCTGGCCAACGAGGCCATGGACGCCGCCGCCAAGGGCCACCCCTGGCGGCACGGCACCTCGCCGGGCACCGAGTCCCGGTCCCTTGACCTCTCCGGGGCGCGGACGCCAGCTCCGGCCTCCGGCGCGGCTCCCGCGCAGGACTCCCTCTTCGACACCGCCGGCGCCCCGTCCGCCGGAGTCCTCTCCGCCGACGTTCCGCCCGCGGAGAGGACGGCACCCACGGCCACCGGTACCGGCTGGCACGCCCCCACGACCGTGGCGACCTCGCTGCTCCTGCTCCGGCACGGAGAGACCCCGCTCTCGATCGAGCGCAGGTTCTCCGGGCTCGGCGACCCCGAGCTCACCCCCAACGGCATCGCGCAGGCGGAGGCCGCCGCGGCCAGGCTGTCGCGCGAGCCGTACGACGTCCAGGTGGTCGTCAGCTCGCCGCTCAAGCGCGCCCGCGTCACCGCCGAGATCGTGGCCGCCAGGCTCGGGCTGGAGGTGGTCGTCGAGGAGGGGCTCAGGGAGACCGACTTCGGCGACTGGGAGGGCCACACGTTCACCGAGATCCAGCGCCGCTGGCCGGACGAGCTCGCCGCGTGGCTGGCGGACCCGTCCGCCGCGCCGCCGGGTGGGGAGAGTTTCGGGGAGGCGGCGCGGCGGGTCCAGGCGACCGGGGACCGGCTGGTGGAGCGTTACGAGGGCAGGACGGTCCTCGCCGTCTCCCACGTCACGCCGATCAAGATGCTGCTCCGGTTCGCGCTGCTGGCTCCCCCCGCCGCGCTGTACCGCATGCACCTTGATCTGGCCGCTCTGTCCCTGGTCGAGTACTACGCCGATGGGCCGGCGGTCGTGAAGGCGTTCAACGACACCTCGCACCTGCGCTGAACCCGCACTCCCGCCCCGGCGACCGGACAGGATCCCGGAGACCGCCCGGAGCCCGGCATCCCGCCCGGCCCCATCCGGCCCGTCCGGTCACCCGGACGCGTGGCCCCGTCCGGACCGGCCCGCTGGTCGGTCGTGCTCTCATCGGTGGCTCCTCCGGTGCTCGTGCCCCCGGGGGCGCCTGATCCCCATTCCAGCCGAGACGACTTGCCGCTCGGTTGGAGACCACTTGGGAGCCGTTAGGCTGGGAAGTACGGCGGACGAGCCGGCCGGGCGGCCGCGTCGGGTCTCTTCGGAGACCCGCCGAGGAAGGTCCGGGCTCCACAGGGCAGGGTGGTCGGTAACGCCGACCCGGGGTGACCCGCGGGACAGTGCCACAGAGAACAGACCGCCTCTCGTGAGAGAGGTAAGGGTGAAACGGTGGTGTAAGAGACCACCAGCGCCCACGGCGACGTGGGCGGCTAGGTAAACCCCACCCGGAGCAAGGTCAAGAAGGGACGCCCCCTGGGGCGTCCCGCGCGCGACGTCTGAGGGCTGCCCGCCCGAGCCGCGCGGGTAGACCGCTTGAGGCCGTCGGCAACGTCGGCCCTAGATGGATGGTCGCCCCTTCACTTCGGTGAAGGACAGAACCCGGCCTACAGGCCGACTCGTCCGCCTTCCCCGCCCCTGACCTGCGGCGGAGCTCTCCTTCAGGGGGCTTGAAACCCCGAGAGGGCACATCGGGGGCACATTCAGATTGGGTCAGAGCGCGGCGGCGAAGGCATTGCCCAGCGCCGCCCGCGCCCGCTCGGACGCCTCCGGGACCAGATGCCCGTACAGATCCACGGTCGTGGTGATGGACTCGTGCCCCAGCCACCGGGACACCTCGGAGATCGGCACCCCCTCGGCGAGCGCCGTACTGGCGAAGGTGTGCCGCAGATCGTGGAACGTCATGTCCACCGGCACCCCGGCCGCGAGGATCGCGGGCTTGAGGATGTCGGCGTTGAAGTAGTCGCGCCGGATCAGGTTGCCGCGCGTCGTCCGGAACAGCGCGTCCTCGGGCTTGTGCCGGTCGATGTGCTCGGCCAGCGCGTCGGCGAGGACGGCCGGGATGGGGACGTCACGGATGGACGCCCGCGTCTTGGGCGGGGCCAGCGTCGGACGCCGGTCGATCACCACGACCTGCTGGTCCACCGTCAGCATGCCCTCGGCGAAGTCGACCCGGTCGACGGCCAGCCCGAGGGCCTCTCCCTGCCGGAGACCGGCCGTGGCGCCCAGGAGTACTAGCGGCGCGTACTCGGGCCGCATGGCCCGGTAGAGCGCGATCACCTCGGCGGGGGAGAGGAGCCGGATCGTGGTCTTGTCCGGCTCGGGCAGGCGGATGTCGACGCAGGGGGAACGGCGGATCATGCCGTCCCGTACGGCCCCGCGCATGACGCTGGAGAAGATCACGTAGACGGTCTCGACCGTACGCGGGGACAGGCCCTTCCCGTGCAGTTCCTTGACCCACCTCTGCACGGAGGTGGGCCGTATGGAGACCAGGGGCACCAAGCCGAAGACCGGGTTGATGTGATTCTTCAGGTGCCCCTCGTAGGTCGTCGTGGTCCCGGGCTTATGCAGCCGCGACGCCATCCAGGTCTGCGCGTACACCTGGAACCTGGTCTGCCCGAGCTTGGGGTCGATCCACTCGCCACGCGGTTCGTCGGCCCGGCGCGTCACGTCGAAGCGGTCGGCGTCGGCCTTCCGCTCGAAGTTGCGCTTGAGCTGCCGCCCTTTTTCGTTCCGGTACCGGACCTGCCAGCGCGCCCCTTGACCGTGCTTGGCGGTCGGCACGCGCTTGTGCTCGGAACACTTCGCCTCTCCGGGATCGGGGTGGGACTTGTGCCACCGGTCGTAGACGGTCATGCCTGCTCCCGCACCCAGGCACGCACATCCTCGGGGAGGTAACGCAGATGCTTGCCGACCCGATGGGCGGGCGGTCCGATCCTCCTGCACCGCCACTGGTAGAGGGTCCCGGCCGGTACTCCGAGATAGGCGGCGACCTCGTCCACCGTCCAGAGGCGTTCGAGCGTCTTCATCGGCGCCCTCCGGGGTCATCCAGAGGAACACCTGTTAATGCGGCGAGAAGGAGCGCGTCACCGGCGGACAGGCCCTTGCCCGCGTACTCCCAGTGAGCGATCACGAGGACGGTGTCGTCGTCGAGCAGGGGCAGGCGGCCGGTGGTGGTCTGGTCGGTGCGGGCGTGGTCGCGGCGTTCGTCGCGGATGGCGCCCATGGTGGTGGAGTAGTGCCGGGACCGGGTGGAGAAGTGGCCGCGGAATCCGAGCATGTGGGCCCACTGGGTCAGGCGCAGGTCGGCCAGTTCGTCGAGGTCACCCAGGCGCATGCATTCGGCGATGAGGCGGCGCGGGTGGTCGCGCAGGCCGAAGGCGGTCAGGTCGTCGAGGGGGTTGATGCGCCGATCCAGGGTGCCGACGCATTCGGCGGCCTTGGTGGCGTATTTGGCGATGTAGCCGGCCACCGCCTGGTCCGACAGCTCACCGTCCATGCTGATCTCGCGGACGTCGAGCTGCCGCCCCCACCGCAGAATCCGGGCGGGTTCGTCGGTGGTGACGGGGGTGGTCGCGGTGACGGCGTGGGCGGCGTGCCGTACGGCGTCGGCCAGCATCTCAGCAGTGGCCCAGGCCGGAGGTGGAGAGTCCGGCCCGTCGGGGCCGTCGAGGCGGATGACGGCGTGGAAGTGCACCACCCCGCGCCGCTGGTACTCGGCGACCTTGGCAAACGAGATCGTGCACTGTTCGCGCAGTTCCCGCAGCGTCAGCCCGGCGGCTTTGGCGATGCGGCGGCGCAGGGCGTCGGTGAAGTACTTCCACAACTGCGGGGCCAGCGCGTTGAACAGCACGCTGCCGGTGTAGTCGTAGCAGTCCGGGCACAGTGGTTCGCCCAGACAGGACTCCTCGGCGCCGTGGCGGACGGTACAGGATATGACCCGCCCGTGCGGGCAGGTTTCGGCGTCGCGGCGGGCGTGGCAGGGCAGGGCCTTGCCGTTCTTCTCCCGGCGGGTGTGCACGGCGCCGAAGGAAGGGGCGGTGAGGGTGACGAACAGGCACGGGTGCGCGGTCACCGAGGCCGGGACGCCTTTGCCGCCGATGAGTCCTGCGCGGATGAGGTGGTAGGTGTCGGCCCGGTAGACCTCGGCGCAGGCCGGGCAGCGGGAGGCCCGCCGGGTCTTGCACGGCAGCCGAAGGACGCCGTCGGGTTCGCCTGCGGTGGTGTAGGAGTGCAGGAGCCGGCCGGTGGCGCGGTCGACGTGCAGGACACGGCCCCGCAGGTGAATGGGCTGGCGGCAGCCACCGGTGGCGCGGAGCCGGGCGGCCCAGCGGGGGTAATTGCGGTCGTTGAGGCGGGTGATCATGCCTGCGACAGCGTGCGGATCAGGGCGGTTTGCGGGCAAGATGGTCTTCTCCTTTCACTCGTTGGGGTGAGGGGGATGGCCCCCGACCTGGCGGGCGTCTTGGCGGATGTACGGCCAGGCCGGGGGCGCCGACGGCCTTCAGCAGAAGCCGAGGCCGTCGCAGTGGGTGCAGGTGGTGCCATGGCTGTCGCTTCCGGTGCCGCCGCAGGTGCAGCACCGCCACCACCGGGGCGGGACCTCAGCCGAGGTCACCGGCTCCTCGGGCGACTCAGAACTCATGACGCGGCTCGGGGATCTCGGGGCCGGCGGTGTTGAGGATGGCGGTCCACTCGACGTGGACGGGGCCGAAGCAGCGCGAGACCGTGTAGTGGCCCAGCGGCAGCAGCCGCGGGTCCACGACGGTGCCGCACAGCGCGGCGATCCGGTCGATCTCGGCGCGCAGCTCCTCGTCGGTGGCCTGCTCGGGGTAGTAGGTGATGATCGCCGGGTCGGTCGGGACGGGCACGGCGGGGTTGGCCTGGAGGAAGGCGGCCAGGTCCCGCAGGCCGTCGATGAAGGCGGTGCGGCGCTGGGTGTCGGTGGACATGGATGGGTTCTCCTTTTTCACGGGGCGTCCGGCGCGGTGCGCAGGGTGCGCAGCAGGTCGGAGGCCAGTTGGTGGGACACACCCAGACGGGCGCGCAGCGTGTCGCGGCTGATGGGCCTGCTGTGCGCGGTCTGGTATTCCTCGGCCACGCGCCGGGCGTAGTCGAGGAGCTCTGAGGACGGCCCGTCCTGCTCACCCGGTTCAGCGGGAGCAGGTTCGGGGACGACGTCCGGGACGGAGGACCGAACCGGGGACGGCTCGGGCTCCGGTTCGGGACGAGGGGCCGAGGTGCGGCGTTCCAGCATGGAGACCGCGATCAGGAACGCCCCTGCCGGAGTGGCGGCGGTGATCCATCCCCAGGGGGACGGTTCGGCCTGGTTGAGGTTGGCGGCCAGCGACAGGACGACCCCGAAGACGAGGACGAGGGTGGGCCAGGAGATCGGGCCGTCCGTCCTGCGGCCGGTGTGCTTGTCACGTTGGCGTTCGCGGGCGGCCATGACGCAGGTCAGGTCGACGCACACCGCCACCGCCCAGGCCATCCACCCCGTCTGACCGTGTTCGGCGGCGGTGTCGCGGATGTGGGTGAACGATCCGGCACCCGCGATCGCGGCCAGGGCCAGGATCGGCCCGGCGTCCAGCAGCCGGCGGATGAGGCGTCGCATCGTGTCCCCCTTTCCTGTAGGTGGGTTAGGCAGTGAGGAGTTCGTCCAGGTCGGCGGGGTCGAACGCGGTCGCCGGAGCGTGGCCGGTGATCTCCGCCCAGGCCGGGGTGAGATCGGCGTACATCCGGGCGGCGTGTTCGGTGGCGGCTTCGGAGACGTGGAAGGAGCGGGCGCGGTACCACTGGCCGTCCTGAGAGGCCACGATCGCCACCCCCGGCGTCTCGGACGGGATCGCCCGCGCCGACGTCAGCGCGGCCGGGTCGAGGTCGCCGAGCGTCATGGTCGCGGTCTCCGGGTCGTTGACCCGGTGGCAGATCCGCCCCGAGCACTGGGCGCGCAGCGCCGTCACTCCTGGGCCGAGGTCGGAGCCGATGCGCTGGCCGCAGCAGAACAGGTAGATCCCGAACGCCCGCCCAAGCTGAGCCACCCGCAGCAGGGCGGTGGAGGTGCGGGCGATCTCGTCTTTCTCGGACTTGTCGGCCATCAGGTACAGCTCGGCCAGCTCATCCACCAGGACCACGACCGGCACCGGCCGTACCGCCGGGGGCAGTTGCCAGAGGTTGCGGGCGCCCGCCGTACGGCACAGCCCCATCCGTTCCAGCATGAGCGCCACCAGGTCATCGAGCAGGCCACTCGCCTCGGTGCGGGTGGTGGCCAGCGCCGACAGCCGGGGCGTGTAGGGGGTGAACTCCACCCCGCCTTTGAGGTCGATGCCGACCAGCGCCACCGGTTGCGGGGCCAGACCGACGAGCAGGGCGTTGGCCAGGTTCGACTTGCCGGACTGGGTGGCTCCGGCGTTGAGCCAGTGCGGCACGGTCCGGAAGTCGATCACCCACGGTGTGCCGGTCTCCAACCTGCCCACGGTGACCGTGAGCAGCTCGGCCGAGGCGGGAAGGTGGTCGACGCGCACCAGCGGGTCACGGATGGTCGCGGCCAGCACGACCCGTCCGGGGCGCGGGGAGGACACCCGTACAGCGTGCACGCCCCAGGAGTGCGCGAGCCGTTCGGCGACCTCGGTGTAGTCGGCCGGGATCTGGCCTTCCAGCAGGTGGACGGTGACGCGCCAGCCGTGCCGGGTCGGCAGCGGGAACCGCATCCAGGGGGTGGTGTCGACGGCGATGCGGCGGAAGCGGCGCCGTACCTTCACGGTGCCGGTGGAGACCAGGGCGCCGGGGGTGAGGGTGAAGGCCCAGCGGGCGCGCTTCTTGGTCAGCCCGCACCCCAGGGCGACCTTGCGCCAGGAGCACCGCACGCCGAGCGCGGTGAGCGGGTAGCCGGCCACCGGCCAGAACGACCGGGGATGAAACCGCCGCCAGGCCGCCAGGACGGCCAGCGCGCAGGCCGCGACGAGCAGCAGCCGCAGCAGGTCAGGCATCGTCGCCCCCGCCGCTTGGTCTGCCGGAGACGGGGACGATGGAGGCGGCCTTGTAGCTGATGCCCCACCGGGGGCCGTTGCTGCTCGGGATCTCCCAGGCGTAGCCGACCATGCCGGTCGGGACGACGTCCTGACCGGGAGCGATGGGCGGTTCTCCGGAGGTTCCCACCTTGACCAGTTCGATCCGGCCCAGCTCGTCCTCGGCGAGCAGGACGGACTCGTAGACCTTGTTGCCCTCCTTGTCGGTCTTGATCTTTCCGGTCTCCTGGTCGACGACGCGGGGGCGGGCGGCTTTGACGCAGGTGAAGCGGAGCCGGTGGACGTCGACGGGGATCGGGATGTTGCGCATGGATGGACCTCCTTGTTCGTCTCGGTCAACATAGTCAACCTAGTTAGCTTGGATGTCAACGTTCTCATGGTTGGCCTGGTCGCGTGTCTGTGCTGAACTAGAGACACCCACGACCGAAGAAGAGGGCGGATGGTCAAGAACACCGGGCGGCCCGGCTACCTGCAGATCGCCGACGACCTGCGCGACCGGATCCGGCGCGGCACCCTCGCGCCCGGCGAGGCGCTGCCCTCCACCACCCAGCTCGCGACCGCCTACGACGCCTCGCTGAGCGTGGTGAAACTCGCCGTCGGCGTGCTACGCAACGAAGGGCTGGTCATCGGCCAGCAGGGCAAGGGCGTGTTCGTCCGCGAGGACGCCGCCCCCGTCCCGCCGGCCTCTGATGAGCTGGCCGAGATCCGCGCCACCCTGCGCGACCTGTCGGCCCGCCTGGAACGGGTGGAGTCGAAGCTCTCCGACGAGTAGCGCGCTCATCCGCGCACGTGACAGCCGGTGACCCGACGGGCCAGGCCCGCCGCCCGGCTCGGCGGCGTCGCACCCAGATGCATCCGCCGGTCCTCCTGGCGCATCCCGACCAGGACGAGCACGTAGCCGACGAACACCACCGCACCCAGCACCAGGCCGACGATCAGCGGGATCACGGTCGCGTTCACGTCCAGATCACCCCCGCCTCAGCGCTGCCGTAGGGGCGGTTGGCCGGACGCCGCACCTGACCGCGCCGCCGGTTCGTCCTACGCCGAGCCACCTGACGGCGGGTCCACCGGTCCCGCGCCCGGCACTTGCGGCAGGCGAACCGCCCCTCCTCCAGCGTCGCGCCGCACGCGCAGGCGGGCGTCTCGTCGATCGGCCGGATGTCGTTGATCACTGCTGTCTCTCCTCTCGTCGCTGCCGGTGATGCCTTGCGATACCGAGAGTGCGACGAAGAGTCAGGACGTGATCACTACAGGATGGGACATGTAGCAGACGTCCGGTCTACGATTGCCACGTCCCTGGACGTCCCGGCTTTCAGGCAGGTGAGATGGCGAACGAGCGGTTACGGGTAGCCCTCCTCGAACACGGCACCACCGTCGACGCGCTGGCCGAAACCGTCCAGGTCGACGCCAAAACCGTGGAGCGGTGGATCACCCAGGGCCGCATACCGTACCGAAAGCACCGATTCGCGGTCGCCAGACTCCTCGGCGTGGAGGAGTCCTACCTGTGGCCGGACGCGCTGACCCCCGCCCAGGCCGCAGCCGTCTCCGAAAGCGAGATCGTCACCGTCTACCCGCACCGCTGGGCCGTCCCCAAGGACGCCTGGGGACGTCTGTTCTCAGCGGCCCGGGAAGAGATCGACGTGCTGGTCTACAGCGGCATCTTCATCGCCCAGGACACCGGCATCGTGCGCACCTTCGCCGAGAAAGCCGACGCGGGCGTACGGGTGCGCATCCTGCTCGGCGATCCCGACTGTGCGGAGGTCGCCCAGCGCGGCGCGGACGAGGGCGTCAACGACGGCCTGGCGGCCCAGATCAGGACGGCGCTCTTCCTCTACCGGTCACTGCGCCGACGCGAGGGCGTGGAGATCCGGCTTCATGACACCATCCTGTACAACTCCATCTACCGCGCCGACGACCAGCTTCTCGTCAACACCCACGTGTACGGCAAGGCCGCCTACGACGCGCCGGTCATGCACCTGCGCAAGGTCACCGGCGGCGACATGGTCTCGACCTACACCAGCAGTTTCGAGGCCGTCTGGGAGCGGGCTGTCCCGGTAGAGTCCTGACCCATGACGGCCCGCCGGATCGACTTCTACGATGACCCCGCCGCCCCCACCCCCAACAGCCTTGTTCCCTCGGTCAACGTCATCGTCGTCAACGACATCGGCGACATCCTGATGATCCGCCGTACCGACAACGACAACTGGGCCGTGCCCGGCGGCGCTATCGACCTCGGCGAGTCCCTGCCGCAGGCCGCCGTCCGGGAGACGCTGGAGGAGACCGGCGTCACGTGCGAGATCACTGGCCTGGCCGGCACCTACACCGACCCCAAACACGTGATCCTCTACACCTCCGACGGCGAGGCCCGCCAGGAGTTCTCCATCGTCCTCACCGCCCGCCCCATCAGCGGGAAGCCGACCCCTAGCGACGAGGCCCGCGAAGTCCGCTGGGTCCCCCGCGACCAGATCGACTCCCTGACCATGGACCGGTCGATGCGGCTACGGCTCGGCCACTTCCTCGGCGGCGCTGCCGGGCCGTACATCGGGTGAACGTTCCCGCGCCAGCGAGCAGTACTACGGTGTGAGGTACTCGCACGTTCCCCTCTCCTGGAAGATGGTCTTATGACCGAGCGCACCCTTACCGATGAGCTGTATGAGGCCGAGCGCCGTCTGCAGGCGGCGATGCTCGCCTCAGACGTCGAGGAACTCGACCGGCTCCTCGATGAGCGGCTCGTCTTCACCGGCCCGCCGGACGGCGCCTGCCACCCGCAGGCCAAGCAACTCGACCTGGACAACCACCGCTCCCGCCGACAGGTGATGACCAAGCTCGTCCAGGACGAGCTCACCGTGGTCGTGGCGGGCACCACCGGCGTCACCTGCTTCCTGGGCCTGCTGGAGGGCACGTTCGCGGGAGAGCCGTTCGCCTCGCAGCTGCGCTACACCCGCACCTGGGTCCACACCGGCGAGCACGGCTGGCGCATCCTGGCCGCCCACGCCAGCCTGGCATAACCTTCACTGCCCCGCGTCCAGCGCGGCCTGCACGGCGTGCACGGCCGCGGTGATGCACGGAGTCGCCTTGGTGATCGACCGGCTGACCAGATGCTCCGGGCCGTACCGGGAGTGGATCTCCAGCAGCCGGGCCTGCGCCTCGACCGGCAGGCCGTCCGGGCTGGTGGTCATGTCGCAGTAGGTCAGCGCCTCGACCAGTTCGGGGCGTTCCTTGTCGAACTCGGCGTTCAGCACGTCCAGCAGGCCGCGCTCGGCCGCCTCGTACTCGGCGCACGTGTGGTGAGCTACCAGCCGGGCGATCGTGTCATCGGCCCGGTGCACGTCGCGCAGGTAGCGGGCGCCGTCCAGCGCGTGGGAGCCCGTGTCGACCAGCGCCGGGGAGTATCCGATGTCGTGCAGCCAGGCCGCCGCGGTCAGCAGGTCGGCCTCCGCGCCGAGGATCGGCGTCAGCGACACCGCCCGCGCTGCCACTCCCTGGGTGTGCGCCCACCGGCGCGGCAGTGGTTCTTCCAGCAGTTGCCGGGCCAGGTCATGAGCCCATTCGGCTTGTCCCATGCGCTTCACCATAGAAACCGTCTTTCGAACCCTTCCAGAGATGAAGGCCAGACGTCCTAGGACGTCTCAAAGCCCCACAGGGCGGACGAAACGTCCCTTGCCATGCTTTGTCACGATCAGCCCCTCACCCTCCAGCTCGGCGAGGGCCTGCCGGACGGTGTTGCGGGATGCCCGGTATTGCCGCCGCAGCGCGCTCTCGCTCGGCAACACCGCCCCCGCCGACAGGGCACCGGTGCTGATCTGCTCACGCAGGTCGGCGGCGATCGCCTGGTAGCGGTACAGCGCGGCCCGGCGTTCAGAACCCTTCACCCGGCGTCCCGCGCCGGGCATCGTGTCGATCAGCCCTTCGGCCTCCAGAACGGCCAGCGCGCGCCGGACCGTGCTGCGGGCCACGTGGAAACGCTGGGCCAGCGCCGCCTCCGAGGGCAGGGCACCGGCCGGGGGATAGTGACCGGAGGCGATCTGCGCGCGGAGCCGTTCGGCGATCCGGTCGTAGATGCGCCTGCCGGTCAGCCACCCGTCGGTGTCGTCGGTCATCCGTCGTCAGCGGCCGTGCGCACCGTGGATGTTGCCCAGGTTGATGCTGAGCGTGCCCTGCTCGCCCTCGCGCCAGCCGCGCCGCACGGCGGCGGCGATGTCCTCGGCGGCCATCGGCAGGTGGATAGTGGAGGTGCGCTCGTCGGGCAGGTCGCCCCAGTAGAACCAGTAAAAGACGACCTGGACGTAGACGCGGCGGGTGCGCGCGTTGTGGTCGGTGATCTCCAGGCAGGGCTGGTCGTTGTGGTCGGCCGTCAGGAAGGTCGGCACGTGCAGCGCGGTGAGGTGACCGCGCAGTTTGGTCAGCAGGTCCCGCTGGTGGGCGATGATCTTCTCTCTGGACATGGGGGTGCTCCCGTCGGCTCACAGGAGCCCGGCGGGGGTGCCGGGCTCGGTGCCAGCGAGTTTTCTGTCCAGGACCGGACACGGGCACCACGACTTGAGGGACGTCTAGGGACGTCTTATGTTAGCGTCGCCGGTACCGACCTGCTCCGGGAGGGAACCAGCCCCGTGAACGAGAACCTCCGCCACGCCCTCATCCGCGCCCGCCTGCAACCCCTCGACGTGGCCACCCACCTGACCGTCGACCCCAAAACCGTCACCCGCTGGCTGGCCGGCCGCACCCCCCACCCCCGCCACCGCCTCGCCGTCGCCGACCTCCTCCACGCCGACGAGAACGACCTATGGCCCGAAAACGCCCGCCGCCGCCAGGGGGCATCGACCGAGATCAAGGCCGTCTACCCACACCGCTGGGCCGTACCCGCCGACATCTGGCGCACCTTCTTCGACTCCGCCCAGGCTGAGATCGGCATCCTCGTCTACAGCGGCCTGTTCCTCGCCGAAGACGCCGGCCTCCTCCGCATCCTCACCCAGAAAGCAGCCGCCGGAGCGCGGGTGCGCATCCTGCTCGGCGACCCTGCCAGCCCCCACGTCGCCACCCGCGGAACAGACGAAGGCGTCGGAGCCGACGTCATGATCTCCCGGACCAGGAACGCCCTCACCCTCTACCACCCCCTCGGCAACGTGGACGGGATCGAGATCCGGCTCCACGACACGATCCTGTACAACTCCATCTACCGCGCCGACAACGACCTCTTGGTCAACCTCCACGCCTACGGCACCCGAGCCCCCGAAGCCCCCGTCATCTACCTCACCCGCAACGACCCCAACAGCACCGCCACCACCTACCTCGACAGCTTCGAACGCGTCTGGACCAGCGCAACACCCGCAGCTCAGAGCGCCTGACAACACGCAGACCAAGATCGAAAGAAACTTATCTACCCGTCATCAAGCCGCCGCCCGCTGGGCGGCGGGTGGCCGGGCGGCTCGGGCGGGCGTGCGGCCTCTTCGGGCCGGTCCCGCCCGACCGCCCCGCCGCTCAAGCGGATACAGGCCAATGACGCATAGAAGCTGATCTGCAGCACAGCAAACCGCAGGTCAGGCACGCGTTCAGCGAAGGGGCTTTTGGCGTTGAGGTGGTCGGGGCGGAGAGTTGCGCGGCATCACTCGTAATCGAAGCCTAAGGAATGGAACAGACTCGTGAGATCGAATTGGGTCGCTAGGTTGAGCCTGCTCCTGCGAGAATCCGATCATGACTTTACCGGAACCACAGTTCGGCGAACGGATGATCGCATGGCCGAACATCTGGTCAGGACTTTACCCAGAGGACCCTTGCGATCCCCATGACGACCATGGTGCTTTCACCATGCAGAGGCTTAGAGGTCTCGTGCTGGCTCAGGCAGCCGAAGTAGAGGATGTCCTCAAAGCCATCTTGAGTCATCTCGATCAGACGAGCGGTCGCAGGCGGAGGACCGCAGGGCAAATTCTGCGATCAATTGAGGCAGGCCTCGATCCAGACGACAGGGACTTTTGGATCGACGAGTTAGACCTCTTTGACCGAGCGATCAAATGTCGGAACCACATTGCACACAATCGCGTCGACATCGGATCGGTGTGGACAGACTATGCAACCGGTGGGGGCGAGTGGACGCCAGTCGTGAGCACCATTGGGGGAGAATTATATGATGAGGTAGATCTCTTGCGTGATCTCAACCTTCAACAGTTGGCTACGCGAGATGCCGTCAGACTGTTCCATTATCTATCGAGTAGAGGCGCTGCCGACACTGAAGCTGACGACGAAGGAGAATAAGCTTGGTCAATTATGCGCACTCGGATAATTCTGCAGATTATGTTCCGGGTTTTATCCTTCATCTGAGGATCAAGGTCGAACGGCATGAAATAAATTGGCTGGGGCCGTGACGATCGCTCACTTCGGTGCTCACTGTTGATAGCTAGGGCGATCGCTGCCGCGGACCGACTTCGTCGGTCCTTGCCATCAGCTTCGAGGGTTGAGATCCGTTATACCGCCTCGCGGTTCTACACCTGCTCGGCGGCCGGGCATGCGGCCTGGGGGCAGTTCCGGCTGTGAGCAGATTTGGCTGTGTACCTTTATGAGACGCCGAAAGGTTCTACGGTGTGCTCATGGAACTGCTTTCGCGATACGGGATGCCCGGCAACGTCGTCCTGCAGGAAGGCTGGAGCAGCGGGTGCAAAGATACCACTGAGACGAGCCATCCTACGTCCTTAACACCAGAGGCGTTGCCGAGTGTCACGCCTTGAGGGCGGTGAGGTACAAGCGGGTTCCCGCTGCGCAGGGTGCGAACTTAGAAGGTTTCCAAGGGGAGCGGCTGGCCAGTCTGTTCGCACAGCGCGTTCAGTTCCGTCGGTGCGAAAACCAAACTGAGCATGATGTAGGTGCCTTCGACGATGTATCGTCGTCTGGGCTCTCTCCGGTCTCTCATACACGAAATGGCCAACATTTATGGACGCGAACTCCAGGCGGAAAATTGTCCGCAATTACATCGCCACGCTAGATGGCGCCAACTTTCAAGCTATGTGTGACCGGCTCGCCGCATTACTCTATCCAGGTGATTATCAGCCAGTACGAGTAGCTGGCGCCCATGGGGACACTAAAAATGACGGGTACTGCCCCAAAGCGCGCACGTTCTTCGCTGCTCATGCCACGCGAGGAGAATCGGCTAAAAAAACGAAGGCGAAGATTCAAAGCGACCTCGAGGGTTGCCTCGCCCAGCACCGGGACGTAAGGACTTGGCGCTACCTGACTAACGATACGCTCACTGGCGAAGTAGACCAGTTCATTGATAATCAACTGCGGCCTGTACACCCTGGCGTCGCCATTGAAATATGGGGGCATGAGCGCCTCACAGACGAAATCTGCAGTCTTCCCCTCAGCGCAATCGAGCAAGTAACTGACATAAATCTAGCGACCGTCATAACAGCCAGCGCCGGCCATAGCCGATTACCGGCGGAAGCCTGGGCGATGAGTCAGGGCTGGCCGCCACTCAACTACGGCAACTCCATCGACTGCCGATCAATTGAGAACCGGAATCCGTTGGAGCTAGGAGTACACGCTGCAGTCCTACCTGCCTCTCATACATATGCTGATAACAAGAGCGATGAAATAGGCCTTACCCCTTATTTCGAGCGTGACCACGACCGCAAGCTGAGAAGAGAACTCGGGCGTGCCATAGATCTCCACCGATCAATTATGGTCGTTTTTGTGGGCGGGTCGACTGTAGGTAAAACGCGTGCGCTATTCGAAACATTACGCACAGTTCCAATTGTGCGCTCATGGCCGATGATTTGTCCCGCGGATACGGATGAATTGAGTTATCTTCTTAAGAATTTACACTTAATTTCAAGCCAAACAAGTGAACCTCCTCACGGCGTGGTGTGGTGGTTAGATGAAACTCAACGATTCTTGTATGGGCACAACAGCTCGCAAGTGGCAAATGTCCTTACGCGCCTTCTGGCGACAGAGTCGAATTTTCAACACGTCATAGCTGGGACACTGTGGCGAGAACCGTACTTCTCCGAACTCACCGCACAAGGTGTTTCTCCGGACACGCACTCTGCCGCCCGCACTCTACTGACGGGACCGCACACCCGTGTAATAAGTGTTCCTGGCCACTTTACTGCCGAACAATGCGAGAGCCTCGCTGAACACTATTCAGACGACCAAAGGCTACTGGCAGCTTTTTCAAGCGCCGGAGATACGGGCAACGTCATTCAAAATCTGGCTGGCGGCCCTGAACTACTCTCGGCATACCTTGAGCAAAGCATATTCACAGCGAGTGAGATAGCCATAACAACTGCGGCACTAGATGCTAGCCGCCTTGGACATCGCCAGCCTTTGCCGATCCGGCTCCTTCAACAGGCAGCAGAAGGATATCTTAAGCCCCAGCATCGACCTCTAGAAGAGGACTGGTCAAGGACAGACGTCATGGCCCTCATTAAGGGGGCAAGACTCGATGGCAGCCGCACCGATATTCGAAAAACGCTTACAGCGATCACTCCATATAAACTGCAGGTCGGTGGCAAGGAACTAGCCTGTAGGCCAGCCGACTATCTCGATCATCAGATGCGGCGAATCCGCGAGGAGAAGACTGGTCCTCCTTCGCTATGGGATGCCTTACTCACTCACACATACGATGGCGATGATTTGAGCAGCCTAGGTGAGGCAGCACATCGTTTTGGATTATATCGATACGCAATTGCACTGTGGCGTCGCGCCGTACAGGCCAGCACTCCACGTGCAGCACTGCATATTCTACGCGTTCTCAAGATCGTGAATCCTGATGCGATCCATGATGCGGCTATGTGGGTTTCAGAAAATGCTTCTCTGATAGATGCTTGCGATAGTTCTCAGCTTCTCAATGAGCTACACGCACTGCAGGATAGCGATGCCCTACAAATTATGCTAGGCCGCCGTCCATCCCTTCAGGTGGAGCTCCATCACGGATATGACATTGCCGTATTGCTAGAAGCCTTCATGACCGTCGGAGCCAAACTGGAAGTTGAAACACTACTCACACGCAGTCCTAATGAATTCATCGATGTAGCAGATGGTGCTGGCGTTGCAAGCCTTCTACGCACATACAGAAAATTAAGCGTCCAGGAGGCGCTTGAGGACTTATCTATTCGCGCAGCGAAAGCCGTCTCATTCAGCGAACCCACGAGCATCGCTGATCTGATCGAAGCTTTTCAGGAGGTAGGGGCGCAAAGCGCATTAGCGCACCTACTCAATCGCAACCCGGCTGAACATGTGATACTGACAGAAGCCTTTGGGATTAGCTACTTATTACAGTCATTTATGAGTATCGGTGCGCAGCGCGAGGCTGATTTTCTGATCGGCCGTCGACCCGGCAGACATGTCTCTTTAGAGGATGCGAACGCGCTCAGCATACTCCTGGCAGCTTGTCCAGCTATCGGAGCCGACTCTATCTCAAACGATATATTGGCACGCGACCCAAGCAAGCATGTGGAGCTTGATGCTTACGGTGTCGCGCAACTACTACACGCGCTACGAGCACTTGGTGCGAAGAATGAGATCAGAAACCTTATCGCACGCGATCCAGAGCGACACGCTTCATCCCATGATAGCTACGGATTCACACACCTCCTCGAGGCTCTCCACTTGGTGGGGGCAAACGAGGCCGTCGCCGAAATGCTATCCCAAAGGCCTGGGCGGCGTATGCCCCTAGATGACTGCTATAAGATCGCCAGCCTGATAGGCGCTGCATTTAAGGTCGAATCGGTGGACCTACTAACCGATATTCTGCGGCGCAACCCAATCGACCACGTGTCTTGCGAAGACATAAGAGCTGTAGTAGTGCTGTTGCGCGTATTGAATGAACACGATCTCAAAGACTTTGCCTCCTCCCTTGCTCGTAAGGCCGTAGATGTCGTTCCACTTACTGACGGCGAGATCGTCATACCACTTTTCCATGCCATCCATGACACGGGCGATAGCGACGCACTGCAGCGGTTGTGCGTGCGCAATCTTACCGAGCACCTAGTGGCAAATAATGGCCGCGAAATCGCGCGCTTTTTGCGCACACTTAAGCAGATAAATGCAAAATCCATTGTTAATGACGTGTTACAGCGTGATCCGGCACGGCATGTCATCTCCAATGACCCGCATGGCGCGTGCGACCTCCTTAAAGCCTTCCACGAGATAGGAGCGCATGCAGAGTTCGCCTCACTTGCAGGCCAACTTCTGAACCATGATCTCCTCAGGGATAGTAGGTTCGCGCACGATGTGCTCTCCACCTTGAGTGAGTGCGGCCAGCAGCATACCGCTTTCGAGGTGTCCAGCCGAATCGCTCAACAGGTTAGTGTCAGCGATATAGGCGCTGTTAGATGCATGCTGTCGGTCTTCAGGGATATTGACGCTGACCAGGCGCTTGAAACCCTAATAGGTCGTATACCGATTCAGCAGCTGGAAGCCGAAAGCAGTGCCATTACAGGGCTTATAGAAGACCTAAAAGCGTCTGGATTCTCAAAAGAAGCCTCTGTGCTCGCTGTTCGGGCGGCACAAAGCGGCAATATTGAGGACGCCTATGCGATATCTCACCTTTTGATTACATTTCGCAGACTTGGGGCACAAAAGGCCATAGATGTCCTACTTGCACGTAGGCCAGCGGCACACTTTGACATTAGCGACAGCTACGCGGCTGCTCACCTGATTCGCACGTTGGGTTCGGTAGGGAATGGGAGCCACGTCGCGGAGATCCTAAACCGAGGTGCTGTAAGGCATATTAACGTTACGGATCCTGGAGTGGTTGCAGAAATGCTGGATGCGCTATACACAGTCAACGCGTATGGTGCTGTTGAGGAACTTCTTCGCCGAGACCCGGCCCGGCATGCCGGCCTCAAAAGCGGTTGGCTCGTTGCCCGTCTTGTCGAAGTGTTACAGGAAGTAGGAGCGGGCGAATCAGCAGAGGCCCTGTTGGACCGTCATCCTGAACGTCATACGATTTTCGAGAACGAGTTGTCGGTCAGTGACCTTCTGCGTGTTCTATGGCAATCCGATAGGATCCAGGCGACATCCACTCTGATCATTCGGGCGATGCAACATGCTGGCCACGATGAAGCTACAGCTGTTACTTTCATACTTGAAGCACTGGCAGAGGCGGATTCCGACGATGATGTTCCAACATACATTTTTGACCACATCGCCGAACGAGTGATCAGCGATGAGGCGCATAAGGCCAGCATCGCTGCCGCGAGCAATGCGCGCGTCGAGCACGGAGACGATGACGAGGAAGCTCATCACCCTACTCAAGGTGATGTACCTCCGCGTCTTGGGCGTAACCCGGATGGCACGGCGTCGGCGTACTGGGATTGGAGTAGCACCCAGTAGTCGCGTGTACGGGGCAGGCGGCGACCAGTCGGGGCTCGGTCGGCCGGGAGACAACTGCGGCGACCCAATGGCCGGATCGATATGCCGATGGTCTGGCAACACCGGCTCGATAGCCTCTAACAGCCCCCCTGACCAGAGGCGGTCCGTGTCGTCATGACGCGCTCCAGGCGATGGAGATCCTGCACAGTGAGTGCTGATCAAGAGGCTGCGCCGCGCTTTGCAGGGAAGGCTGGTACAGCAACACCGTCTTACGTGATCACACTCCATCGAACCGCATCTACCGCCTGACCAGGGCGTGAGCCCTCCAGCCTGAGACCTGCCATTGACTCGTAGTGAAAGGGTCTCGGGGGCGAATTCCGAAGGCGGCTCCCAGAGGAAAGGCCCTCCTGAGTGATCCGGGAGGAGCTTTTCGATCTACGTCCAGCAGTGCCAGCCCATGGTGACGACCTTGGAGGTGTTCAAGAACGCTCAGCTCACCTGAGGGCCACTCGGTGGATCGGGGATCGTGACGGGCTTTCCCTTACTATCGACGACCTTGGCGGTGGCTGCGGGGATGACTTCGACCCGAAGGATTTCCCATGGCGAGGGCTCGGCTTGAGTTGGTCCGCCTGTCAGCAACATATGGCGTACCCATGCACCGACCAGATAGTCGTTTTCGGCGAGGCGGCTGATGTAGTACCCGAAGAGCTTTGCCGCATCTCGCTGCTCCCTGATGGTGTCGAGTTCACTCGCGATGTCGAGGTAATCCTTGATCATATCGAGGAACTCGATCGTCAAATCTTCTGCGGCTTCGGGCTGATGGTCGGCGTAGGCGTACTCGAAGGCTTTTGCCCTGAGGAGCATCTCCCAAAGAGTGTTCCCTGTGGTGATCGGCGTCAGGAGACGCGGTCGTGGAAAGCTGGGATCTGGGACAAGGCGAACAGGGCCGCCATCGGGATTGCCCAGGTGCGCGATCCACTCGCGATGCGACTTCTTGATCTCGTTTAGGCGTTCAACGGTGAATGTCGCGATCTGGTCGTCAATCTGCTTGTGGTGCTCGCTGCACAACAGCAGGAGGTTTGAGTGGTGGTCTATGAGCTCCTCGCCCAAGCCGCCGGCTCTTGGCCCGGAAGCCCCGCGGGCGATGATGTGGCACTCTTCGCCGAAGATCGATGGATCGTCTGTCTTGCTACCTGGAGTCAGGACCTGGCGTCGACAGATGGCGCAACGACCACCCGACTCCACCCAAATGATCTTCCGGGTCCGCTCTGAGATCGCCATGGGGAAGAGCCTAGATTTCACTACCTCGCAGCGCGGTGAGGTAGCAGGATTACCTGAGATCTCCACGTGTGCTGGTCGACTCTTCCACTAGGCCCAGCCTTCGGAGAGCCTGCGAGACCTTCCGCCTGCTCCCTGGCGACAGTCGGTTCACACAGCGGTGGGGGAGGGGCGCGTCTGACGACATGGGCCCTGGGGGCACATCGGGGGCACATGGCGTTGGAAGACGGTGGAGAGCGATGGCAGAGGACGGCAGTGTCCTCGCAGGTCAGATAGTGGATCGCTGAGAGAGTCGCAGGTCAGGGGCGGGCGGAATTAGAACCCGGCCTACAGACCGACTCGTCCGCCTTCCCTCTCTGACCTGCGGCGGAGCTTCTCGCCCTTACGGCAACGTCCCTCGCCTCTGACGATCCGGTGTGGAGCGGTCGCGTAGCGGGAGTCGTGAGCCGACGAGCGATCTGCCGTATCGATCAGTGGATGGGCGATAATTCGATCATGACGTACATGTCCATCGTGCCTGAGCACACCTGCTACATCGCTCCAGCAGCCGGAGGTGTCATCAGCCCGTCATGGTGCAGTTCGGCGTTCGAGGATACGCTCTGCTCGCTTTCGCCGGACATCACCGAAGAGCAGGTCGCCAGTCCCGAGTTACTTCTCTACCGGGACCACAAACTGGAGATCTACTTCGTCCCGTTCGACTGGGTGAACGCCAATGCCCGTGTAATGCTTGTCGGCCTCACACCGGGCCGCCAGCAGATGCATCTGGCTGTGCGGACCGCTGTCCGGGCCCTACGGAGCGGCAGGACCCTCGACGAGGCGCTCAAGGAAGCGGACGAGACGGGAAGCTTCGCTGGTTCCATGCGTACCAACATGATCTCGATGTTGGACGGGATCGGACTCCATGACGCGCTTGGACTTGACAGCACAGCCGGGCTGTTCGCGGACCGCTCCGATCTCCTCGCGAGCACATCGGCCATCTGCCACGCCGTATTCGTTCAGGGAGCGAACTACTCAGGATCTCCTGCGGTTGATCGACACCCTGTGCTTACCGCGTTCGCTCGTCAGGTCCTCGACAAGAACCTCGAAATGGTCCCTGATGCCCTTGTGATCCCCTTGGGCAAGGCGGCGAGTACGGCCGTCGGGCTCACAGCCGTCTCGCGAGAGCGAGTTCTTTCCGGTTTCCCGCACCCCTCCGGGGCCAATGGGCATCGGGCGCGTCTGTACGCTGAAAGGCGCGACGAGATGGCTCGGAGAATCCGCGAATGGGCGAGGTTCTTCTGATCAGAAAACTGGAAGGTCGAACAAAGTCGCGGAATCGTCCGGCGCTCATGCGAAACAGGGGCGCTCTCATCCTTACCTGGTGGGTTCGCTGCAGGCGAGCCGTTCCAGGAAGTCAACTTCGCTGATGACCTCGATGCCGTGACCTTTGGCGAGGAGCTCTTCAGCCTTCTTGCTCTTACCGCTTCGATCGTCGCCTGGCCGGAGCCTGACGGGATCCTGGGTACCAATCACCAAGATGTCGGTCTTACGGGTCACGCCGGCCGCGGGCTGGCCACCAACATCGGCAAGGCGATCATGAGCTTCCTGCCGGGGCATGCTGAGCAGTGTGCCGGTGAAGCAGACTGTCAGTCCATAGAACGGTCCGTCGGGGTCCGCGTCGCGATTCGCTCCTGGCAAGGGGGCGCGTGCGTTGCCATGGGTGCTCTGAGACCCCGACCAGGAGCCCGCCGCAAGTCGCCCCATGTGGATTTTACGGCTGGCGAGCAGGTCATGGAGCGTCGTGACCCCGTGAACACGTAGGGCGCCGATCACGATGTCGGCGGCGGCACGCGCGTCGGCACTCGCCTCGTGATGATTGAGAATCGTGCTGCCCGCGGCCTCGACTGCGTAAGGCAGACCATAGGAGGGGAGGGACCAGGTCTGTCTTGCGATGACGAGGGAGCAGGCATAGTCGATGTCGGGCCAGACGATGCCCGATGCGGTGCAGGCCTCCCGGATGACCCCGAGGTCGAAGGCGGCATTGTGGGCGACCAATGGCCTTCCGTCCGCGAACTCGAGAATTTTCTGGAAGCTCTCCTCCCAGGTGGGCGCGCCCTGCACACTGCTCTCACTGATGCCGTGGAGCCTGACGTTGAAGGGGGCGAACCAGGCGTATTTCGCGGGTGGCTGAATCAGGGTGGTGAGAGTCTCAGTGATTCTGCCCGCCTCGACACCTACCATGCCGACACCGCACGGACTGCCACGGTGTGAATTCGCGGTCTCGAAGTCGATCGCAACCCACGAATCGCTCATCTCGCTCCTCGGGACTTTGCGGGAGATGGACTTATCTTTGATCTTGGATGCTTCCGATCGTGTCGATATCGGCCTCCGACGAAACGGCGAGGTTTGCTGGAGGATACGAAGATGACGCCTCACGGGGGGCTTTGGTTCACAAGCAGAGTGAATTGGAGTGTGTGTGGGTGCCGGACGAAAACTTACACATCGCTGGTATTCCGCAGGTCAGTGATGATGTAGCTCGTCGCTGACCTTTTATCCCGCTTCGAACGCGGGGTCGATTGTGCCTCCCACGAGGGCGTGAGGGTGAGCGCGTCACTAATTCATGGGATATGTCGGATAAGTCATTAATGCCCATATTGGATGGGTTTGGGGTGTGGTGATCGCTTGGCTACGGCCAATACACGCGCCGCAGGTCAACACGACGTGTGCGCTACACACCCGGCCCACGATTTGGTCGCGAGACGGGGCCCGAGAAGAGGCTGGATTGGGAAGTAGTCCCAGATGGCTGAGAAACACGGCGCGGAACACCCAGGTCTACGAGAGGAGCCGAGAACGGCAAGAGGCGAAGGCTCGGGTGGATGTCCGTCTTCTCAGGTGACATTCTTTTGGATCATTGCGGGCGTTGTAAACCGATCAGACCAGGTGGCTGTCCTCCTGTGGCATGTGTTGTGAAGAGCACACGGTCGAGGAGGACGCCCATGATGGAGTACAGGTTCAACTCGGCTCCCGGATGGCCGGTTCCGCCCGTGGGCTGGCGGCCTCCTCAAGGGTGGCGGCCGGATCCGGCGTGGCCGCCGGCGCCGCCCGGCTGGCAGTTCTGGGTGCCCGTACAGGCACCGCCTCCTGCTCCCGTGCCTCAGGTGCCGTCACAACCCGTTCCCGCCCCGGCGCCTGTGCTGCCGGAGCGGAGCGGCGGAGGGCTGTTCGGCGGGAAGAAGAGGCTGGAGGCGGAGAACGCCGAGCTTCGGGCCTGGATCGAGCGGCTGGGCGGCATGGACGCCATGGGCGTCTCCGCGCTGACCGAGAAGTTGCGTGCTGAGCAGGGGCGGTTGCAGACGGCCGTCGCGGACGCCATGCGGCGGCTGCACGAGGTCGAGCGGCAGATCGTGCAGACCGAGGAGACCGTGCTGTTGCAGGAGGCCGGGGTCTATGACTACCGGCATCCGTTGAGCGACGCGGTGGCCTACAAGGAGCGGCTGGCGGAGGTCAGGGCTCGGATCAAGGCGATGGCCAGGGGCGGCAAGGCGGTGCTGGGTTCCACGGGCTGGCAGGTCAACGGGTCGGCGGCCGAGGGGCGCCGGATGGTGCGTGACTTCTCCAAGCTGATGTTGCGTGCCTACAACGCCGAGGCCGACAACTGTGTGCGCACGATGCGTCCGTACAAGCTGCAGTCGGCCGTCGACCGGTTGGAGAA
This sequence comes from Streptosporangium sp. NPDC004631, assembly GCF_053601935.1. Taxonomy (NCBI): domain Bacteria; kingdom Bacillati; phylum Actinomycetota; class Actinomycetes; order Streptosporangiales; family Streptosporangiaceae; genus Streptosporangium; species Streptosporangium sp. NPDC004631. The sequence continues at coordinate 35,203 of NZ_JBSGCR010000025.1, read as the reverse complement.
GGCCGTGGAGATGATCGTCAAGCTTGGCAAGACGATGGACATCCACGTCGGTGGCGACTATCACCGGCTGCGGGTTTATGAGCTGGAGCTGACCGCCGACTACCTGGCCAAGCAGGAGGAGGAGAAGGAGCGTACCCGTGCCCAGCGCGAGCGGCAGCGTGAGGAGGAGGCCGCGCGGCGGGAGTTCGAGCGGGAGAAGGCCCGGCTCCGTAAGGAGGAGGCCCATTACCGTTCTGCGCTGTCCAAGCTGATTGCCAAGGGCGATGAGGCCGGGGCGGAGGAGCTGAAGGCGAAGCTGGAGGAGATCGGCGCCGCGGTCAGTGACGTCGAGGCGCGCGAGGCCAACGTCCGGGCCGGCTACGTGTACGTCATCTCCAATGTGGGCGCGTTCGGCGAGGACGTCGTCAAGATCGGCATGACCCGCCGCCTGGAACCCGAGGATCGGGTGCGGGAGCTGGGGGATGCCTCGGTGCCGTTCAGGTTCGACACGCACGCGCTGATCTTCAGTGACGACGCGGTCGGGCTGGAGGGGCGGTTGCACGCCGCGTTGAACGACCGGCGGGTCAACCGGGTCAACCCGCGCAGGGAGTTCTTCCGGGCCACGCCCGCGGAGGTCAGGGATCTGCTGGAGCAGATCGCGGGCCAGCATTTGCTGGAGTACCGGGACACCCCCGAGGCGCTGGAGTGGCGTCAGTCGGTTCACGCGACGGCGGCAGTGGGGGATGGGGAGTCGCACGTCTGACGGCATGGGGCCCGGGGGCACATTGGGGGAACATGGCGTTGGAGGACGGTGGAGAGCAGAGGCAGAGGGCGGCAGTGTTCTCGCAGGTCAGTAGATCGCTGAGTGAGTCGCAGGTCAGGGGCGTGGTCTTGCCCGCACTGCCCGGCGCCATCCGCGACCTGACCGCGGCCCGCGGAGCCGGCCCGATCGGCTCTCGGGCCAGCGCTGGCGCCACCGTCCGTGACTGTCGCACAGGCAGAAGGATGCCAACCGCGCCCACGCCCGCATCCGCGCCATCGGCGAGCGCGCCGTCGCGACCCTGAAGACCTGGAAGATGCTGACCAAGCTGCGCTGCCGCCCACGTCGCATCACCCCGATCGTGCAGGTGATCCTCGTCTTGCAGCTTCTTGAAGAGGGGCGTTACCCAGGATGAAAAGGCTCACTCTGGAAGATCTATTGCGGGTCCGGGGCGTCGGCTTAGAACTCCTAACGAAATGATCTCCGAGGCTGATCCGTCAAGCATCAAGTGACATCGGACATGGTCGGATCACTCCGGGACTGATGATCCGGGGTGCGGGGCGGTTCGGCCGAAGCTCTGGCAAGGCGGCGACGAGTTGTGGGCGGTGCACGCTGAGCCGCGAAGAACTTAAATGCGTCGACAGCGCCCCTCGGCACCCGGCACAGTGGCCACCCGTGACGAGCAGTGAACTGTGGACCCGTGCGACCGCCGACCGCTACGACGCCGAGGAGGCCGAAGCGTCCTCGGCTGCCGTTCTCGGACCGACCCTCGCCTTCCTCGCCGAGCTCGCCGGAGACGGCCGGGCGCTGGAGTTCGCCATCGGAACCGGACGGGTGGGAGTCCCGCTTCGGGAACGCGGCGTGCCGGTGGTGGGCATCGAACTGTCCGAGCACATGGCAGCGGTGCTGCGGCGCAAGGTCGACGAGGGCACCCTCCCGGTAGTCATCGGGGACATGGCCACCACCGTCGTTCCCGGCGGGTTCACCCTGGTCTACCTCGTTTACAACACCATCACGAACCTGCTCACGCAGGATGAGCAGGTCGAGTGCTTCCGCAACGCCGCACGGCATCTGGAGCCCGGCGGCCGGTTCGTCATCGAGCTGGGTGTGCCGCCGCTGCGGCTCCTGCCGCCCGGCCAGGTCGCGGTGCCGTTCGACGTCTCTCAGCAGCATCTCGGCTTCGACACCTTCGACCTGGTCGAGCAGATGCTCGTCTCGCACCACTTCACCCGCGACGGCGACGACGGCCACTACCGCCGCGAAAACTCCCGGCACCGGTACGCCTGGCCGGCGGAGCTCGACCTGATGGCGCGGATCGCTGGGCTCGAGCTGGAACGTCGCGTTGCGGACTGGGACGGGTCTCCGTTCACCCAGGACTCCGCGAAGCACGTCTCCGTGTGGCGCAAGCCAGCCTGAGGTCGGCCACCGGGCCGTCAACGTTGGCCGTGCCTGTCTTGAACTTCTATCGGGAGTTCAGGCGTCGCCAGCAGGTCATGCCCGAGCCGAAGCCGAGTTCCTGCGGCAGATGCCCCCAGGTGATCCCGGTGTGCAGGACGAACAGGATGCCCTGGAACACCAGCCGGTCCGGATGCCGCTTTCGCCCGGGGTGCCGGGGCCGACGTTCCACCTTCGGTAGCAGCCGCTCGATCACCGCCCACAGCTCGTGGTCGACTTCCCACGGCTTCGACCGAGCCACTCCGACCCCCGGATCGTCAGTCCCGGAGTGATCCAACCACCTCGAAGATCATTTCTTTAGGAGTTCCCAGTGTCGTCCGACCATCAGCGAGGCAGGTGAGGGCCTGATCCCGCTGATCTTGCCAGCCGCTACGCGGACTGCTGGAGTTCCCGCAGGGAGTTCTTGATCGCCTGGAGTTCACCCATCAGACGATCCACCGCGGCATCCAGGACGAGGACCGGGTCCTGGGCTGACCAGAACCGGAGCGTTCGCTCCAACTCCTCCTGCCAGAAGGTGGTGTCGTCCTCGACCTTGAGTTTGAGGTTCCGGGCGAGCTCGGCAAAGCCCGGGCCTGGCTCATGCGAGCTCTCGGAGACGACCAGCGCCGAGAGCATCGGTCGGCCGTGCTCGACCTCATACGTGCTGACGTGGCCGAGGGCCGGGAACATCGCCCGGAAGGGGGGTCGGCTCATCCCGGTGTTGATCCCGTCCGGGTCAATCATGAGGCCGAGCGCCTTGTAGCTCAGACAGGCATCCAGGGGCTGCGCCGGGTCGGCAGCCCGACTCCGATCCAGTAGTGCACGGTGGATCGCCTGCTCATCCGGCCCAAGTGTGATCATGAAGACTCCTCGTGGGGAGGTGGCCCGTAGGCCAGGAGGTCCGGAGACGGTGCCACCTGTGGGCGGTGAGCCGACAGTAGGGCCTTAGGCCTGGTCGGCGCCGGGGTTCGGAAGAACGGAAGTCGAGTCCGCCGTCCGGCACGACTGTTCATCATCTGCTCCCTGAGGGCGCGACAATGTGATCAACGATTCTGGATGGTGGAAGCGTCTCCCTCGGGCCTCACCTGTCGTCCGCGACCTGGGCGTGCAGATGCACGTCGTGCCATCCGTCCTGGTGGAGGAGCGCGCTGCGCAGGGTGCCTTCCAGGGAGAAGCCGAGCTTGTCCGCCACCCGGCACGAGGCGGTGTTGGCGACCGAGTGGTGGAGTTCCAGCCGGTGAATTCCCGTCTCGAAAGCCCAGCGGGCGACCTGTTCGGCGGCGCGGGGCGCGACGCCGAGACCGCGTGCGGCGGGCAGCATCCAGTAGGTGAGCTGGGCGATGCCCGCGGCGAGGCTGATGGCGCGCAGTGAGACACGCCCGAGCACTTCGGCGGCACGGGTGACGGCCCAGCAGGCGTCCCTTTCGGCCTGCCAGCGGTCAGGCCACTGGCCGATCCAGGCCAGTGCCTCCCTCTCGGAGGTCATGACCTGCCGGTGCCAGCGCTGAATGGCCGGATCACTGAAGGCTTGGAGTACGGCGGGGGCGTCGCAGGGAAGCCAGGGCCGCAAGGTCAGTTCGTCGGCCCTGAGGACCGGCTGGGCGTTCCTGTTGATGCGACCGGCGAGGACGACCGGTGAGACAGAAGGAGACACCGTCCCATGATGCCTTGAGATTGATCAAGCCGGCCTCTGGTTCTCCGACAGCGGGATGCCGTAACGGCGAATGGAACGGGCCAGGCGGTCGGCGTTGTCGTGCGGCGGGTTTTCGAGCGGAGGGCGCGCTGTGGCGGGGGCCGCTGGGGCCTGGAGAGGGTGATGGCGACGGGGCGTCGGCCGGGCGATGAAGGCCGGGGAAGGCGTATTGGTAATTGTGCACATTCGGCGATTGAACCTTTGGCGCTGAGGCTCCCGTACCCCTGTTCGTCCGCAAGATACTGAGAAACGGGAGAGCATCATGTCCGTCAAGACTCGCGTGGCCACCGCGGCGGCGATCATCGGCGTCACCGGCGCCCTCGGTTTCGGCCTGGCCCCCTCTGCCGGCGCCTCCGCCGCGCAGAACGTGACCGTCACGGTCACCCACAAGGCCAACTACGACGCCACGATCTGCGTCACCGACAACCTCGGCGGCACATGCCGGGAGGTGGCCAGGGGCAAGAGCCGGTCATTCAGCGTGCAGCCGCAGCGCGGCACGCCGGTCAACGTTCGCGTGGTCGCGCGGAGCGGCGGCGTCAACGAGGTCTCGGTCGTGACCGGAGGCTCGTCCCTGAGGTTCGAGACGGCCGGCAGCAAGGCCAAGCCGTCCCTCAGGCGCAGGTAACGGGCGGAGAGTCTCGCTACGTCTCCTTGATCCCGGGGATCGTCGCAGCGGTGGGTCCCCGGGACACGGAAGCCCTCTCCGTCGGACTTCTGTGAGACACATGACAGACGAGTGCTTTTGATCTGAAGCAGGGCGAGACGGGATGGGATAGGCGGCGGCGTTCGGTCTGCGGGATGTGATGTTCGGGATCCGCGAGGATCGGTCGTCGAGGAGCCGTAAGCGCCCGAGCCGCGAGTGACAAGCCCCCGTGAATCCGCCCGTACGGCAGGGCATGGCGACAGGCCCCCTTGGCCAACGCGGCAGGGCGTGGGCGAGCGGGACCCTTTGAGCCGGCGTGGCAGGGCGCGGGTGGCAGGTTCTTCTGAGCCGTGCGGCAGGGCAATGGGTGTACGGGGGGCCACGCGGAGCGGGGATCAACCGCCGGATGGGGGATCGGTGGCGCGGTGGAGGTAACCCATCGGGTGGACGTGTCGGGGCGGTACCGCTTGCCGGGGTGCCGCCCCGGCCGCTTTCTGTGATGAGGGTCGAAGACGGAAGGGGGGACCGGAGGTCCGGAGCCGGTCGAAGCGGCCGGTGAAGGGCGGGTGAGAGGGGGTTTCGCTCTTCACCGGGAGCCGTGGCCCCGCCGGGCCGACCGTGGGGGGTGGTCGGCGGATGCGTTCGGAAGGTGACCGGGAGTGTTCGCGGCCCGCCGATCGGGGCGTTGGCGAGTACACTGGAGATACCGCGGACTTTCCGCACGCTGACGGTCGAGTTGGTGTCGCCCCCGGTTTTTCACCATGACGGCCCCGCATGTGGGCCGAGAGGGGCCGGCGATCATGACGCCGAACCAGTTCCTCATCCCGCAGCCGCCTCTCGCCGCCCCGCCGGTCGAGCCGCCCACCCTACGGCTCCGCCTCGATCGCACGCCGCGCCGCGCCGCCCGCCGTGAGCTGTGCTCGGGCCGAGCCTCGGCCGTTCAGCCGTCCTGACCGATCACTTCCGCGCGACGACTCCGCTCGGCCGCGCAACCCCGACAATTCTCGAACAACGGAGTTTCACCATGAACCCTGCCCCGACTCTGGATATTCGCCCGGGCCTCACCGGCCCGGCGAACTCCGTCGGCTCCGCCCCTGACATTCTCGCGCTCGTCGGCGAGATGGACATCGCCACCACGTCCGTCCTGCGTGAACGGCTCAACGCCGCGCTGAGCGCGACCACGGGACCTCATCAGCAGCTGATCATCGACCTTTCCGGGGTGTCCTTCTGCGACGCCTCCGGGCTGGCCCTCCTGGTCGGTACATACCGCCGTGCCCGGATCGCCGGCGTCTCCCTCCGTCTGGCAGGCCCTCAGCCCCAGATGATGAAGGTCCTGCGCCTCACCGGCCTGGACCGAGGTCTGACCATCTATCCCACCCTCGCCGCGGCCATCGCGTGGCGCCGGCAGGGGAGCGGCAGGTCGCCGCAGCGCGGCGGCTGGGTTGGGCACGCCCGGGTCGGCGGAGATTCGGTGACGGGCGCCATCACCTGGCTCCGAGTCCCGGCCCGAGCCGCCGTACCGGCCCTGCCCGCCGCTTTCGGCAAGGCGAATCCGGTGCCGCCCACTGCTCAGGACCGTCTCGCACCGTGCTGACGAGGTAGGTCCCGTTCCGCGGGAAGGTCGCGGACGGTCAGAGGGTTGAGCTGGGCGAAGAATCGACGGCCGGGTGTGGCCGCGGGGTGGTGTTTACGTGTGGCGGATCGCCCATGCCGCCGCGTCCCAGACGCGGTCCCGCCGTGGGGGTACGAGTTCGATCCACCTCGACCTCGCCGGGGGCCTTGAGTCGAACGTCTCAAGGTCCGCCGCCCTCTCTGCCCGACAGGATCCACCGTCATCTCCGGCCGAACAGTGCGGGGGTCACCCGGACAGGACGGGGTGGTCCAGGCCGACGCCCCGGGCGGCGACTTGCGGCGCCATATACTCTCAGTTGCAAATCATGTGCAATAGAGGGGTGTGGCATGGCGGTGGTGCTCGGGATCGAGACGTCGTGTGACGAGACCGGGGTCGGCATCGTCGCCGACGGCCTGCCTGCCGGGGAGGCGCTCGCCTCCAGCATGGAGGAGCACGCGCGGTTCGGCGGGGTGGTGCCGGAGATCGCCGCGCGGGCCCATCTCGAATCGCTGGTGCCGTGCGTGAGAAAGGCGTTCGCCGACTCCGGGCTGACCCCCTCCGACGTGGACGCGATCGCGGTCACCGCGGGTCCGGGACTGGCCACCGCGCTGCAGACCGGAGTGGCCGCGGCCAAGGCGTTCGCGCTGGCCTGGAATGTGCCGCTGTACGGTGTGCACCACCTGGCCGGGCACGTCGCGGCCGACACCCTGGAGCATGGCCCGCTGCCCGTCCGGTGCGTCGCGCTGATCGTCTCAGGCGGTCACACCTCGCTGCTGCTCCTGGACGACCTGGCCCGTGACCCCATCGTGCACCTGGGCGACACCCGTGACGACGCGGCGGGGGAGGCGTTCGACAAGGTCGCCCGGCTGCTCGGCCTGCCGTACCCCGGAGGTCCCGCCGTGAGCCGGGTGGCGCTGGAGGGGGATCCGCGCGCGATCGCCTTTCCCCGCGCCATGCCCGGCGGCTACGCCTTCTCCTTCTCCGGGCTGAAGGCGGCCGTGGCCCGGCACGTGGAGCGCGGGCCGGTCTCGGTGGCAGACGTGGCGGCGTCCTTCCAGGAGGCGGTGGTGGACGTGCTGACCCGCAAGGCCGTCGCCGCCTGCCGTGACCACGGTGTCGGCACGCTGGTCGTCGTCGGAGGGGTGGCCGCCAACGCCCGCCTGCGAGAGCTGGCCGCCGAACGCTGCGCCCGGGCGGGAGTGGAGCTGAGGATCCCGTCGCCCAGGCTGTGCACCGACAACGGTGCGATGATCGCCGCCGTCGGTGGCCTGCTGCACGAGGCCGGAGAGCCGGCCTGCTCGCTCACCCTGTCCGTGGACCCGTCGGCGCCGCTGCTGCGCGCCGCCCTCCCGCGGAAGGACTGACGCCCGCGTACAGCGGGGGCGTACGGCTCCGGCGGTCTCGCCGCTCACCTGCTCGACACCCGCGCACGGCGCAGGCCGGCGCCAGGCCCGGCGCCAGGCCCGGCGCCAGGCCCGGCGCCAGGTCCGGCGCCAGGTCCGGGCCGACCTGCCCGGCACCCGCGCGCGGCGCGGCGGGTGGCTCCGGCTCAGCCGCCCTGGGACCAGACACCCTCCCAGCCGGAGCATCTGCCGGTGATCCGGACGGACGTGCCGCGGCAGACCTTGGCCTGGGAGGACAGCATGTATCCGGCGTTCACCCGAAAGGAGAGGGTGGACGACCGGGAGCAGTTCTTGAAGGTCGCCACGCGGTACCTCCCCCGATCCGTGAGCCATTTGATCTTCAGCCACGAGCAGGTGCGCGCGCCTCCGGCGTCGTACAGGTCGCCGGAGATCCGCAGGCCCGATCCGGTGCTCTTGATGACGCCCCCGGCCCAGCCCTTGGTGTCCGTGGAGGTGGTCGGTCCCCAGTGCCAGGTTTCGGCCGTGGCCGTCCCGGCTGTCGCGGCGGATGTCCCCGAGGCGGTCACGGCGGCGGAGGCCGTCGCCGCCGGCAGGCCGAGCCCCAGGGTGGTGGCGATGGTGAGTCCGAGCAGGGGGCGAAGGGCGCCACGCATGATTCTCTCTCCCGAAGACGGTGCTTTTCCGGTGCACATCTGCACATCGCAGGACTTTTGTGCACATCAAGAGATAGATCAGCGGGCTTGCAGACGGCTTGGGATCGCTTGCAACGTGGGATCGTCTGCGACGACCTGACCGTGTGGTCCGGCCTCAGCGGGAGGCGGCCGGGGTGTCCTCTCCGGCGGGACGGCCGCCGAGTCCGGTGGGACGGGGGCCGAGCTTGCCCGCGGGGGCCGGGGAGAGTCCCTCCAACGCCATCGCGATGGCGGGGATCTGCCCGAGCGCGTCGTGTACGACCGGGTCGGTGGTCATGAGGAACGCCAGGTGGTGGATGGCGTGCGCGACGACGCTCTCGACGCCGAGATCCTTGGGGGAGGGAGTGGCCGGGGTGTCGCCCCTGGCCACCCGGACGGCGGGCAGTTCGACGGCGGGGGTCTGGACGGCGGGGTCGGGGCAGACCGCGTAGGTCAGCACGACCTGCCCCTCGGGCCGGTAGCGCCAGCTGGTGGAGTGGACCACGGTGGACGACGCTCCGCACGGGATACCGCAGACCCGGCGGGCGGCCTCGTCCGGGCTCTCCCCCCGCAGGAGCGGGGTGACGAGCCGCCGGTAGGACCAGCCGCCATCCAGATTCACCCGAAGAGGCAGAACCTCTACCGAAATCGGGGCCAGAGGGGCAGTCTGGTCTCTCACATCACGTCCCGTTGTGCTCGGATCGGCCTCTCCATCTGCGAACAGTATGCAGGAGCGCCTCTCTCGCATCAGCGGTATTGCCGCGAAGCCCTTCCCATGTATGGCTTGAGCCGTCGGGGACACACAACGGAGAGGTGGAACGCGATGCCGGAAAGGCCCGGGATGCTGGTGCTGATGGGGTCGGGCGAGACGAGCCCGACCATGGTTGAGGTTCACCGCTCGGTCGCCCGGCGGCTCGGCCCCCGGCCCAGGGCGGTGCTGCTCGACACCCCCTACGCATTCCAGGAGAACGTCGCGGACATCTCCTCCCGGGCACGGCGATACTTCGCCCGCAGCGTCGGCCTGACCGTCGAGGTCCGGGCCGAGATCGGCGAGGCGGACTGGGTGTTCTCCGGCCCCGGCAGCCCGACCTTCGCGCTCGACCGCTGGACGGCGACCCCGGTGGCGGGCGCGCTACGGGCCCGCGTCCGCACCGGGGGCGGGGTGACGGTCCTGGCCTCGGCCGCGGCCTGTACGGCGGGCATCGCGGCGATCCCGGTCTACGAGATCTACAAGGTGGGGGCCGAGCCGCACTGGCGCGACGGCCTGGATCTGCTCGGCCCCCTCGGCGTCAGGGCCGTGGTGATCCCGCACTACGACAACGCCGAGGGTGGCACCCACGACACGCGCTACTGCTATCTCGGGGAGCGGCGGCTGGCCGCCATGGAGCGTGAGCTGCCTCCGGGCGCGGCGGTGCTCGGCATCGACGAGCACACGGCCGTCCTGTTCGACCTGCGCACCGGGGCCGTTCAGGTGGCGGGGCGCGGCGGCCTGACGGTGCGCCGCCTGGACCGGCAGACGGTGCTCCCCACAGGGACGGTGTCCAGCCTGGCCGAACTCCGCCGCCTGGCCGAGGGGGGCGACGCCGGATCTCTCCCGGTGCCCTCCCCGGCCGCGACGCCGTCCCTCCCCGGCCGGATGCCGCTCGGCGAGGTCGTCCGTACGTGTGAGCGACGCTTCGACGCCGCCCTCGGCGAACACGACGGCGCCGCCGCCACGCAGGCCGTACTCGACCTGGAGGCGGAGATCACCGGCTGGGCCGCCGACACCGAGGAGGACGAGGGCGGAGTCGACCAGGCCCGCGAGGCGCTCCGGCATCTGATCATCAGGCTTGGAAGCCTGGCCGGCCTCGGGGACCCCCGTGATCGGTTCGCCCCCCTGGTGGAACCCCTGCTCGCGCTCCGCGCTCGCCTGCGGCAGCGGGGCGGATACGAGGTCGCCGACGCGCTGCGCCGGGCACTCGCCGCCGGAGGCGTGGCGGTGGAGGACACCCCGCACGGCCACCGCTGGACCGTCCGCCCCCGCTCCGGCGCGCGCCCCGCCGGATGACCGGCGCCTGGTCGGCCGTTTCCGGCCCGTCCAGTCCCCATCGAGCGGGCTACGCCCACTCCGCCAGCAGCCTGGCCTCCTTCTCCGGGTCGATGCCGTGCCCGCCGATGCCGTGCTTGCCGAAGGAACGCTCCGCCTCGGGGATGTCGCGGAGCCAGGCCCAGGTGTCGCGGACCGTCTCGGCGACGGGACGCCCACGCAGCCCGGCCGCGTGGGCCTTCGCCGACGAGGGCAGCCAGACGCCGGCGGAGCCGGGGTCGTCGGGAGCCCAGAGCGGCAGCTCGGTCCAGGGCCGGACCTCCCGCTCCAGCAGGAACCGGTCCTTCACCCAGACGAACTCGGCGTCGGAGCCCGTCACGGTGCGGCACTCCGCCAGCCAGTCGCCGTAAGTGATGTTGCCCTGTACCCCGCTGGTGAAGAACCGGTCGTTCACCCCCGCCTCCGCCTGGGTCAGGGTGAAGGCGGCGATGTCGCGCGCGTCGATGACCTGCATCGCCACGTCCGGGCTGCCGGGGGCGAGGACCCGCCCGCCCCTGGCGATCCGGGTGAGCCACCAGGGCAGCCGGCCGACGTTCTCATGCGGGCCCAGGATGAGACCCGGCTCGATGATCAGGGCGTTGCCGTCGAAGCCCTGCTCCACCGCGCGCTCGCAGCCCGCCTTGAGCGTGCCGTAGTCTCCGTCCTCGGGTCCGGCGTCCGGGGCGCACTCGAATCGGGGTGAGCTCTCGTCGGCCGGTGCTCCCGGCCAGTCGGCGCAGGCCGAGATGCTGGAGATGAACGCGTAGGTGCGCGCCCTGCCGTTCAGGGCGCGCACCGACGCGCCGACCACCCGGGGGACGTATCCACAGACGTCGACCACGGCGTCCCACTCCCGGCCGTCGACGAGGCGGGTCAGGTCCTCGGAGACCTCTCGGTCTCCCCTGACCGCCTCGACGCCGGGCAGGTCGACGCCGCTCCTGCCCCGGTTGAACGTGGTGACCTCGTGCCCGCGCCGCAGCGCCTCCTCGACGATCGCCCGGCCGAGGAAGACCGAGCCGCCGATAACCAGAGTTCTCATGGGGCCTCATTGTTCGCTCCACCCCCGAGGGACACCATGAGCTTTCACCCGTGGCGGAAGCGGTCCGCTCAGAGCGGATTGAGCGTGACCGGCGGCTGCCGCAGGACGTGGATCCTGGCGGTGGCGATGTCGAAGTAGAGGCCCACCAACTCCAGGCGTCCCGCACGGACGAGCCGGTCCACCCGCCGGTGGGTCCGCAGGTTCTCCAGCTGCTGGATCACGTTGACCCGGCAGAGGCGATCCAGCCGGCCGTCGTCGGTGCCGTCGCTCTCGGTGGTGACGAAACGCGCCAGACTGTGGTGGCCGTGGCGCAGCCACCTGCCGAGCGCGGGCAGATCCGTTTCCTTCTCGTCACCGCTGAGCAGCGCGGCCATGGCCCCGCAGCCGGAGTGACCGCAGACCGTGATGGTCCGGATGTTGAGCGCGCCGGTGGCGTACTCGATCGCGGCCGTCACCGAGTCGTCCGGCGGCACCGAGCCCTGGCGGGGGACCAGGTTGCCGATGTTCCTCACGGTGAACAGGTCTCCGGGGCCGCTGGCGGTGATCAGGTTGGGCACGATCCGGGAGTCCGCGCAGGTGATGAAGAGGTGTGAGGGTTCCTGTTTACGGGCCATCGCGTGCAGGAACGGGCGGACCAGCGGAGCCGTACGCCGGTGGAACTCCCGCGCCCCGGCGAGCAGATCCGGTATGGCGGGATCATGCTGTTCCGGCACCGGCCGGGCGGGTGCGGCGAGGCAGGTGTCCGTCGCCGTGTGGCCGGTCGATACGGTGGGCTCCTCCTCACCCGGCGCGTGCCGGACCGGGACGTCGGAGTCCAGGACCGCGAAGCCGGGAACACGGAGATCCTGGCCCGGGGGAGCGTGGGCCTGGGTGCCGTGGACCGGCGGACTCGGGAGCGTCGGCCGTCCCCGCCCCCGGTGGGCCCAGGGCAGCCACCAGCGGTCCGGTGCCCTGGGCGGTGACTTGGCGGGGAACATCCGGGAGCCGCTGGCGGCCATGGCGTACCACTCGTCGTGGATCTCGTCGATGTCCACGGTGCCGCCGCCTCGCTCGTGGTCGTGCCGCCAGGTGTGGATGGCCTCGAAGGCCGCGTTGTCCATGAAGTCGATGTTCAGATCCAGCTCCACCGCGGCCCCGGCCGGGATGGCGTGCAGTTCCGAGGTGATCCTGGGCACGCCCAGGAAGGTCAGCGAACCGCCGATCAGCACGTGCCAGCGCCCGTCGGACTCGGGCCTGGCCCGTATGGTCACCCAGGTGAGGCGGCGCAGCGCCGACAGCGCGGCGAGGCCGAGGCCGAACAGGATGCCCTCGGCGAGTCCCATCAGCACGACTCCGGCCATGGTGACGAGGTAGATCGGTATCTCCCCGTGGCCGCGCAGGTTACGGAGATGTCCCATGTTGACCATCTGGACGCCGATGAAGATCAGCAGGGCGGCCAGAGCCTCCATCGGGATCAGCGCGATCATCCATCCCAGGAAGACGGCGAACACGAGGATCCAGACACCGTGCAGGACCGTGGACCAGCGGCTGCGGGCTCCGGCGCGGATGTTGGTGGTGCTGCGCACGACGACCCCGGCGATCGGCAGCCCGCCCATCGCGCCGCTCACCAGGTTGGCCACGCCCTGGGCGGTGAGCTCCCGATCCAGATCGGACCTGCGGCCGTCGTGCAGCTTGTCGGTGGCCACCGCGCAGAGCAGCGACTCCACCCCGGCCAGCAGCGCCACGAGCATCACCGACGTGATGATCCCGTGCCAGTCGCCCTGAGGCCAGACCGGCGTGACCCACTCGCCCAGGTCCGTCGGCAGCTCGACCCGGGTGACGTCCCAGCTGAACGCCATGGCGGCCACCGAGGCGACGAGCAGGGCGGCCAGCGGTGCCGGGACGGCCCGGAACGGCTGGGGCAGGCGGGTCCAGCCGATCAGGACCGCGATGGTGAGCAGGCCGGCGAAGACCGCGTGGCTGTGGTTGTCGACGATCTGCCCGGGCAGTTCGACCAGGTTCTCGACCGCGGAGCGCTGTGGTCTGCCGCCGAGCACCACGTGCAGTTGGGCCAGCGCGATCACCACCCCGACCCCGGCCAGCATGCCGTGGACCACGGCCGGGGAGACCGCCAGCGCCGCCCGGGCGACCCGGGCCGCTCCCAGAAGGAGCTGGAGGACCCCCGCCAGCAGGGTTATGGTGCAGGTCGCCCGCCAGCCGTATGTCGCGACCAGCTCGGCGACCACCAGGGCGAGTCCCGCGGCGGGCCCGCTCACCTGCGCCACGGAGCCGCCCAGCAGGCCCGCCACCACGCCGCCGATCACACCCGCGGTGAGCCCGGCCACCAGTGGTGCTCCCGAGGCGACCGCGATGCCCAGTGAGAGGGGCACCGCCACCAGGAAGACCACCAGGGAGGCGGGCAGGTCGTGCCGCAGCACAGACGTGATGTTGCTTGTAGTGATCTCTCTGTCGCTCTTCGTGTCCGTCCCCATGAAGGAGACGGTATGTCGTCGAAGCCTCGCCGTTAAGTGATTACCGAACCCTTTTTACAGAGGCCGGAGGGAAATCAGCGGTAATAATCGGGATAGTCCGGATCCTGCGCCCGGTGATGGTTGCCCCGGGAGCTCCCGCGCCCCGACCCGTCAGGGGTGGCGGCCACTTCGGGGCCGTTGCCGTAGAGGTCGTCGTAGGTCGGCCAGGCCGGGGTGCCGCCCTCGACACCGCCGGAGGCGGGCTCCGGCCAGGCCGCGGGGGAGGCGGGCGTGGCCGGGGCGGGATCGTAGCCGTAGCCTCCGGCGGGCCTGGGAGCCGTCCGCGGGCGCTCGTCACGGGGCGAGACGGTCCTGGAAGGGCCGGTAGGGGTGGAGACCGCCGGGGTCGGGCCGGTGACGTCGTCGTCGATGGTGGCCCAGCCGGAGCTCACCTCGTAGGAGGCGGAGGCGGCGGGCGGCCCGTTGTACACCGGGGTCTGGTACGAGTCGTAGGACGGCGCCGGATCGTCCAGTATGTCGGCGGTGTTCGCCGTCTGCCAGCCTCCGGAGGCGGGGGAGGTGGCCCGGGCCCAGGGGTTGTCGGAGACGGGCTTGGGCGGCTCGGGCGCGGCGCCGGCGCCGTACGGTGCCGCGAGTGGGCCGGCACCCGGCGCGGCGGGAAAGCCGCCGCTGGTGGTGGGGCCCATCGGGGGGAGCGCTCCCGAGCCGGGGACCGGGGCGGGAGCCCTGCCGGTCGTGCCTCGGGCGGGGGCGGGGCCCCGGGCGGGCGTCGAACCGGTGCCGCGCGGGTAGGAGCCGCTCAGCGGGTCGTTCAGCGGGTCGGGGCGCGCCGAGGGCAGCGGGTCGGGGCGGGAGGGGGCGCCGGTGGCGGGGGTGCGCCCACCGCCCCGGCGGGAGCTCGACCGCGGGGTACGACCCTCGCCGAAGGCGCCGGGCGTGGGTGCCGCGAAGGTGACCGTCTTCTGCTCGGCGAGCGGGGCGGAGGTGGGAACCGGGTTCGGCTGAACCGGCTCGACCAGGTCGGCCAGGCCCGGGGGTGGCGAGGCGGAGGCTGCGGCCGCAGCGGGCCGGGGCGTCGCGGACGGCGGCACGGGTGCCGAGGCGGGCACGGACCGGGACGGCTGCGGCCTGGTCGGCAGCGGCGCCTGCATGGTCACCGCGTCGGCGTCGGCCTTCGGGGATCGGTCGTTCCGCCCTGTGGGGCGGCTCGCGCCCATCCGGGCCGCCAGGGACCCTCCGAAACCGCCCTCGTCGGCCTGGAGCCGCGTCCAGTAGTCGTCGTCGTAGTCGTCGGCCTCGCCGAACTCGTTCACGCCGCGTTTACCGCGTGAACCCGCGGGCCGGGGCTGCCGGGGCGGCTTGGGCTCGTCGAACGGGGTCAGGTCAGGGCTGAAGTGGTTCATCTTCGGCTCACGCGTCGCGAAGTCGTCGATGGACAGAGCAGGCGTCTGCGCCTCCTTCTCCGCCATCTCGCGCAGGCGTTCCGCGGGGAGTGCGCTCTCCCTGCGGCTCATCGACCGCATTCCCAGTGCCACGACGACGAGCACGAGGAGCACGACGGCGACCAGGCTTACTACGACCGCGATCATTGCACCACCCTCAAGGCCATGGCCTTCCAGCGGCGCCGGTGAGGTCGCGCGGCCATCGACGCGACCTGCCCCCTTGCATCACCTGCGCTCGGACATTGGATCTGATTGTGTCGGACCACTATGAGCGTTGTCACACCCTAAGTGAAGAATCGGTAACCATTACTACCTCCGGTGTTTGGCCTGTCACTGGATGTGGGTCGTATCGAGGCGTCCCCAGGCGATCGTCTTCTCCGCGATGCTCTTCAAGGTCCTGTCGAGGGAGGCGCCCTTGGCGAGGTCGACCTTGGAGTCGAGAGCGTAGACGGTGAAACGATAGTTCTCCCGGGGGCGGCACGGAGGGGCGTATCCCACCTTGCCGCTGGTCGTTCTCCCCTCCACGGCCCCCACAGGGACGCTGCTCTCGGCCACCTCGTTGGTGCGCGGGTCGATGTCGAACACGACCCAGTTCACCTCTCCACCGGTGCGTGAGTTGCCGTCGACCACGATCGCGACCGACTTGGTGCTGTCCGGAACACCCGACCAGCGCAGCGGCGGGTTGCCCACCGACCCCTCACACGAGTAGTCGGACGGCAGGAGGGCCCCGTCTCGCAGCCGGGGACTCGAAACGCTGATCGGCTCCAGGTGCAGCCGGTCGGCGGATGTGTAGTTGCCCACCATCCCGCAGCCTGAGGATACGACGACGAACGCCGCGGCCAGTGCCGTTCCGACGGCCTGCCGCGGGCGGCGCGTAGACGTGTTCGGCTGCCCCATGCCCGATGATGCTACGCGGGTCTGGAAGATGCGCCGACCGGATCGCAAGGTTCCATGGCGGGGAAATATGTGGGAATCGGACAGAATCGGAAGATGGAGAGAGTGAGGTTGGACACGTAGATCGGCTTCGCGGTCCTCGGCGGTCCGAGGATCCGCCGCCGGGGTGGAGGCGCGGAGGTCGGGGGCCGCCCGTCTCTGCCTGCTGCTTCTCGGCGCCCGCCGGGCCTGTGCCGCCCGCCCGGCCGCCGCGTCCGGTGGAAAGAGCGCCTCTCGTCCGGCCCTCCGGGGGACCGCCGCGGAGTTTCCGCGCGAAACTGTGATCCGCGGGGAACACCCGCTTTAAGACTCCAGCGGGTGGAGAGACCGGCGCCCCGGCGGCCTACCCGCCGCCCAGCTCCCGGTAGGGCCTTCTGAGCAGGTCGACGAGCGGGATGTGCCGCACCTTCACCGGCGGCGGTTCCAGCATCCGCAGCAGCAGGTCCGACGGGGCCGCCGCGTCCGGCCCGGGCCGCAGCCGGCTCAGCGAGACGCCGGGAGAGTAGAAGTCGGCCGTCCGCTCCTCGAACGGCACGTCCCCGGTCCGGGCCGGCTCCATGTCAGCTCACCGCCAGGGGACCGAGCCGCAACAGCTCGCGCAGCCGCTCGGTGGACAGGCCCGCGATCCAGTCCTCGCCGGTGCCGACCACCCTCTCGGCGAGCGACCTCTTCCCCTCGATCATCTCGTCGATCCGCTCCTCCAGCGTGTCCAGGCAGATGAACTTTCTGACCTGGACGTTCTTCGTCTGGCCGATCCGGAAGGCCCGGTCGGTCGCCTGGTCCTCCACCGCGGGATTCCACCACCGGTCCACGTGGATCACGTGGCCCGCGGCGGTCAGGTTGAGGCCGGTGCCCGCGGTCTTCAACGACAGCAGGAACAGCATCGGCTCCTCATCACGCTGGAACCGCTCCACCAGCTCCTCACGCCTGCTCTTCGACAGCCCGCCGTGCAGCCACAGCACCGGCCGGTCCAGCAGGGCGGCCAGGTAGGGCTGGAGGAGGGAGCCGAACTCGGTGTACTGGGTGAAGATCAGCGCCTTGTCCCCCTCCTCGACGATCTCCGCGGCCAGTTCCTCCAGCCTGGCCAGCTTCCCCGAGCGGCCGGCCAGTCGCGAGCCGTCCTTGAGCAGGTGGGCGGGGTGGTTGCAGATCTGCTTGAGCCGGGTCATCGTGGCCATCACGTTGCCGCGCCGCTCGATGCCGTGGAAGCCGTCGATCCTGTGCAGCATGTCGTTCACCACGGACTCGTACAGTTCGGCCTGCTCCGGGGTGAGCGTGCACCAGACCTTCATCTCCAGCTTCTCCGGAAGGTCGGAGATGATGGATCGGTCGGTCTTGAGCCGCCGCAGCACGAACGGGCCGGTGGCCCGTTTCAGCGCCGCGGTGGCGTCCTCGTCACGCCGGAGCTCGATCGGCTCCTGGTGACGCCTCCGGAACCGCACGGCGGGACCGAGCAGCCCGGGATTGCAGAACTCCATGATCGACCAGAGGTCGGAGAGGTGGTTCTCCACCGGGGTGCCGGTCAGCGCCAGCCGGGTCCTGGCCGGAATCGACCGTACCGCCCGCGACTGCAGCGTCGCACTGTTCTTGATCGCCTGAGCCTCGTCGCAGACCACCCTCTCCCACTCCAGGGCGGCCAGCGCCCCCAGGTCGCGCAGCACCGTGCCGTAGGTGGTGACGACCAGGTCGGCCCCCCCGTACGGCCGAGGCCAGCTCGTCGTCCCGCTTACGGGTGCCGCCGTGGTGGACGTGGACCCGCAGGGAGGGGGCGAACCTGGCCGCCTCCTTCTGCCAGTTGCCGACCAGTGACATCGGGCAGACCAGCAGCGTCGGGCCGGGCCTGCCGCTCTCCCGCTCCGACAGCAGCAGGGAGAGGGTGGAGACGGTCTTCCCCAGTCCCATGTCGTCGGCCAGGACGCCGCCCAGCCCCAGCCCGGACAGGAAGCTCAGCCAGGACAGGCCGCGCTCCTGGTAGGGGCGGAGCGTCCCCCGCAGGTCCCGGGGTACGCGGACCGGGGTGAGGCGGCGGTCGGCCTCGCCGGACAGGAGGTCGCCGAGAAGGCCGTCGGCGTCCACCGCGATCAGCGGCAGCTCCTCGTCGCCCCCCTCC
This sequence comes from Streptosporangium sp. NPDC004631, assembly GCF_053601935.1. NCBI lineage: Bacteria > Bacillati > Actinomycetota > Actinomycetes > Streptosporangiales > Streptosporangiaceae > Streptosporangium > Streptosporangium sp. NPDC004631. Next base: position 16,987 of record NZ_JBSGCR010000025.1, on the reverse strand, counting down.
ACGACCTCGCGGATCACCTCGCCCACGGTCCTGTCTCCCCCGCCGTGCCGCTCGACGACCGCCAGCGCCGCCTTGAGCTGCCGATCGTCCAGCTCCACCCACCGGCCCTGGACCTGGATCAGCGGAATCCCGAGCCCGGCCAGCCCGGCCAACTCCGCCGGGGTGATCGTGTGATCGCCGACGACCACGTCCAGCCGGACGTTCACCCGGTCGTCCAGGCCGAGGTCCTCACCGCCGGTGACCGCGCGCGTGGTCAGTTTCAGCCCCAGCCCCTGGCGTCCCGTCCAGGCGGGCAGCCGCACGCCGTACCCGGCGGCCCTGAGCGCCGGAGCGCCGTTGCGCAGGAAGGAGAACGCCCAGGCCGTCTCGACCGTCAGACCGGTCGGCTCGGGGTCGCGCAGCGCGCTGTGCAGGTCGGGGTGGAGGCGTACGGCCCGCGCCAGGTCGGTACGGAGGATTTCCATCGGCCGTTCGGGCAGCCAGGGCGCCCGCTGCCCGGCGCGGATCCGGTCGGCGGGCAGATAATCGGCCACCGGAGAGGCCGAGGGGCACCCGGCGGCGGGAGCCGGTGGGGAGCGGTCCGCGCCTGGAGCGGGCGAGGCCTGACCTGGAGCGGAGGTGAGCGAGGGGTGCCCCGGGATGGGGGCGAGCCCGAACTCCACCCTCCAGGGACCGCCGTCCCGGACGGGTTCGATCAGCTGGAAACAGGCCCGCACCGGCCCGTCCAGCTGGTGCGCCGAGGCGGACCAGCCGTCGAGGGCGTCGCCGAGCGCCGCCACCTCGGCGGGCCTGCCGGCCGGAAGCGCGGCGTCCTCACCGGTCAGCGCGTACAGCCAGCGGTCGGGCAGGGGCGCTCTGAGCCCCGGCCGCTGGCCCACGATGAGCCGGTCGGGCAGCGACAGCCGGGCCGCGCCGTCCACCAGGCCGTTCAGCGTCTCCGTCAGCACCTCCTCCGACGGCCGCTCCTCGGAGACGGCCCTGCAGACCGGCGGCATCGCGGCTGCCACCGCGCGCAACGCGACCCGGTCGGCGCCGGTGAGCACGGGCCGCCATCGGGCCGCGGGGACGCCGTCCTCCACGACGAGCCCGGGCAGGACGCGGCCACGCCGCACCAGGCTCCGCGCGTGCTCGGCGACCACGGAGAGGTAACGGAGGGACAGACCCGGCCCCCACTCGGGTCTGCCGGTGTTTCCGGACGCCTCGTCGTCGGCACTCGGCCAGGAGCGCCCCCCGCCCGTCTCCGCGTTCACGCCCACGCCCGTGTCCGGACCGGTTAGGGCGCCGAGCAGGTGGAGCGCGCCCGCCGGGGGGAGCAGCAGCGCGGGGACGCGCCAGGTGAGGATCCTCGGACTCCGGGCACGGCTCGCCAGGCCGGACTCGGGAGAGGGCAGCGGGCCCCTGGCCGAACCGGGCAGCCTGATGGTCAGCTCGCGCTCCTTGGCCCCCGCCACCGGACCGGCCGGGGCCCCCGTGGAACCCGTCCCGTCCGTGCCGGACCCGCAAAGCGCCTCCGCCAGCGTGGTGGCCGGGGCCGCGAACGGATGGGGGCGGAGCGCGGCCCGCGAGGCCCGCGAGGCCGGGACGGCCCCGCGGGCGGTGTCCTCCGCCCAGACTCCCAGCCGCCCGTCCACCCATGCGCCGTGGACCACCAGCACACGACCACCCCGTTCTCGTCCGTTCCCACCGTTTTCGCCGGGCCGCCCCGGTCGCGGCCGGACCACGCGAACGTCGCCGTTCCCGCCTTCCCGGCCGTTCACGTTGTCCCGTTGGCCCGCCCCGGTCGTGGCCGGGTCGCGCGGACCTCGCCGTTCCCGCCCTCCAGACAGGTTAGATGCGGCTGCGGAACGCGCGGATCGCCAGCGGAGCGAAGACCACGGCGAACCCGGCGGCCCAGAGCAGCGAGATGAGTGAGGCCCCGGCGATCTCACCGCCGATCAGCAGGCCGCGGATGGCGTCGGCCAGATGGGTGACCGGGTTGACGTTCGACCAGGTCCTCAGCCAGCCGGGGAAGGTGTCGGGACTCACCAGCGCGCTGCTGGTGAACGTCAGCGGCATCATCGCCGAGAAGGCGATCATCTGCACCTTCTCCGGGCTGGACGCCTTCAGACCGATCAGGACCGACATCCACGACATGGCCAGGGCGACCACCACCAGCAGCGCCAGCGCGCCCAGCACGCCGGCCACACTGGTCTGCACCCGGAATCCCAGGATCATGCCGAAACCGACGAGAAGAACGAACGCCCACACCTGCTTGAAGGTGTCGGCGATGATCCGCCCGGACAGCGGCGCGGTCCGGGCGATCGGCAGGCTCCTGAGCCTGTCGAACACGCCCTTGGTGATGTCGGTGTTAAGGCCGATCGCGGTGGACAGCGTGTAGAAAAGGGCGTTCTGCACCAGGAGCCCCGGCAGGGCGAACTGCAGATAGTCACCCGTCGACCCCGAGATCGCCCCGCCGAACACGTAGGTGAACAGCAGCAGGAACATAATGGGCTGGATGCTCAGGTCGAGCAGCTCCCACGGGTTGTGCTTGATCTGGACCAGGCTGCGCCAGGCGAGCGTCATGGTCTGCTGCGCCGTGGTCAGCGGGCCGATGCGCCTGGTCGTGACCGGTAGGGCCGTCGAGATGGTCATGCGAACGTCTTCTCCTTCGCCGTGGCTCCGGTGTCCGCCATGCCCTCGACGTCCTCCGAGGCGGGCCCGTCCTGCGGCAGATGGCCGGTGATGGCCAGGAACACCTCGTCGAGGCTGGACTTGCGCAGCGCCAGCTCGGTGGCGACGACGCCGAGCTCGTCGAGCCGCCGTACGACGGCGGGCAGGACCGCCGGGTCGCGCACCGGCACCACGGCCTTACCGCCGTTCAGCTCCGGAGAGATGCCGACCACGTCGGAGACGACCTGGACGACCAGCTCCAGATGGTCCGCCTGAAGCGGCCTGACCTCCAGGATCTGCGCTCCCGTGGTCGCCTTCAGCTCGTCGGAGGTGCCCGAGGCGATCACCCTGCCGTGGTCGAAGACCACGATGTCATCGGCCAGCTGGTCGGCCTCCTCAAGGTATTGGGTGGTCAGCAGGACCGTCACCCCGTCGGCCATCAGGCCGCGCACGACGCTCCACAGCTCGGTACGGCTGCGCGGGTCGAGACCGGTGGTGGGTTCGTCGAGGAAGAGCACCTGCGGCCGCCCGACCAGGCTCGCCGCGAGATCCAGACGGCGGCGCATACCGCCCGAATATGTCTTGGCCGCCCGCCCGGCGGCGTCCGAGAGCGCGAACCGCTCCAGCAGCTCGGCGGCCCGCCGCCTGGATTCGGCTCTGGGCATGCCCAGCAGGCGGCCGATCATCACCAGGTTCTCCACCCCGGTGAGCATCTCGTCCACCGAGGCGTACTGCCCGGTGAGGCCGATCAGCGACCGCACCTGGTGGGCCTGCCGGATCACGTCGAACCCGCCGACCGAGGCCGTGCCCCCGTCGGGCCGGAGCAGGGTCGCCAGGATCCGCACGGCGGTGGTCTTGCCCGCGCCGTTCGGCCCGAGCACGCCCAGCAGCCGCCCCTGTGGCACGGCGAGGTCGACCCCGTCGAGCGCGACGGTCTCGCCGTAACGCTTTACCAGGCCCTCTGCCTGGATGGCATATCGCATGATCAACGCCCTCTCTATCGTCGTTCCGGCCCAGGATGCCGGACCCCACCGACACTTTCGGCGCCGCCGGCATCACAGGGCCGCCCGAGAGGGGCCCGAGGAGGGCCGGAAGGGGGCCGGAAGAGGCCGGAACGATCCGCCGGTGGACCGGCACCGCGCGCTCCGCCCGCCTGGGGCAGGGCTTCCGCCCTGTCCGGAGGGGAACGGATCCCGGCACATGACGGTTCGCCCGGTGCGGCGGGGCTTGCGCCCTCCCGGAGAGAAAACGATCCCCGTACACGACAGCCCACCCGCCGGGACAGGACCCTTTAGGCTGACAGCGTGAGAGACCACGCCAACAAGGACGGAAACGCCCCGGACGGGACCACGGCCGTGGGCCGGGTGGGTGACCGAGCCCTTGGGAGGGACCGCGTGCCGCTGCGTGATCCCGCCAACCGGGTCTCCCGTAAGGCCGTCGCGCTCTGGCTGCTGGAGCAGTTGTTCTGGTCCGCCGTCCTGATCGGCGGCTCGTTCCTTCTCGCGCGGTGGATCGACGGCGACCGATGGTCCTGGCTGCCCGGCTGGGTGTCCGGTCACATCTGGTGGTTGCCTGCGCTGATGACGGTGCTCGTGCTCCCGGCCGCGATCGCCGAGCCGTTCTGGCGTTACGCCGTGCACCGCTGGGAGCTCAGCGGGGACGTGGTCTACGCGCGTTCGGGGTGGATCAGCAGGGAGTGGGCGTTCGTTCCGGTCAGCCGGATCCAGACGGTCGACAAGGCGCAGGGCTGGTTCGAGCGGATCCTGGGACTGGCCACGGTCGAGATCCGTACCGCGTCCCACGCGGGATCGTCCACGATCAAGGGTCTCGACTACGAGGTCGCGGCCGCCCTGGCCGAGGGGCTGGCCCGGCGGGCCGAGGAGCTGAGGGACGACGCGACGTGACCGATCCGGCCCAGTCCCCGCACTTTCCCGCGTCTGCCGGAGACCCGGGTCCCGAGCCGTTTCCCGCGGACTCCCCGCCGTCCTCCGGGCCTCTGCCCGGAGGCTCTCCGGAGGGCTCCCAGACGGTCTCCCCGGATCCTTCGCCGGACTCCGGAGACCTCGTGGAGCCCGGCGCCCAGGCGCCCGACGCCGGGGGGCACGGGCCGCAGCCGACCGGGCCGCCGTTGCGGCTGAGCCCCAAGGTGCTGCTGACCGACCCGATCCGGATGCTGCCCTCCCTCTTCCTGCCGCTGGCCGGTGTCCTGTTCATCGGCGGGTTCTCGCCCGGATCCTTTGCCTGGGCGGCCTTCGGCGTCATCGGCTCCGTCGCCTACAGCGCGGTCCGCTGGGCCACCTTCACCTACCAGATCACGGGCGACAGGCTGGAGCTCACCCGGTCACTGATCAGCAGGTCGGTACGGACGGTCCCGCTGGAGCGGATCCGCGGTGTCGACGTCAGCAACCCGCCGCTGCACCGCCTGCTCGGCATCGCCGTGCTCAGGATCGACACCGGCGCGGGTGGTGAGGACAAGCAGGAGGGTGAGCTCGACGGCGTGACCGTCGCGGAGGCGGAGCGGCTCAAGGCCGTGCTGCTCTGGCACGCGCGCGCCCGGATGGCGCGGCGTGCCCAGGTGAGAGGCGCCGCGGCGGCGCCGGGGGAGGCCGGCCCCGCGATTTCGGCGACCGGCCGGGCTGCCGGGTTCCCGGCGGTCGCCGGTGGGCCCGCGGCGGCCGGGGGTTCCCCGACGGTCCGTCACGAGGTCGGCGAGACGACTCCGGAGCGGGTGTTCTTCGTGATACCGCGCGGGTGGCTCGCCTACGGCCCGCTGTCGGGGTCCTACCTGCTGACCCCGTTCGCGCTGGTGGCCGGTGCCGTGGGCCTGGCGTTCCAGTGGGGCAGGGAACTCAGGATCGACGGACGCGCCGTGGTGGGGGCGGGCGAGTGGCTCTGGGGCCATCCGCTCCTCCTCGTGGGCCTTCTGGCGCTGCTGGTGCTCGCCATGCCGGTCGCCGGTGCGATCATGTACGCGGTGTTCAACTGGAACTTCACCCTGCGCGGGCGGGAGGGGTACCTCGTCGCCGAGCGTGGCCTGATCACGCGCCGGAGCGTGTCGCTGGAGCGGCGCAGGGTGCGCGGATTCGAGCTGGTCGAGGGGGTGGCCGAGCGCTGGGCCGGGGTCGCCCGAGCCTGGGCGATCGTGACCGGCCTCGGAGACTCGCAGACCCGGGGTCAGCTGATGCCGGTGGTGCCGCGCGCCACCCTGCTGGACGTGGTGGGCGAGGCGGTCGGCCCGATCGCCACCGGCCTGCGGGCTCACCCGGTGGCGGCGCGCAGACGCAGGCTGTTTCGCGCGGTCTTCCCATGGCTGCTGGTCGCGGGCTGCGCGCTGGCCGCCGCCCTGACGTGGTCCCCGCTCTGGTGGGGGCCGGTGGCGGTGGCTCTGCTGCTGGCGGTGCTGGGCGTCCCGCTCGGCCTGGACCGCTACCGCTCCCTGGGGCACACCTACGACGGGGCGCGTCTGTCGGTCCGGTCGGGTTCGCTGCGCCGCTCCCAGGCCGTGGTGGAGGAGCGGGCCGTGGTCGGCTGGAAACTGACCCAGACCCTGTTCCAGCGTCAGGCGGGCCTGCTGACCGTGACCGCCGGGGTGGGCGCGGGCAGTGGAGGGTACGACGCGGTCGACGTCGGGGCGGCGGCGGGGGTGGCCTTCGCCGCCGAGGTAACCCCCGACTGGCTCGCTCCGTTCGTCGAATCCCGGTGAGCGTGGAGACCTCCGCCTCGGGCGGGGAGGGGAACGCCACGCGGTGACCGGCGGTCCGGCGGGGTGTCCCGTGGTGGCGGCGACCAGACCGCCGGACGCCTGACCGGCGACATTCCGGCGGGTCCGAGTTCACCGTTGGCTCCGGGCTCTCGCGGCTCCGGGTTCGCCGTGCGGCCCCAGGGACGGCGAGGCGGGGGCGACCGGTGTCCCGGTCTCACCCCGCCTCGCGGAGTGTCGTCAGTCCTGGCGGCGGGCGCCGAACATGATCTCGTCCCAGGTCGGTACGGACGCGCGCCGTCCCCGGGCCTTCTTCGCCGGGCGGGCCGGAGCCGGGGCCTGCTTGGGCGGTTCCGCCGGTTTGTCGGGCACCGGTTTGGCGGCCTCCGTCTCCTGCGCCGCGACGGCCGCGGGAGCCTCCTCCCTGACCGGTTCCGGCTGGGCCGGCTCGTCCACGCTGACGCGCGCCGCGGGCACCGCTATCGGCGTTTCCTGGGCCGGTCCCGGCGCGGGAGCGGGGGCCGGGGGGTGCTCGCGGGCGGGCTCCGGCTTCACCTCGGCCGGTTCGGCGACGCTCGCGGCGGAGGGGGACTCGGAGACGCGGGGGACCTCGGCCTCCTCCGCGACGGCCGGTGCGGGCGGGGAGCCGGCCTCGGCCCCCGCAGAGGAGGCGGCCGGTTCGGCGACCGGGGGGGCGGCGGGTCCGGGCTCTCCGGTCGCCTCGGCGGGTCCTGCGGGCCCAACGGCGGCGGGCACGACGGGCGCGGGCACGGCTGACCCCGCGATCGCGGCCGGTTCCGGCGCCCTGACCGGTTCCGGCGCCGGGGCCGGCCTCTCCGAGGCGCCGGGCTCCGGGGCGGCCACGGGGCCGGCGGGGACTGGAGCCGGTTCTGAGGCCCTGATCCGGGTGACGGGCTCGGCCGCCCTGGCCACCTCGGGGGTCCTGATCGGCTGTTCGTAGGGGACGGCGTCCGGGGCGCGCAGCGGCGGCACCGTGGACCTCGGCGGCTCGTATCCGGCGGGGAGCGGCGGCATCGGAGGCTGGACGTAGGCCGCGGGCGGCGCGGGTGGCACGGTCTCCGCCTGGGCCGCGGGAAGCTCGGGCTCGGCGTGGACGGGCCGGGGCTGGACCGGCTCGTGCCGCAGGACCGAGGGGAACGACACCGGGGGCTGGTTCAGCGGCTCCGGTGCCAGGGGCGGCACCGGTGCGAGCTTGGCCACCCGGGGCACGAACGGGGTGACCGTGGTGTCCTCGACCGGCTCGACGTACTCGCCGGCCGACAGGCGCATGGCCTCGTCGTCGTGTGGCGTGATGTGCCGCCGGCGCGGATCGAAGACCCACTCGGCGTTGCGGCTGTGGCCGTTCCACACGAAACCGAGCTTGATCCGCCACAGGTTGTCGTCACGTTTCGCGGAGTCCCAGTCGATCTCGTCGGCGGGTACGCCGCGCCGGGTCAGTCGTTCGGCGACCAGGTCACCGAGGGTGGGACCGGGAGCGGAGTCGCCCGGCAGCCGCACGGCGCACCGCTGCGCCTGCTGAGCCATGTACTCACGTTCCTGGAGCACGGGGCCCTCGAACCATCGCACGCGCTCGACCGGGATGCCCGCCGTGGCGGCGATCTCCTCCGCGGTCTCGCCGGCACGGATCCGGGCCTGGATCTCCTTGGGGCGCAACGGACTCTCCACTTCGATCTCGTACTGGCCGAGACGGGAGAAGTTGCCGCGGACGGCAGCACGGAGCCGGTCGTCGACGGGCAGCGTGAACCGGGTACCCCGGCCGGCCGTCGCCAGCACGAGATAGGTCCCGTCCTCACTCACCGCGACGAGTCGGAGCTCCTGCATGCGAGTCCCTTCGTCGTCGTGCTCAATCTTCCCCCGGACCCTTGAGTCTCTCGCGTGTGCCGGTTGCCTGCCAGCACCGTACCCGGCATGTCCGAACATCGCCTTCCTGGATGGGGCTCGCAGCGATGTGACGCCCGTCACATTTACTCCATCCATCTACTTATCGGGCACCGGTGCGGAGCAGTACGTTCGGAGTCCTCGACGGATTCTCCCCAATAACTCTGGGTGCCGTCGCGGACTTGGGACAAGAGCCGGGAGACGGTGACGGGGCCGGCCCGCTGGTCTCGGGGCGAAGTGCCGCCGGCGCGGTGTGCGGCGGCGGGCCTGGACGGCGGGAGAAGGTCATCTCCGGCGGACTCCCTTGGGGTTGAGCGGCGCAGGGCGTCTGCGAATCTGCCCGCCGTACCCGCCGTCGTAACGGTGGGACACGCCGATGCGTCATTCTTCGAGGGAGGCTTTACGCACGCCTTTACCGGAGGCCTGTGACACGGGGCCGATTCGGGGAACGGGCGGCGAGCGCCGGCTCGGCGGGGGAGCCCCCGGAAGTCCGGTGGATCGCGGGGCGCGCCCGGCCGCGAGGGCCTCCCCGCGGCACCCCTCAGCCCAGCACCGTGCCCAGATAGTCGTTGGCGAACACCCGTCCGGGGTCCAGCCGGTCGCGCAGTGCCCGAAAGTCCGCGAACCGGGGGTAGACGGTGGACAGGTAGGCCGCGTCACGAGTGTGCAGCTTGCCCCAGTGCGGGCGTCCGCCGTACCCGATCATGATCTCCTCCACGCCCTCGAAGTACGCCGGGTTCGGGGTCGGCCGGTAGACGTGGCAGGCGATGTAGGCCGAGTCCCTGCCGTAGGCGGTGGACAGCCACGCGTCGCTGGGCGGGGTGACCCGCACCTCGATCGGAAACGTGATCTTCCAGCCCCGCCGTTCCATGAGGTCGCGGGTGTCCCGGAGGGCCTGGCCGAGGTGCTCGCGCGCGATGGCGTACTCCATCTCCAGAAACCGTACGTCCCGCACACTGGCGAAGATCTTGTAGGAGGTGTCGGTGTGGGTCGAGGCCGACAGCGCCGCCGCCGAGATCGCGTTCAGCCGGGGGATCGCGCCCGGGAGGCGTTCGCCGATCCCGCACACCGCGCCGAACAGGGTGTTCTCCAGGAACCTGTTGTCCAGCCAGCGCCGGAACGCGCTCGGCGGGTTGGCCGGCCCCGCGCTCCGGTTGTTGCGCTTGGTCAGGCAGGTGTCGGTGTGCGGCAGCCAGAAGAAGTCCAGGTGCTCGTTGTCCGAGGTGATCGTGTCGAGCGAGTCGAGGATCTCGGTCAGCCTCATCGGCTGCCGGGTGCTGCGCAGCAGGAACGACGGCTCCACCCGGAAGGTCACCGCGGTCACCACGCCGAGCGCGCCCAGCCCCACCCGGGCCGCGTCGAACAGGTCCCGCTCGCTCACTCCGTCGCGGATCCTCCCGGTGCCGCCGCCGGACACCGTGACGACCTCGCCGTCGGCGAGCACCAGCTCCAGCCCGAGCACCTGGTCGGCCAGCCCGCCGGCCTCCCTGCCGGTGCCGTGGGTGCCGGTCTGGATGGCCCCGGCCAGGGTCTGGGCGGTGATGTCGCCCATGTTCGCCAGGGCCAGGCCCATCCGGTCGAGTTCCTCGTTGAGCACGCCGAGCGGCGTCCCCGCCGCCGCCGTCACCCAGCCGTCGCCGACCTCGCGGATCCCGGTCAGCGCGTCCGGCCGGAGCAGCAGGCCGTCGGTCAGCGCGACCCCGGTGAAGGAGTGACCGGTGCCGACCATGCGCACCCGCAGCCCCGCCGCGGCGGCGTCCCGCACGGCCCGCGCCGTCTCCGCCGTGGATGAGGGGGTGCGGACCTGCGCCGGGGTGATGGACTGGTTCCCGGCCCAGTTGCGGAAGGTGTCACGCATGCTTGCTCCCTGACTGTCGGCGTCACGAAGCACGCATGGTTCGTCCGTGGGGCCGGTTCACACTCACTTCGCCGCAAATATGAACAATACTCATGATTGCTGCTGCGGGACAGGGGACCGGAGCCAGGCGGAGCCGGTGACTCCGATGATCATGGCCAGCAGGGCGGAGGCGAACGGGAGGGCGTAGGCGTTGGAGGCGCCGAACGTGTCGGTGAGCCGCCCACCGGCCCAGGCGCCGAGCGCCACGCCGAACCCGACCGAGGTGGAGAGCCACGACATGCCCTCGGTGAGCAGGCGGGCGGGGACCAGCTGCTCGATCAGCGTGTAGCCCGTGATGATCGTCGGAGAGATGGCCAGACCGGCGAGGAACATCGCCGCCGCCATGATCCTGACGTCCCCGATCAGTGTGATCGGGGTCAGACCGGCCGCGAACACCCCGAGGGCGCGGACGAACCGGCTGCGCAGGGAGATCCTCCACCGCCGCGCGCCGTACCAGAGCCCGGAGACCAGGCTCCCGCTCGCGATCGCGGCGAGCAGCAGCCCCGCGGCGGCCTTGGCCCCGCGCTCCTCGGCGAACGCCACGGTGATCAGGTCCAGTGAGCCGAACACCGTCCCCATCGCCAGGAAGACGCACGAGAGCAGTGCGATCCCCGGGATGGTGATCGGGCTGCCCGGGTGCCTGCCGTCCGGTTCGGTCGGCGGCTCGGTGCCGCGCTGCATCGCGAAGGCGAGGGTGCCCGCCAGCGTGCACACCAGGGCGACGATCAGGCCGGCGTACGGGTTGACCAAGGTGGCCAGGGCGGTGACCAGCGCCGGTCCGGCGACGAAGATCATCTCATCGGCGACCGACTCGAAGGAGAAGGCGGCGTGCAGGTCGTCCGATCCCGTCAGCAGGTGGGACCAGCGGGCCCGCACCAGTGAGCCGAGCGAGACCGCGCTCACCCCGACCAGGACACCGGTGGCGAACAGCGTCCATATCGGCGCGCCGAACTCCCCGCAGAGCATCAGCCCCGTCAGTGCGGCGCCGTGCGTCAGGACGAGCGGGACGATTACCCTGGCCTGGCCGAACCTGTCCACCAGGCGTCCGGTCAGGGGGGCGGCGACGGCGTAGGAGACGCTGACGGTGGCCGCGACCGCGCCCGCCATGGCATAGGAGTCGGTGAGCGCCTGGACCAGCAGCACGATGCCGATGCCCAGCATCGACATCGGCATCCGCCCGAAGAACCCTGCGACGACGAATCCCTTGACGCCGGGCCTGCTGAACAGCCTCCGGTAAGGCCCGACCACTGGAAGTCCCCTTTCGGGCGGTATGGGCGTGGATCGCATCGACGATTCCGTACCGGTCCGCCACTCGGCAAATCGTTTTTCATGCGACTTCTTACGCAATGCCACACATCATGGTCACCTGGGGCTAACGTGAGCGCAGTGTGGCATCTTCCCAAATTAGGGGTGTTCGTCACGATACTGGCCGTGATCGCCTTCGTGGCCATCGGGGGCGCGGTGCTCATCGTCACCCGTCCCGCCGACTCCCCCACGGCCACCGTCGCCGATTCCGTCGCCGACCCCGACGTCCGGGACCTGACGAGGCTCGTCCCGCAGGCCGAGCCGGTACGGGCCGACCCCACTCCGGCCGGTACGGCGCCGGCGGAGCCGGCCCCCGAGACCTCGGCGTCCCCGGTCACCGGCGGCCCGGGAGTCACCCCCACCCCGCCCCGGCTGCTCGTGGTCTCCCAGTCGACGCTGCCGGAGCGGACCAAGGAGGACATCTCCCGGCTCAGGCACGTTCAGAAGATCGACTCCTTCGACGGCGGGGCGGTCAGGGTGTCGGGGGCCGGGCTCAACCTGCTCGCGGTCGATCCGGTGAGGTTCCGGGCCTGGGTCCCCGAGGCCGTCGCCGGCCATCCGGAGGTGTGGAGCGCGCTGGCCAGGGGGGAGTTCGTCGCCGACGGCTCGGCGGTGCGCCGCCTCGGGCTGGTCCTCGGCTCGCAGTACCAGGTCGACGGCGGCCCCCGGCTCCGGCTCGCGGCGTCGGCCTCGTTCGGCCTGCCCGGAGTCGACGGCCTGGTGGGCACCGAGACCGGGCGGCGGCTCGGCCTGCTGCCCGGTGTGGCACTGCTGGTGCACGGTCCGGAGGAGGCGACGGCCGCCCTGAGCACCGGGGTGCGCAAGCTGCTGAGTTCGGGCGCGCAGGTGGTCACGGTGGGCGGGAGCCGTACCGCGAAGGCCACCGCGGACGGAACGGCGGCCGGGACCGGGACCGCGGCCGGGGACGGGATCGGTGCGGGGGAGAAGGCCGGGGACGGGACGGGGAAGGACGGCAGCGCGACGGGGACGGCCGACGGAGGGGAGGCGCGCCCGGCCCGGCGGGCCACGGTCGGGCGGCCCGGCAGCTATCTGGAGCTGTACCGCAGGTCGGCGGCCGTCTGCCCCGGCCTGTCGTGGACGGTGCTGGCCGCGATCGGCCAGGTGGAGAGCTCACACGGACGCAACAACGGGCCGTCGTCCGCGGGGGCCCTGGGGCCGATGCAGTTCATGCCCGCCACCTGGAAGGCCTACGGCGTCGACGGTGACGGTGACGGCGCCGCCGACATCTGGAGCGCCTACGACGCCGTCCCCTCGGCGGCCAGCTACCTGTGCGCCAACGGCGCGGGCCAGGGCGGGACGAAGCTGGAGAAGGCCGTCTGGTTCTACAACCACTCCTGGTCGTACGTCGGCAAGGTCATGTCCATCGCCCGGGCCTACGCCTCGGCCTACCCCTGACGCCCGCCTGTGACGCCCGCCCTCGACGCGCGGCCCCTGGCACCCGCCCGCGGCGGCTACCTGTGACGGCGGGGCAGGGCCGGGCAGCAGGTGGCCGCGCACGGGACCGGCTCGGGCTCGGCGAGCAGCTCGCCGACCATCGAGACGAACCGGGGGTGTGTGCCGGCGGTCGCGGCCCTGGCCAGCGGCAGGCCGATCCTCGCGGCCAGGTCCGCGGCCTCCACGTCGAGGTCGTAGACGACCTCCATGTGGTCGGAGACGAAACCGATCGGCACCAGCACCACCGCCGGGGCGTCGAGCCCGCGCAGGTGGTCGCAGACGTCGGGCTCCAGCCACGGGATGTGCGGCGGGCCGCTCCGGCTCTGCCAGACCAGGTCCCACTCCCGCCCACCGCCGAGCCCGGCGGTGACCGCCGAGGCCGTCCGCAGCAGCTGCTCCCGGTACGCCCCGCCGCGCGGCCCGGCCGTGTCGGCCATCGAGACCGGGATGCTGTGCGCGGTGAAGACGAGCCGCGCGGCGTCCCTGTGCTCGGCGGGCAGCCGCTCCAGGGCTTCTCGGGTGTGGTCGACCATGGCCGCGACGAAGCCGGGGTGGTCGAAGTAGTGACGGAGCTTGACGACCTCGGGGGCGCCCTCGACCGCGGCCCTGGCCAGCGCGATGTCGTCGATGTACTGCCGGCAGGCCGAGTAGGAGCTGTAGGCGGCGGTGACGAAGGCCGCCGCCCGGCGCACGCCGTCGGCGGCCATCCGGCGCAGCGTGTCCTCCAGGTAGGGGTGCCAGTTGCGGTTGCCCCAGTAGACCGGCAGGTCCACGGTCGGCTCGACGGCGGCGATCAGGTCGCGGCACTGCTGGTTTATCGGGCTGTGCCCGCCGAAGCGCTGGTAGTGCGCCTCGACCTCCAGCAGCCGTTCGCGGGGGACCTCCCGGCCCCGCACCACGTTCTCCAGAAACGGCATCACGTCGTCCGGCTTCTCAGGTCCCCCGAACGAGACGACGAGCAGTGCGTCGTAAGTCCCCATGGCACTCATCAAACCGCATGCCGGGACGTTCTCCCGCCCGGTCACCGCGGCTCATTCGAAAAGCGGGCCTTTCCCGAATACGTGATCGGAGAAGACACGCGGGGTAGGTTCGGAGCGTGACGCCATTTAGCGACATCCGCGACTATGTCGGCTTACCGCGGGTGACATCCCTGCGGCTCTCCCCCGATGGCACTCGCCTGGTCGGTGTGGTCCAGGCACTGAACCCCGACGGCAAGTCCTACGGGACGTCCCTGTGGGAGATTCCCCTCGACGGCGGCGCGCCGTACCGGCTCACCAGGTCCGCGCAGGGTGAGGCCGGGGCGGAGTTCACCGCCGACGGTGATCTCCTGTTCTGCTCCCGCCGCCCCGACGCGACCGTCAAGGACCCCGACGACGACGTCTCCGCGCTCTGGCTGCTCCCGGGAACCGGGGGCGAGGCCAGGCAGATCGCCTCCCGGCCCGGCGGGGTGACCGGGTTCGCCGTCGGCGGGCCGAGCGTGGTCTTCGGCTCCGACGTGCTTCCCGGTGACGAGGCCACCGAGGCCGAGCGGCGCGCGAACCGCAGGGACGGCGGGGTCGGCGCGATCCTGCACGAGAGCTACCCGGTCCGTCACTGGGACCACGACCTCGGCCCCGGTGAGGCCCGGCTGTTCGCCGGAACCCTCGGGGACGACCGGCTGACCGAGGTCAGGGACCTCACCCCGCAGCCGGGTCGGGCGCTGTTCCACTCCTCCTACGACGTCACGCCGGACGGCGCCACGGTCGTGACCAACTGGGCGGTGCAGCTGCCCGCCGGGGAGCTCGGCTGGCGGCTGGTGGCGATCGACACGGCCGACGCCGGCACCCGGCGGATCCTGGGGGAGCCCGACGGGCACGACTTCGAGGGGCCGGTCAGGATCTCTCCCGACGGGCGCCTGGTCGCGTGCGTGCGCACCAGCCACGCCGACACCGTCCGGATCCCCGAGGTCACCCTGTGGATCGCGGACCTGGCCACGGGCGAGGGGCACGCCGTCGGCGGCGAACTGTGGCCGGTGGACTTCGCCTGGGCGCCCGACTCCCGGTCGCTGTACCTGGCCGCCGACCACCGGGGCCGCCGCCCGATCTTCCACGTCCCGGCAGACGGCTCGGAGCCGGTCAGGCTCACCCCCGACGACGGTTCCTACCTGTCGCTCAACGTCGCACCCGACGGCGCCGTCTACGCGTTGCGCGGCGCGATGGACCGTGCTCCCCGGCCGGTCCGCGTCACCGCCGCCGGTACGGTCGAGGAACTGGCCTCCCCGGCCCCCGAGTACGAACTTCCCGGAACCCTGACCGAGGTCACCGCGACCGCCGACGACGGCGCGACGGTCCGGGCCTGGCTGGTGCTGCCGCGGGACGCCTCGGAGGAGAGCCCGGCCCCGCTCCTGCTCTGGGTTCACGGCGGTCCGCTGTCGAGCTGGAACGACTGGTCCTGGCGGTGGAACCCGTGGATCATGGCCCAGCACGGGTACGCCGTACTGCTGCCTGATCCGTGCCTGTCCACCGGTTACGGCCCCGAGATGATCCGGCGTGGCTGGGGTGACTGGGGGCCCCGCACCCACGCCGACCTGATGTCCGTCACGGACGCCGCGCTGGAGCTGCCCGGGGTCGACGCGGCCAGGACCGCGGCCCTGGGCGGCTCGTTCGGCGGCTACATGGCCAACTGGATCGCCGGGCACACCGACCGGTTCAGGGCGATCGTCACCCACGCCTCGCTCTGGAACCTGGATCAGTTCGCCGGCACCACCGACGCGGCCATGTACTGGCAGCGCGAGTTCGGCACCCCGGGAGGCGAGCTGTACCGCGCGCTCTCCCCGCACCTGTCGCTGGACGACATCCGCACGCCGATGCTGGTCATTCACGGAGACCGGGACTACCGGGTACCCCTCGGCGAGGGGTTGCGGCTCTGGTGGGACCTGCGGCGTACGGGGGTGGAGTCGAAGTTCCTGTACTTCCCCGACGAGAGCCACTGGGTGCTCAAACCCGGCAACGTCGTGGTCTGGTACGAGACCGTGCTCGCCTTCCTGGCCCAGCACGTCCTCGGTCAGGAGTGGAAACGGCCGGAGTCGCTGTCGTGAGGCCGGGGGGACCGGGGGCCGGTGGGCGACCGGCGACGCGGGCGCGGATCCTCACGCGGGGTGGGCGAGCGAGCGGAGGGGGACGGTCGTGGAGAGCGTCGTGACCCTCGTCCGGCTGGCCGAGGAGATCTCCAGGGAGGCCGGGGAGATGCTCCTGGCCAAACGGCCCGCCCGCCCCGAGGTGCTGGCGACCAAGTCCAGCCCCACCGACGTGGTGACCGCGCTCGACCGGGCGTCGGAGCGGCTGATCCGCGACCGGATCAGGGAGGTCAGGCCCAAAGACGCGATCCTCGGCGAGGAGGGCGGCCTGACCGGTGACGGCAGGGTCCGCTGGATCGTGGACCCGATCGACGGAACGGTCAACTTCCTGTACGGCCTGCCCGAGTGGGCGGTCAGCATCGCGGTCGAGGTCGACGGCGAGGTCGTCGCGGGCGTGGTCAACGCGGTGCCCCGGGGCGAGGTCTTCACCGCGGCCAGGGGCGAGGGCGCCTGGCTGGCCGGGGAACGGCTGCGCTGCAACACCGGGGTGCCGCTGGACCGGGCGCTGATCGCCACCGGGTTCGGCTACGGGACCGGCCGGCGGAAGGTCCAGGCCGAGGTGCTCGCCCACGTGCTGCCGCGTGTCCGTGACATCCGCCGCGGCGGCTCGGCGGCCCTGGATCTGTGCTCGGTGGCGGCCGGGCGGGTGGACGGCTTCTACGAACGCGGCCCTGAGTACTGGGACTACGCGGCCGGCGGTCTCATCGCCGTCGAGGCCGGGGCCAGGATCGGCGGGTTGCGCGGCAGGCCGTACAGTCCCGAGCTGACGATCTGCGCGGCACCGGGGCTCTTCGCGGAACTGCACGAACTGCTGGTCCCGCTCGACCCCGAACGCGACGCCTGACCCGCGCGGGCGCCCGGCGCGTGGAAACACACCCGGTGTGCGGCGGGGGCGCCCCGCAGCCCCGCCCCGGTGCGGTGGCTGAGGGCTCGCGGGGCCTGTACATCACCCGTGTGTACAGCACAA